>NZ_QULH01000003.1:0-234723 GCF_003481635.1 Clostridium sp. OM05-6BH | reverse complement strand
CAGCTTACTACTGAGATTGATCGTGTTGCTGAGACAACAAAGTTCAACGAGACTTATTTGTTGAAGGGCGGCGATGGTACAAAGAATGTTACCATGAAAGGTCATGATGCAGGTCTTAAGGGAACTTTAATTGATAGTGCGACTGAAGCTACTTTTACAATTGATGAAGGTGCTTTAGACTATGGCAAAAAAGTAACTATCGGTGGAAAAGAATATACGATTGGTGCCGCGGAAAATGATGCTAAGGGCTTAATTAAAGCTCCCGCAGACGGAAAAACATCAGTTACTATTGATGGTGCATCTTACGACATTGATAAAGATGGAAAAATTTACAAGTCAGGTAGCGCAACTGCGTTGAAGAAAAAAGATTTGCCGGGAGGTAATGGTGATGATGCCGCAGATGTAGCAGCATTACAAGGTCTTGTAAAAGAAGGATCTACTGTTGTTGCTGGTGGAAAAACAGCATACGTATTGAATGGTGGGGATGATGGCATTGATGATAATGACTCATCTGTTATTACAGCAGATAAAGCTATTGAATTGATGAAGAATGAACTTTTAGCTGCAAATAAGATTGGTGTTGATGCAGATTCTGATCCAGAAGTTGCAGTTGCTACACAGAACGGTGATTATGATGCTTCCGCTCCGTATACTTTCACTATTACAAAAGGAAATGCTAAAGTAGCAGATAGACTTTCATTTAACCTTCATGTGGGTTCTGATGCTGACATGACGAATAAGATTAATGTGAACATTGAGACAATGAATGCTGCATATCTTGGTATAAAAGATTTGAATGTAGCAGATGGTACCGGTAATGCTGCAACATATGCAATCGATGCTATCGCTGATGCAGTAGCTAAGGTATCCGAGCAGCGTTCCGCTCTTGGTGCTGTTCAGAACCGTCTTGAGCACACAATTGACAACTTGGATAACGTTGTTGAGAACACCACATCCGCTGAGTCTCGTATCCGCGATACAGATATGGCAGAAGAGATGGTTGCTTATTCCAAGAACAACATCCTTCAGCAGGCTGGTCAGTCTATGCTTGCACAGGCAAATCAGGCAAACCAGGGTGTATTGTCCTTGCTTCAGTAATTAACCAGATCTTAGTTGTTTTCGACTCGAATGAACAGAAGCATATTTTTATTACAATGTTTAGAGGGGAAGCCTTTGTGGCTTCCCCTCATTGCATTAAGTAAAAGGTAATCTCTGTATTCGCTTTCCGTTTCGAATCTTCTTAAATATTGTATATTGTCGTTGCAATTCTCCTTCATCATCGTGCAAAATATTTTTCGCTTCCAAAATCCGTTCAATAGCCTGTGACGGATCCAATGTGTGATATGCTAAAAATAATTCTCGTAGTTCTTTTGGCTTAATAATTTTGTATACCGGAATAGAACTAAGTTCATATGTGTATGAGTAATATCGGTAGATTGTGCAACTAACTTTTGCACAATAGGATGCTCTGCATATTTCGACAAAGCATTTCTATAATAAGCAATTGTCATAATCCATTCTTGATCAACGTTATACATTTTACAGCGTAAATCAACATTATTAAAATCTAAAAAATAAACACACGATTTGTTGAAATTAGAAATAAATGAAATGGACTGATCATAGCTTTCTCCTGTGTAAAAGCCACATCCAAAATCATTGTTGGTTCGTCCTATTGTGACATCAATTTCACCGGCAATCTCACTCTTGGCACCATGAAAAAGCAGCTTGTGATCTGACGCTAAATTTTCTGCCCATAACATCTTCTTCAACTGATTTATTTGTATTTTTTTGTCAAATGCAAATTGATAGACCCGTTCCATTAGCTGAGGAGACGGCAAATTTTTACACAGCTCATTTCGAGAAATCGTTGCCTGTTCAACACCTATTTTCTCTGCAAATTCTTCTTGAGTCATCCTCAAAATTTCACGAATTGCTTTCATATCTTTTTGAAAATTGCAGTTCATAGTCATTATGCGGACAATTTTCATTGTGTACTTGTATATTTAGTAAAAAAATCAAATAATTTGGTCAGCCACCTCCTTCTTCGAAGTTGTTTATAGCATATTACATAAACTACTTTGTGCCAACTTGTTTATATTATATATCATAATAATTGCGCATGATTTCTGCGCATAATGGAGTTTCAAAGAAACTCCTAAGATGAGCACGGTGTGCTCATTATGTCATAAACAAGTTGAGAATTATATGAATGACATTTTGCTACTTTTCTCATCGGTTTTCTTTCCTATAATTCAGCCTTTTGTTCTGCATATTGAAAACGTGATTATGTAATATTATATAAATACCCATAAATAGAAAATAATCTTTTAACTTTTTTAACTTTACAAAGAAAGTTAAAAAAGTTAAAATAGGGATGAGGAGGGATGTTTATGACTAAGGAAGAATACTATAAAATCATTGCCGAGATGGAAACACTTCCAACTGGCAACATAACTTATAAGAAAATAAATGGCAGAGAATACGCTTATTATCAATGGCGTGAAAATGGCAAGCAACATACTAGAAGGACTAAAGGAGAGGAATTCGAACAGCTTTCTAGTCAGATTGAGCGCAGAAAAGAACTTCAAAAATCAATAAAAAACGTAGAGCTTTCGAAGGTCGATTTAGAAAAAAAAGTTGCACAATTTCGATGTACTACAAGAATTGGCGATGCACTGGAACGTTTTGTCCAGCCTGTGATAAAATGGAGAAAACGTGAATGTTATCAACAACTTTATGACTATATTTATGGAGATGTATCTGATAGAGTTTTTATTTTGTACGGTCTTAGAAGAACAGGAAAAACAACATTGATTCGTCAATTGATAGCGGATATGGATATGGCGATGAAAAGTAAATCGGTGTTTATTCAGATACAGGATACCAAAATATTAGACGATGTGAATCAGGATTTAAGGATTTTGGAAGAAAAAGGGTATCGTTATATATTTATTGATGAAGTTACGTTGTTAAATGATTTTATAGAGGGGGCTGCGCTGTTTTCCGATGTATTTGCGGCAAGTGGGATGAAAATTGTGCTTTCCGGCACAGACTCTTTGGGCTTCATGTTTACAGAAGATGAAGAGTTGTACGACCGATGTATTATGTGCCATACAACATTTATTCCGTATCGTGAATTTGAAAATGTTTTGGGAATTGTTGGTATTGATAATTATATCCAATATGGTGGAACGATGAGTCTTAGTGGGAAACGCTATAATGACAATGCCCAAATTTTTTCTTCTAAAAAAAATACGGATGAGTATGTTGATAGTGCTATTGCACGAAATATTCAGCATTCTTTAAAGAACTATGAATATGCGGATCATTTTCGTTCTTTGCGGGATTTGTACGAGAAAAACGAATTAACGAATGCGATAAATAGAATTGTGGAAGATATAAATCATCGATTCACTATAGAGGTGTTGACCAGAGAATTTCAATCTAGTGATTTGAGAATTTCGGCAGGTAATTTGAGAAAAGATAAAAAGGCACCTACAGATATTCTTGATCGTATTGATATTTCAAAAGTAAATGAGACACTAAAATCTCTGTTAGAAATCAAGGACAAAGAAGAGCGAAAGATTGAAATTCAAGATTCGCATCGGTTTGAAATAAAAGAATATTTGGATTTACTTGATTTGACAGTGGACATAGAAACGCGATGGATGTCTGACTATAATCGAAAAGAAGCAAGAACTGCGTTTTCACAGCCGGGTATTCGATATTCGCAAGCAGAGTCACTTATCAAGTCGCTTATGCAGGATGATAAATTTAGAGATTTATCACTTGTAGAACGAAAGAGAGTGACGGAAAGAATATTAGCTGAAATTAAAGGTAGAATGATGGAGGATATTGTCCTTCTGGAAACAAAACTTTCTAAAAAGAACTGTGAAGTATTCCGATTACAGTTTGCAATTGGCGAATTTGATATGGTTGTTTTTGATCCGGAGGAAGAAACCTGTGAAATCTATGAAATTAAACATAGTGACAAGATTGTTTTACAACAATGCAGACATCTATTGGATAAACAAAAATGTGAGGATACTGCCTTTCGATATGGAACCATCATTGGAAAATATGTGATCTATCGCGGTGCCACAACATCTCTCGTTCAAGCAGGCGTGAGTACACAGGAAGATGTGGCCTATTTGAATGTAGAAGAATATTTGAAAAAGTTATAATGGATGCATAAAAAGCAATGAGGGGAAGCCATAAAGGCTTCCCCTCTAAACATTGTAATAAAAATATGCTTCTGTTCATTCGAGTCGAAAACAACTAAGATCTGGTTAATTACTGAAGCAAGGACAATACACCCTGGTTTGCCTGATTTGCCTGTGCAAGCATAGACTGACCAGCCTGCTGAAGGATGTTGTTCTTGGAATAAGCAACCATCTCTTCTGCCATGTCTGTATCACGGATACGAGACTCAGCGGATGTGGTGTTCTCAACAACGTTATCCAAGTTGTCAATTGTGTGCTCAAGACGGTTCTGAACAGCACCAAGAGCGGAACGCTGAGAAGATACCTTAGATACAGCATCCGCGATAGCGTCGATAGCATATGTTGCAGCCTTACCAGAATCATCTGCTACGTTTAAGTTTTTGACACCTAAATAGTCAGAGTTCATAGTTTCAATATTGACCTGAATCTTGTTTGTCATGTCAGCATCGGAACCTACATGAAGACTAAAGCTCAATGTATTAGCAACCTCTGCTTTGCCAAGTGTAATTGCGAAGGTATTGTCGGTCGCTGTGACTGCAACAGCTGGGGTATCTTTTGTTACGCCAATCTTGTTAGCAGCAAGTAGCTCATCTTTTGCTAAATCGTATGCGTGACCAGCCGTAATAATAGTGTTATCTTCATCGTCAACACCATCATCAGCACCTTTCATTGCTTTCATTGTCTTTCCATTAGCAAAAGTTACTGTTGATCCTTCAGCAATGAGAGCTTTTGCATCGTCAAGCTTGTATTTTCCGCCTGCTTTGTCAGCAGCCTCATCTGCCCCGTAATCAGCAACAATAGTGATTTCCTTACCATTAATAGTAACCTTATTACCTGCCGCAGTCACCTGTTTATCATATTCAGCTTCAACCTCTGCCTTTGAGGAACCAATCGTATATGTTTTACCACCGATACTTACAGAATCACCAGCTTCTAATGCATCCATTACAAAAGTGGCAGTTCCATTACCATTATTGGTTAATGAGCCCTTTAATCCGGCGTCATGAGCCTCTAAAGTAATATCTTTTGTTCCCTTATCACCCTTCAACAAGTAAGTCTCATTGAACTTTGTTGTCTCAGCAACACGATCAATCTCAGTAGTAAGCTGTGAAATCTCGTCCTGGATAGCCTGACGATCAGACTGGCTGTTTGTTCCGTTAGAAGCCTGTACTGCCAACTCATTCATACGCTGTAACATGCTGTGAACCTCTGTCAAAGCACCTTCAGCAGTCTGTACTGCAGATACACCATCTTCTGCGTTTGTAGAAGCCTGATCCAAACCACGGATCTGCTTTCTCATCTTCTCAGAAATTGTCAAACCTGCTGCATCATCTGCTGCACGGTTGATTCTGTAACCGGAAGAAAGTTTCTCTGTAGACTTAGAAAGAGAATTTGTTGTCATGCCAAGCATTCTGTTAGCGTTCATCGCTGTAATATTGTGTTGTACTATCATAGTAGTTACCTCCTTGTGATAAATGTTCGGGGTGAATCCTTTCGCCCCGGTGTTAATATGTTTCGATATTCCGTGAATGGCATGAACCATCTGGAAATATCAAGAATTACATGTTGTTTTGCGGTTGCCTCCTTCCTCTTCAAACAGAAACAATTGTTTACAAAGTGTTGCGTAGAAAGCGTTTTAAGAGTTATACCTTTTTAGAAATGGTAATTATTGATAAATGCCATGTTTATTATGACAAATGAAATAAAATGTTGAAATAATGTCAAAAATATCATATACTAAAATCCAGACAAGCAACATTCAACGATATAGCAGGGTAGGAGGGATATTATTAAGGATACAATCGTTAAAGAGTACATAGGAAACCCGGAGATTTTTGCGGATGTCTTTAACTTTTTTCTGTATGATGGAGAACAAAAGATAAAGCCGGAGAATCTTACGGAGAAGGATGTTACGGAGTTGGTTACGTTGCCGGCAGCAACTGGAGAACATGGATCGTCACGAGAAGTGGACATTAGTACAGAAGGTTCTCGAATGAAGAAGCGTACCAAGAAGAAAACGCGCGACAGTAGTTTGGCGCAGAAACACCGCGATCTGCTAAAGTTTGCAGCAATGATGCAGGACTCTCACGTAAACTATGTGATATTGGGCGTTGAGAATCAGATGGAGGTGCATTATGCAATGCCGGTGCGTAACATGGTTTATGATGCGCTGCAGTATGATAAACAGGTTGCTATGATTGCAGCAGATAATCGAAGAAATAAGAGGTTTTCCAGTGAAACCATGCGAAATAACGGAGAGTTTTTGTCGGGATTTTTAAGGACAGATAAGATACTGCCTGTTATTACGTTGACATTATATTTCGGGACAGAACCATGGGATGGACCGCTTTCATTGCGGGAAATGTACGACATTAATGACAGTAAATTACTTGACTTCGTTCCTGACTACAGAGTACAATTAATTCAACCAATGACACTATCAGAAGATGATTTTGAGAAGTTTCACACAAGTTTGCGGGAGGTGCTGCAGACGATAAAGTATTCTGTGGACGCTCAGAAGCTGACAGAATATATAACGCAAAATGAACGGATGCATCGTCTTGATCTGTCAGCAGCTAATGTGATCAATACGGTTGCAGGGATAGGATTGGAAATTAAGCAAGACAGGGGGAAAGTGGATATGTGTAAAGCGATTGAGGATCTAAAGGCGGAGAGCAGAGCGGAAGGTCGTGAGGAGGGTCGTGAGGAAGGCCGCGAGGAAGGTCATACAAAAGGCCGTGCGGAAACTATAGAGCAGACGGTAGCTATGTTGAGAAATATGAAGATACCGAAAGAAACGATATTATCAGAATTGCAGAGAACATTTTCGCTTAGTGAGGAGGAAGCTAACAGAATATATAACACAAAATGAACGGATGCATCGTCTTGATCTGCCGGCAGCTAATGTGATCAATACGGTTGCAGGGATAGGATTGGAAATTAAGCAAGACAGGGGGAAAGTGGATATGTGTAAAGCGATTGAGGATCTAAAGGCGGAGAGCAGAGCGGAAGGTCGTGAGGAGGGTCGTGAGGAAGGCCGCGAGGAAGGTCATACAAAAGGCCGTGCGGAAACTATAGAGCAGACGGTAGCTATGTTGAGAAATATGAAGATACCGAAAGAAACGATATTATCAGAATTGCAGAGAACATTTTCGCTTAGTGAGGAGGAAGCTAACAGAATATATAACACAAAATGAACGGATGCATCGTCTTGATCTGCCGGCAGCTAATGTGATCAATACGGTTGCAGGGATAGGATTGGAAATTAAGCAAGACAGGGGGAAAGTGGATATGTGTAAAGCGATTGAGGATCTAAAGGCGGAGAGCAGAGCGGAAGGCCGTGAGGAGGGACGTGTAGAGGGTCGTGAGGAAGGCCGTGAGGAAGGTCATACAAAAGGCCGTGCGGAAACTATAGAGCAGACGGTAGCCATGCTGAGAAATATGAAGATACCGAAAGAAACGATATTATCACAATTGCAGAGAACATTTTCGCTTAGTGAGGAGGAAGCTGACAGAATATATAACGTAAAATGAACGGATGCATTGTCTTGATTTGGCCAGATAAGAGTGCATTGTCTTGATCTGGCTAGATTTGACAAGTTTTATGTTATATGATAACCTTAATATAGATTTTGTCGTGAGGCAGAAGAAGGGGCATACCACCATCGGTATGGCTTTTTCTTCTGCCTTTTTCTTTTAAGGATAAGGATGCAGGATGATGCGACTTCCCTTGGTTGGCGTAAACTTTATGACAAAATAACATAGCATAAGAAAGATGAGGTATACAGATGATAGGCGATATTTTAAAAGACAGTGCAGAGATTTTTGCAAATATTCAGGAAAAAGCACCAGTGGTGCATAATATTTCGAATTATATTACGGCAACAGATTGTGCCAATATGACATTGGCGTGTGGAGGATCCCCAACGATGGCAGATGATCCGGATGAGGTTGAGGAGATTGCAGCGGCATGTGCAGGCAGTGTTATTAATATGGGAAATACAGCGGGACATTATCAAGAGAGTATGTTGCGCACAGGTATGGTTAATAACAAGGTAGATCATCCGTTGGTGTTTGATCCGGTTGGAGCAGGAGCGGCTGCACATAGAAATGCAGTGTTGGAAAATTTATTGGATAAAGTTCATTTTTCGGTAATTCGTGGAAATATTTCGGAGGTGAAATTTGTCGGAGATAAAAGTTCTAAGGCAAATGGGGTAGATGCAGCATCGGAAGATCTTGCATCGGAAGATACAATTGATGGAATTGCTGAGTATGCGAAGAAATTGAGCGAACGATTGAATACTGTAATTGCCATTAGTGGCCCGATCGATGTGGTGGCGGATGCAAATAAGGCATATCTTATTCGAAATGGGCATCCAATGATGTCACGAGTAACGGGTACGGGATGTATGCTATCCAGTGCAGTGGGAGTGTTTGCGGCTGCCAATCCCGATAACTTGCTGGAAGCGACAGCGGTTTGCATTAGTGCATACGGATATGCAGGAGAGCTTGCATATGAAAAGGTTCAGAGCACGAATGGTGGTACGGGATCTTTCCGTATGTTTTTGATGGACGCAATGAGCAATATGGATAATGAAACCTTTTTGCAGGGTGCCAAAATTGAAGAAGTGTAAGAAAGAGCATAGCGAATTCGTAGAAAGAATGGAGGCTAAAATGAAAGCGGAAGATTTGATGGTGTACGCAATTACGGACAGATATTGGCTGAATGGGGCTAAGCTAGCCGATCAGGTGGAAGATGTATTGAAAAATGGAGCAACTTTTTTGCAGTTGCGCGAGAAATCATTCACACATGAGGAGATGGTGGCAGAGGCAAAGGAAATTAAAGCTATTGCAGCCAAATATCAAGTGCCTTTTGTCATTAACGATGATATTTATGCAGCAAAAGAGATTGATGCAGATGGTGTTCATATTGGACAAAGCGACATGGAGTATCGCAAGGCGCGTGAAATTTTGGGAGAGGATAAGATTATTGGTCTGTCGGCAGGAAATTTACAGGAAGCGATAGACGCTGAGAAGATGGGAGCAGATTATATCGGCGTTGGAGCGGTATTCCATACGGATACCAAAAAGGACACGACGGCGATGAGTTTTGAGGAGTTAAAAGAAATCACAGATACCGTGTCAATTCCGGTGGTTGCCATCGGTGGAATCAGTGCAGACAATTTGATGCAGCTTGCCGGAACAGGAATTGATGGGATCTCTGTAATTTCAGCGATTTTTGGTCAGGAAGATCCGGGTGCAGCAACAAAGAAACTGGTGGAATTGACTCGTGAGATGCTATCAAAGTAAAGTGTCGTAATGCACTGAAAAAATATTAGGTTATAGGTGAGGGCGAGATGATCAAATATCGAGCCTAAATTAGTATAACAGCTGATATAAAGGGCGGGATGATCGGATACAAAGATTGTATTAGTATAACAACTGCGTATAAAAGGGTGGTATATCCGATCATAAAACATAGAGAGGATTTCTGAATCATGGATAGGAATGATATACGTAAAGTATTGGCGAAGGACGCAAAACTTTACATTTTTGATATGGATGGAACAATCTTGAATTCTATGGTAGAGTGGTTCCATCTTGGACGTAATTATTTGGTTGCGCAGGGAGTGGCGGTTCCGGATGATCTTGAGCAGCGGATAGAGACAATGACGATGGACGAATCGGCGGAATATTTTCAGTTGCTTGGAGTGGATAAATCTGTCCCGGAAATTAATGAAGGAATTTTTGCCTATATTCGAGAAAAATATCGTACGTCGATCCCGGCAAAGGAAGGAATGTTGGATTTGATCCGGAAACTGTCCCAAAAAGAGGATAGCATTCTTTGCATTTTGACGACATCGGAGCGAAAATGTGCAGAGATGGCAATGGAGAGATTGGGTGTATTGAACTGTTTTCGGGATATCTTTGACAGCGAGCAGATTGGCTTGAATAAACGCAGCGGAGCAATATATCAATGGGTATGCGAACATTATGATGTTGCACAAAAGGATACGATAATTTTTGAAGATGCAATATATGCAGTGAAAGCGGCAAAAGAAACGGACTGTTATGTATATGGTATGAAAGATTCTTCCAATAGCACGGTGTGGAATGAAATTTGTGAAATGGCAGATGATATTATTTGTTAATATTCCAACAGTGATTAAGAGGCCCGTTTCCGTGTCCAAGATCAAGTCCGGTAGACATTGCGCCACGGACATATTCTTTGGCTGAGTATACCGCATCGGGAAGTGTTTTGCCTAGACAAAGGGCACTTGCAATGGCAGAGGATAATGTACATCCGGTACCGTGTGTGTTCGTGCAGTTTATGCGGGAGGCGTGGAACCAATGAACAGTTCCATCGTAAAGCAGATCGTCTGCATTCCCGGTGGCATGTCCGCCTTTTAATAAAATAGCACATCCATAATGGCGGTACATGATTTGTGCCGCTTTTATCATGTCGTCAGCATTTGTTATCGCGCAAGGTTTTGGTAACGCATTGAAAATACGATTGCAGAGATATTCACTTTCGGGAATATTAGGGGTTATGAGCGTTGCCATTGGGAAAAGCTGTTCGGTCAGAACACGGATACCATCCTCGTCAAGTAAAGTTTTGCCACTGGTAGAAACAAGTACAGGGTCTATCACGATGGGGATAGTATTTGCATGAGATGGGATGGAAGAATTGGAAATAGCATTTTCGTGAGCTTGCAGGGAAGAAGGTGATTGCGTTGATGGTGAGAAAAAATCCTGTAGGATTTCGGCAACAGCAGTGGCAATCTGTCCATTTCCTAACATGCCAATCTTGATGGCGTTTGGGGTGATATCCGACAATACGGACATAAGCTGTGCAGATACGACATCAGCATTTATTAAATTGTTCTGTGTAACGCCAAGTGTGTTTTGTGCAGTCAGGGCAGTGATAACACTCATTCCATATACGCCATAGGCAGTCATTGTTTTTAGGTCGGCTTGAATACCTGCGCCGCCGCTGCAATCAGATCCTGCAATAGTAAGTGCTGTTTTCATAATCCCATCTTCCTTTCTCTTTCTACTGAAAATGTGGCCTTCGCATCTGATGTTTTGTATGCGAAGGCCAAAATATAATCATTATAATATATAGCGCAATAGTTGTAATTGCTTCATCCGGCAATAGTTAATATTACTGTGATCATTTATTCCGCAGCTATAACTGCCGTCGATTATTCGTCAAAAATGGATACGATCTCGCCATCCAAAATGCGGTTCATATTTTTGACTGCACAGAAGTTACCACACATAGAACAGGTATCTTCTTTTTCTGGTTTTGCACCTTCACGGTAAGCCTTTGCCTTTTCCGGATCGATAGACAGTTCAAAGGTTTTGTCCCAATCAAGATCATGACGTGCGGCGCCCATTGCGTCATCCCAGTCGCGTGCGCCCGGCAGTCCCTTGGCAATATCGGCAGCATGAGCAGCGATCTTGGAAGCGATAATTCCTTCTTTTACGTCGTTAAGATCCGGTAATCTAAGATGCTCGGCCGGTGTAACATAACACAGGAAAGATGCACCATAAGTAGCGGCGATCGCACCACCGATTGCGGAAGTGATGTGATCGTATCCCGGTGCAATATCAGTAACCAAAGGTCCTAATACATAGAATGGAGCACCTTTACAGATTGTTTTTTGAATTTCCATATTTGCCTTGATCTGGTTGAGCGGCATATGTCCCGGACCTTCGATCATTACCTGGACATCCTTTTCCCAAGCACGGGTTGTTAATTCGCCCAAAGTAATAAGTTCCTGAATCTGAGAAATGTCAGATGCATCTTTGAGGCAGCCCGGACGGCATGCATCACCGAGGCTCATCGTGACGTCGTACTCGCGGCAAATATCAAGAACTTCATCATAGTATTCATAAAATGGATTCTCTTGTCCGGTCATTTCCATCCAAGCGAAAATAATTGAACCGCCGCGGGAAACAATGTTCATCAGTCGCTTGTTACGCTTAAAACGGGCAGCAGTTTCTTTGTTGACACCGCAATGGATCGTCATAAAGTCAACGCCGTCTTCTGCGTGCATACGCACAATATCGAGCCATTCTTTAGCGGTGATGTCTTTTAATGCTTTGTGATAATAAACAACAGCATCATAAATTGGTACAGTACCGATCGTAGCCGGACATTCACTCGTCAGCTTGCGGCGGAATTTCTGTGTATCGCCGCAGGAGCTCAAGTCCATGATTGCTTCTGCACCCATGTCTACCGCACTTTTTACTTTTTCCATTTCCATGTCTAGGTCCGTCCAATCTCTGGAAGTTCCGAGATTTACGTTGATCTTGGTGCGTAAGCGGCTGCCGATACCGTTTGGCTTCAAGCATTTGTGATTTTTGTTGGCAGGAATAATAACCTGACCGAGAGCGATCAGCTCACGAAGTTCGTCTTCGGCAATGTGTTCGCTTGCTGCGACCGCTTTCATTTCCGGTGTGATGATGCCCTGTCTGGCAGCATCCATCTGTGTTGTATAACTCATAATTTCCTCCTTGTCTGAGGGGCTGCATTGGCAAAAATAATAGCTGGAGTTTCCTATTAAGCAAAAAAGCACCTCAAAAAGTATCTGAGGTGCTTATTATAAGCGAAAGTACATATAGTCTGAAACACATTTCGGATAGAATGTGTGCCTTATATATGGAATCCATCTCCCTACGCCGGTATTAGCCGGATCAGGTATATGGGTCGGAACAGGTCCCTCTCAGCATAGGAGTAATCTCCTTAGCTCCCCAGATTGTATTAGTAATAACATTTATCAGTATAAGGTGGTTTGGCAATTCTGTCAATCATCAACCATATAGAAAAGAGAATTGCGCACAGTACAGAAAAGAGAATTGCGCGTGGCATAGAAAAGTGATTTGTGGTATGATGAAAGAAGTTATTTGCAGGACAAAGATTGTGTTTATTGAGAGATAGCACATGGAAAGGAAAGATGCGTATGGCAGATTTTGCAAAGTTGACCCATGTTGCCAGTGAAGTAGAGGGAAATATGCTGGTAGGACGATTAAAAGATGCAGGATTGCAAGCTTTTGTGCAGCCATCAGTCAGTCCGGTGCAGGGCAAGCTGTATACGGGCGAGTTGGGAATGGTGGCTTCCGGTGCAGATGTTTGTGTTGCTGCAGAGCGCTTGGAAGAGGCGAAAGGCTTGCTAAATCAGTGGAATGCAATACAGCCGGATGAAGCAGAGCTTGCGGCAGAGTCTGAGGAGACCGGAGAAATTCCGCCGGAAATCTTAGAATATTTGGAAGAGATCACAAAGGACAAGCAGCAATCAAGGTTAAATAGTATGCTTTGGATGGGAAGATCCAAAATGATTGCACGCATTTGTGCGGGAATTATGTTTATCATGGCGGTGATCTGCATCATATTAAGCGTGACCATGCAGTGATTCAAATGAGGGCTGCCGATGTGCGATCGTGCAGTGATTCAAATGATGGATGTAAGTATAAAGAATCACTATCAATTGCCATGTTGAGCAGGGGCTGCGAAAGTGAATATAGTGATAGAAATTGTAATTCATAGCAACGGAAGAAATTGACAGAATATATGGGCATGGAGGTTTTGCGATGAAGAATAAGGAATTAGATCATGTAGATAGAGAAATATTGCGTATGCTGCAGGAAAATGCGAGAATGTCATTGAAAGACATTGCGGAAGCAGTGTTTTTGTCATCGCCTGCGGTATCGGTGCGCATTGACAATATGATTGAAGCTGGTTATATAGAGGGCTTTCACGCGACGGTTAATCCGGTCAAGATGGGCTATCATATCAAGGCGTTTATCAACTTGGAAGTATCGCCGATCGATAAGGAGCAGTTTTATCCGTATATCAAAGCCTGCCCGAATGTGGTAGAGTGCAATTGTGTGACGGGAGATTATTCTATGCTTTTGGAAGTGTGGTTCCCTAGTACACATGAGTTGGATCAATTCATTGGTGAATTGCAGCAATATGGACGAACCAAAACACTGATCGTGTTTTCTACTTCTGTAGAACACAGAGGGGTTCATGTGGATGGAGGTTTTAATGATGGAAAGGCGCGATAAAGTTAATTATTATTTGGATCTGGCAGATGTCGTGTCGCAGAGGGGAACCTGTCTGCGAAAGCGTTACGGTGCTGTCATTGTAAAAAATGACGAAGTAATTGCAACGGGATATGTAGGAGCGCCGAGAGGCCGCAAGAACTGCACAGATATTAATCGATGTATTCGCGAAGAAATGAAAATACCGCGCGGAGAGCGTTATGAATTGTGCCGCAGTGTGCATGCGGAAGCGAATGCGATTATCAGCGCAGAGCGGGAAAAAATGATTGGATCGACGATGTATTTGTCGGGTCGTGAGGTGTCAACAGGAGAATATGTACACAATTCTAATAGTTGTTCGATGTGTAAGCGAATGATCATTAATGCGGGAATCAAGCAGGTGATCGTACGTGATGATGAAGAGCATTATCGGGTGATCGAGGTGCAAAGCTGGATAGACAATGATGAGTCCTTATCCGGGATTTCAGGATATTAAGATGTGAATTTTGCTGGGAAAGATGTGGAAATTGGTCCGGAAATGGGACAGGTTAATAAATTGGACAGAGAGCCGAAAACAGGGACAGACCAATAAGCCGGACAGGGAGCCGGAAACAGGGACAGACCAATAAGCCGGACAGTGTGTCGGAATAGGGACTGACCATAATACAGGTCATTTGTCCGAAATTGTGGATAACTGTCCTGTTTTGCGGACAATTAGTGGATAACTCAACAAAAATGGGGAGAAATCCACAGGTTATCAAAGTTATCCACGAAAAATCAGTACATTTATTTTCTTTCTGATGACAGATTACAGAAAATTTGGTACACTTATTACAAAATATTATGAAGGATGTACGCTCGAAATTCTTCGTTCAGTAGATTCGGAGAGTACATAAGGAAGAAATGGAGGAAACTATGGCAAACTATATATATGGTATCGATATCGGGGGAACAACGGTAAAGATGGGACTTTTTGATGAAGAAGGAACCATGATCGATAAATGGGAAATCGTGACACACAAAGAAGATGGCGGAGAGCAGATTTTGCCGGATATTGCGGCATCGATCAAAGAAAAGAATGAGGAGAAAAATATTGCGACAGAAGATATTCTTGGAATCGGCATGGGTGTACCGGGACCGATCACAGAAGAGGGTGTTGTTTTGAAATGCGCAAATCTCGGCTGGGGAATCTTTTCGGTGGCAGATGAGGTAACCAGACTGACAGGGGTTCAGAAAGTCAAAGTTGGTAATGACGCAAATGTGGCAGCTCTTGGCGAGCAGTGGAAAGGCGGCGGCCGCGGATTTGACAGCATTGTAATGGTGACGCTTGGAACCGGTGTCGGCGGTGGAATCGTTATGAATGGTAAGATTGTAACAGGTTCCCATGGTGCGGCTGGTGAGATCGGTCATTTGACGGTCAACCTGCATGAGACGAGAGTGTGTGGCTGTGGTAAGAGGGGCTGCTTGGAGCAGTATTCTTCTGCAACAGCAATCATGCGCAGTGCCAGAGAAAAAGTTGCCAATACAGACACGCCTTCTTTATTGCGCGATTATCCGGAGATTACCGGCAAAGAGATTTTCGATGCATACAAGGCCGGAGACGACATGGCAGAAGATGTGGTTAATGAATTTGCAGAGTATTTGGGACTTGGACTTGCTCATACAGCGCAGGTTATTGATCCGGAGGCATTTGTTATCGGTGGCGGTGTTTCTAAAAACGGACAGGTCGTAGCTGATATCACCAAAGAAAAATATGAGAAAAATGTTATGTTTGCATTAAAAGATAAAGAATTTCGTCTTGCAGAGCTTGGAAATGATGCGGGAATGTATGGTGCAGTTCGCATGGTATTAGTAGATTAATCGCGGTTTCAAAAGATAGGTAACAGGGACGTCACACGTAATTGGTGACGTTCTTGTTGCCTATTGTTTTCTTATTTATTGGGATATTGCTGTTTTGCAATGTAGCTCATTACAAAATGTTGGTGTTGCTCTTACTTTTTAGGCAGTAGTATATGTTTGCAGATGGAGAAAGGGATGAGAAATTAGCATGAAATTATTTCATATATCAGACTTGCATATTGGAAAACAATTGTACGCGTATAGTTTGCGCGAGGAACAAGAAGATATTTTGCATCAAATTGTGGAACAGGCCGCAATTCACCGCCCCGATGCGATATTGATCGCGGGTGATATATATGATAAATCGGTGCCGTCGGGTGAGGCGTATGAGATCTTTGATCATTTTCTAAATGAGATAGCATCGTTGGATCCACAGATCCCGGTGTGTATGATCGCAGGAAATCATGATAGTGCTCTCCGATTAAAATATGCAAGTTCTTTTTTGGAAAGACAGAAGATAGTCGTATCAACTATGATCCCGACGACAGAGGAGGAACATCTGCGCAAAGTGATCTTGCAGGATGAGTATGGAGAGGTGGCGGTATATTTACTGCCTTTCTTGAAACCGGGTCAGGCTAGAGTCCTTTTTCCGGGACAGGAAATTACGGACTATGATATGGCGGTCCGTAAAGTGTTAGAACGGGAAGGAATTGATTTTACAAAAAGAAATATATTGGTGGCGCACCAATTTTTTGTGGGTGGTAATGGCGAAGTTGAGCGCTGCGATTCGGAATTAATGTATTTGTCAGTGGGTGGTATCGATAGTGTTCATACTGATATGGTAGAGGCGTTTGATTATGTTGCGCTGGGACATATTCATGGGGAGCAGCCGGTGGGCAAGGCGCATATTCGTTATAGCGGAACGCCGTTAAAATATTCTGTCAGCGAAGAGCATCATGAGAAGGGAATTACCATGGTGACGCTGGGCGAAAAAGGGGACAGTCCGAAAATAGAACGAATACCGCTGCGCCCACTTCGGGATGTCTGCAGTCTGCGGGGAACTTTGGAAAAAGTAATTCGGAGTGCCGAGGCGCATCGAGACGATTATGTGAGTATTGTTTTAACGGATGAAACAGGTTTATACCGCCCAAAAGATCAGCTGGATGAATGTTTTGACCGTATTTTGGAGGTACGGATTGAGAATACGCGTACAATGGCAAGAATGAAACAGCAGGAAATAGAGAATACACAGTTAAGTCCATTAGAAGCATTCCGGGAGTTTTATCAGATGATGAATGATCAGCCGATGAGCGAAGAGGAAGAATTGGAATTACAGCAGATTATTGCTAAGTGTGATGGAAGCAAAGAGGGTTGAGCTATGGCGTTGTGTGATGAGAGAATGTGATAAGCATAACTGCAAGATGTTAATTGGCTTGGAAATATGAAATGGAAAGCAGGAAAAGCATAGCTGCAAGTTGTCAATTGTCTTGAAGATATTATTTGAGAGGAAATGAGTATGAAACCAATATATATTGAAATGAAAGCGTTTGGCTCTTATCGGGACGAAAAAATTGATTTCACCGGCAAAAGTCAGGGTTTGTTTTTGATCACAGGAGATACCGGTGCGGGAAAAACCACAATTTTTGATGCAATATGCTATGCGTTATATGGGGAAACCAGCGGTGGCAAGCGCAGCGGTGAGATGATGTGCAGTCAGTTTGCAAAACCCGGAGAAAAAACAGAAGTAAGATTTTGCTTTGACTACGATGGTCGGGAGTATTTGGTTACGAGAAGTCCGGATCAGCCCAAATGGAACAAAAAAGGGGAGCGGTTAAAGACAACGACGGGCACAAAGGTAAGTCTTATATTGCCGGATGGTACAGAATTTGCCGGGAAAACCAAGGAAACAAACGAAAAAATACAGCAGATCATTGGACTGGGGTGTAATCAGTTCACACAGATCGCAATGCTTGCGCAGGGCGACTTTATTAAGCTTTTGCATGCGACATCGGAAGAGCGCAAAGAAATTTTTGCGCGGATTTTTGATACATCGATCTATGAACAGATTCAGCGGGAATTGGCGTTGGAGGCAAAAAGCGTTTATGGAAAGCTGATCGGAAATCGAGAAGATATCATCAAAGAACTTGGGCGCATACAGGCGGTTGATGCGGTACTTGACGAGCAATGGAATGATTTGGAAGTGCTATTTAGTGAGACACATCGCGATGAATTGCTTGCTCTGGCAAAGCGTATATGTGAAGACAGCAACCAGCAGCTTGGACAAGTGGAAAATGACAAGGAAAATGTAGGAAAGACATTAGAAAAAATATCGGCACAGATCGAAGCGGGCACCAATATCAATCGACTGTTTGAAGAGTTAGAACGCCACCATAAGAAAGCAGAACAGTTATCAGTGCAGAAGGAAACAGTGGATGTAATGCGGCTTAAGCTGGATGCCGGTCGGCGTGCGATGGTTGTCGACAAGGATGCCAAAATTGTAACGGAACGCAGAAAAGAATCTGCAGATTGCAAGCAGCGATTGGAACAGTTAAAACAATGGTTTGAAGAAAATGTCCCGAAAATGGAACAGATAGAAAACGATTACCGGTCATTGGGAAAGCAATTGGAAACAGAGGTTCCTGTGCTGGAAGAAAAGGTACGTGTCCGTAAAGAGGGACTTATTCGGTTGCAGGAAATACAAAAATTACAGGCAGAGTTTATGGCGTGCCAAGGAAAACTGCAGGAAGCGGAGACTCTTTTACAGCAAAGTGAACAGGAGTATGAGGAAATTCATGTCCAGATCATGGATAATCAGGCATTGCAATTGCGTTTGACGCTGGTGGAGGGGGAACCTTGTCCGGTGTGTGGAAACGTGCATCATCCGGTGATGGAACACGATGTGGATCATGATCAGAAATCTGATAGGATGGGATCTGCGGATGCTGTGTTTGAAACAATGGTAGAGCAGGAAAGACGTTTGCAATCGAAACGGGAACAGGATCAAAAACAGGTAGTGCAGTTGCAGCAAAAGTTGGCGGGGATACAGGGGAAATGGGAAGCCCTGCAGTCGCAACTACACGACGATGAGATGCCAACTGTTTCACAACGAACAATACAAGATGCCGTGTTGCAGGATATCCCGGATCAGTACCAAAATGACCTTAATGAATGGCAGGCAAAGATCGCACAGATCAAGCAGAAAGCAGCCGCTGCAGAAAAGAAGCATGAAAAATTTGCTCGGGAAAAGCAGGAACGAGAGGGAGAACGTAAGGCAGAGACTGCTCATTTAGAGCGTTGTGTTGAGGCAGTGGCGCAGGCAGAAACGGCGTATACACAAAGCTTAACAGAGCAGGACTTTGAAAATGAGGAAGCGTACCAAAATGCGCGCATGGACAAGCAGCAATTAGATGCATTTCAGCAGCAGATTAATGAGTATGAGCAAGCGTGCAAGCTGACCGAAGAACGTGTCCGTGATCTGGAACAGCAGACCAAGGATAAGAAACCAATAGAACTACAGCAATTATTGCAGCAAAGAGAGGAACTTGGGCGCCGACAGAAATCATTAGAGGCACAGGTGAAAGAACTTTATCATGTGGTGAAAGAAAATGAGCGTGCATATGAAGCCGGAACGAAGCTGTACGAAAAAAGGGACAGCATGAAACGGCATGCCGAGATATTAGCCAACTTAGATAATACTGCGAATGGAAGAATTTCTAAACGGCACGTTAATTTTCAAACATATATTCAGCGGCGTTATTTTGCACAGATTATTGACCGTGCCAATCAGCGTCTGGTGCGGATGACAAATCATCAATTCGAACTTCGATGTCGGGATCTGGAACATTTGCGGACCGTGGGACAGGTTGGTCTGGATCTGGATGTGTATAGCATCGTTAATGATCAGGTGCGTGATGTGAAAACGCTATCGGGTGGAGAATCTTTTGTTGCAGCGCTTGCGATGGCGCTAGGGATGGCTGACATGATACAGGACAGCCGAGGCAGTGTACACATAGATACGATGTTTATCGATGAGGGATTTGGAGCGTTGAGCGAGGAGACGAGAAACCAAGCGATCGCTGTGTTGAATGAATTGTCAGGCGGCAAGCGCTTGGTTGGAATTATCTCACATGTCAGCGAATTAAAGGCGCAGGTAGGCACGAAGCTTGTCGTGACAAGAACGGACAAAGGCAGTCATGCGCACTGGGAGATGGATTGATCATAAAGAAAGGCTGTGATTTTTGGTAAAAGTCACAGCCTTTCTTTATATTATTTTCTAAGTAATTCTTTATAGTCATTAGCAATTTGCTGAAGATGAACAATTTGTTGATCTTCCAAACCATAGGTATCAATAAACAGTTCCGTCGAGCCTTGATTTAATTCTAACAGATAATCAGTTGAGCAAGAAAAATAGATAGATAATTTTTTTAGTAATTCTACAGAAGGCATAATATTGTTGTTTTCCCAATTGCTGACGGTCTGCTTCGTGACGCCGATTTCTTCAGCAAGCTTCACTTGACTAATTTTGTGCAGATGACGCAGGTATTTAATTTGGTCTCCAAGCATATTTTCCTCCATTTCTCGTTAGGTATATTATTAAGAACGTATTCTACATGTTGAAAAAGTCGTAAACATGCAGAAATCACTCCTTGTTAAAGTTAGTGATGGAGTCCTCTAGGGGTTCTTATAATTATTAGTTTATAAAAGAAAAGTATATTTACAAAATACATTAGTATTGCTATAATTGACCACATAGTAATCTAGAGGAAGATATTTAATTGTCATATGCAGGAGGTAAATATGGAAATAGTTATTAAAACATTGATTGAATGCGTAGTGAAGAGGTAACGGTTGCACTTGAAAAAGTATGAAGAGAATCAAAAACTGTATTGTAATAGAGAGATACAATATAGTATAGCAAGCAGGGAGGAATGAAGAATGATACACAGAAAAAGAAGATTTGAAATTGCCGTAGGATTAGTGCTGGCACTGATTGTAACATCGTGTTGTGAGGGAACAGCAATGGAAACGATGCGTGCATATGCAGCCAGTGCAGAAAATTGGTCAGTAGTTTATTCTGATGATTTAGGATTTTCCAAGGTCTACGCAGTAGGAGGGCATGCAGTTGTCGGGATGAAAGACGGTGTAGTATGTTTCTATAACCTATCTACTAAAAAAGAAACAAAGACAAAATATGATGGGATATATGTTTTTTGGGGGACATATAGACCGGTATCCGGGGCGGATTGTGGTTCTGAGGAAAAAGCAACCATACTATGTTATCAGACCATTAATTCTGATGAAAAACAATATGATGTGGTGAAATTGGATGGAACGATAAAAAAGGAAATAGGAAGATATTATGATGTAGATTCTGAGGGCTCTATTTGTAGAAAAGAGGGAGATAAGTTGTATTACGGTGTCATTGACCAAGAGGGAAATGTTGTAGTGCCCGCAAAATATGCCAATGTAAGTTCGTACGGCGATAAATATATGGTTAATGAAACTGAGGATGGTTTGTGGGCGTTATATAAACCAAGTGAGGGATTGATTACAGATTTCGAATATGAAACATTTAATTATGAAAATAGGGATGTAATTTATGGGGATGATTATGATGTGATTAGTCGAATGGAAGTAGGAGAAAAGGCATCTGGAGAAATTGGAATCATTCTGGATGGTAAGGAATTATCTTTGGATAGTAAAATTTATGGCGCAACAGGAGAGCAGTATATGGTCTTTAATAGATTTTATGTGAATGGTACAATGTATTTTCGAAAATTAATCTGTCCGGATTACGATTATTATCGTAAAGCAACTGAGCCGGAGTCATCTACGCATATAGCTGGTATTCACATATATAATAGTATGTCGGAAGATGGTATCTTAGATTCTATTGAAAGTCTTATGAATAATACAGATGTGGAAGTTGCATATTATACGGCACAAGGAAAAGAAATTAGCGTAGAAGATATGCACACGATGGTAAAGGCGGTGGTTGATGAAAAAGACGAAAAAAATGCAGCCGCGATGCAAAAGGTAAATGCTTCACTAAAAAATATAAACTATACAAAATTTTATACTGGAACATCGTATAAGATTACTAAGATAGAGAAACCGGAAGTGGAGCCTTCATGGGGAGATGGAGATAAGTACTATAAGGTTACGGTTCCTATAGTATTAGATGCAAATGAATCGCAGGAAAAGATTGTATCATATTATAATCAGGAAGGCGATTTGATGGTACAGGGATGTTTAATTGCAGGTAGGCAATATCTTAGAGATGAAAAAGGGAACATTCATTATATCGAGGAGGAACCTAGTAAGGGGAAAATAATAGATAACATTATTTATAAGGATTCTAAAGGTGATTTTAGAAATTATGTAGACCTTCAGTTTAATTATGAGAATAATATAGGAGAGGACTATTATGTAATAGCAAAAAAATTAACACCTGATGACGAGGAGTATATAGACCACACAGTGAGTGATAGCGAGCGAGGAAATACAAAGTATTTATTATTATGGAAACAAGATGTGTCACAGATGCTGTATTCATTTGATATCTATGGACATGGAAATGAATTTGAAATATGTGAATATAATAATGGGAAAAGCGAATCTGAAATTTATTATTATTACAATGGCAAATTAAATAAGGATCCACAAACAGAAGAGAGAAAAGTAGAAGTTCGTGAGACACAAATTAGTGATACCTTGAAGCAATATGAGGTGCTTGATGAGGATGGCAATAGTATATTTGACATTACTCAACCAGATAGAGAGTATTATACTTCGGTATTCGCATATCAAGACTGCAAAATTATATTTTGTATAGACAAGGGATGGTATGCTCAGGAAGATGATATAAATACAGAACCAACGGTAAAGCCAACCATAAAACCAACGGGCAAACCGACAAAAACGCCAGAAGTAACCAAGACGCCAAACGCAACCGAGTCTCCTATTCCAACTGTATCCTCAAGTATGACACCTGTACCGACATCCAGTGCTGCACAGGATACAAAGGGAACACCTACCCCAACCGCTTCCTCAGGCATGACACCTGCACCAAGCACAACTCCTTCAAATACCAAAGCTACATTATCTCCAGCGGCGGTCGGCACAACAATAAAGGACAAGACTGCTTCGTACAAGGTCATATCAGCAGACAAAAAACAGCCTGCAGTAGCCTATACCAAAGTGCTCAAGAAAAATGCAAGTAATGTTATCGTACCTGATAAGATCAAGGTCAACGGAGTGACTTACCAAGTGAAGAGCATTGCGCCAAAGACATTTGCGAACAATAAAAAGCTGAAAAAGATCACGATCGGAAAGAACGTTACTTCCATCGGAAAGCAGGCATTTGCTGGATGTAAGAAGTTGAAGAAGATCACGATCAAATCGGCGAAGTTAAAGAGCGGTTCCATTGGCAAAAATGCCTTTAAGGGAACGGCGAAGAAGCTGACCTTCAAAGTGCCAAAGAAAAAATATAAGGCATATAAGAAGTTCCTGAAGAAAAAGGGAAATAAGACGGTGAAGGTAACCAAGTAGTAAGAAATAAATGTGTTTGTAAAATTGTTGATGCCGGGGAGACGGGAAAAGTTTCTCTGGCATTAGCTGTTACTAAGTATAGAAATAGGCGAAATATTTTATAGGTAAACCATGGATGTATGATGAAAGGAGACACAAGATGAAACAACACACAAACACACTCAAACGCTCCATCGCCATACTCATGACATTGGCGATGGTATTGTCGCTGCCGACCGGGATCACCATGCCCCGTCAGGCACAGGCAGCAGGGTATGGACTAAATAATCCGACCACGGATAGTAACGGAGTCACAACATGGGACTGCGTATACTTCGGAAATTACTGGCAAGGTGCAACACCGACGCCAACGGCACCACCATTTAGTACTCCGGTTGCACCGCATACACCAACACCATCACCATTTAGTACTCCGGTTGCACCGCATACACCAACACCATCACCATTTAGTACTCCGGTTGCACCGCATACACCAACACCATCACCATATTGGGTGCCAACTGCTAGACCGACTGTGACTCCCGAGCCGGTGTCTGCTAAAATTATATTAGCTACTCCGACGGCACATTCGAAAAAAGTTGTTGGAAAAAAGATAATGATGAAAGAAGCAGGTAATGTCACACCAACACCAGAACCAGTGATTACACCTAAACCAACAGTGCAGCCCGATCCAACACCAACATCAAAAGTTTCACCAACGCCAGCGTCTAATAACTTTAAAATAGGATCAATAAAATGGCGTGTTTTATCAGTAGATGGAAATGATGCATTTTTGATGGCAGATCAGAGTTTAGATGCAGAACCGTATAACAACTCAGATGCAAGTGTGACATGGAGTGAATGTACATTGAGAAGCTGGTTAAATGGCTATGATTCATTATCAAATAAAGCTGGTATTGATTATAGAAATAACAATTTTATTGATTCAGCGTTTACGAATAAAGAAAAATACGCTATTATGCAGACGAAGGTAAGCAATGGAGATGATTCTGATTATGGTGGGGTAATTGGAGGTGAAGATACTAGAGATAAGGCGTATCTGCTTTCGATGGCAGAAATAAGTGAAGAAAGTTATGGATTTAATGAAAATTTTAATATAGAAAGTTATGCAAGGATGACACATGATACTGCGTATACTATATGGAAACGAGGTGGTAATTACCGAGATATTTGGTGGTTAAGAACAGCAATCCAGGGAAATGGTGCAGCTAGAATTTATGAGGACGGATCTGGTCATGCCGTTGCTAATATGTGGCCTAAATTGGGAGTGCGGCCAGTGCTTCATTTAGATTTATCTAACACAGATCTTTGGTCCTATGCGGGTACGGTATCGTCTGAGGGAGAAAGCGTTACGAATGGCAGTTTTGTCGGTACTCTGAGAGGATATACGACATCTAACCGGACAGCCACACTGGATAATAGAGAAATTACCGTCAGCAGCGAAATTGAGGATAAAGATGTGATAAACCTTCTGGCAAATCATACCACACGCCTGGTGGCTGTGACGCTGGAGAATGGTGTGATCACACAGATCACAGCGGCGGAAAATATCCTCAAACCAACGATTGAGATCCAGCCGGAGGTGTCAGAGATTGTATATGAACATTCCAAATTTTCCAAGAAAAAGTTTGATCTGAATCTGGTGATCAAGTGCGATGTGAAATACCCTTATTCGCTGGAACAGGTATTATCGGCAGCAGGAGAAGACAGTGGACTTGCGGTACAGATTTCAAAGGTAACACTGGATTCTCAGTTTGCAGATAGTGGATCAATTCCGTATTACTTGAAAGATGGAATTTTTGACAGTAAGGATGTTTCATACGAAAAAGAGCCGGATTTATCGCTGGCATTAGGGAAAACGCACACGATTTCCTTGACGGCATATTTAAAAGATGACTATATTCCGGAAAATGTAAGCAATGCAACGATGTTCACAGCACAGCTCAATGATGATGCCACGACCCGGGTCAACAAAACAGTCAACATTGCCAATATGGACAAGGCAAAGAAGATTGCACAGACCAAGCAGAGTGTCAGCGCGAATACACCGGAAATGAACAAGATCAACACGATTTTGAATGGAACGCAGGCAGCATTTGATGATACAAAGCTTCGTGAATATCTGACAGATAACGAGGTGAAAGCGGTAACAGCGCAGGTAAACAACTGGATTTATACATCAAATGCACTAAATAGCATCATTACCGATGACAGTGAAAACGGACTGATCAAACAGCTTCTTAAGAAGTCGAATTTATCGAAAGAAGCTTTGGAAGATAAAGTGTTTGAAAAACTGGGAATCTCTCAGGCAAAGGGAATGCTTACGGGAGGTAAGAGTTATACCGGTACATTGAAGTTTGAGGCAACGGACAAAAATACCGGAAAGGACATAGTGATTGTTTTTACCACTAATATGACCTTTTATGCTTTTAATGGCAGTCAGGTTTCTTATGGAGGCTTTGGAACCATCAGTTACAAGATCCAGAAACAAGGCTTTAATGTCAAGTCTTCCAAAACAGATCTGAAATGTGAGAAAAATGGAAATGGCGTAGGCGTGATTACTTATGCAAATTATGACAGCTTTGTGAGTTCTTTGAAAAAGATTATGGAGAAGCAGATCCATGGCTGTTATAGCAAGATTTACGGAAAAGGGATTGATGAGATCTCCGATGAGCTTCTTTCGGGAACTTTCCGAAAAATTGTAGTCGGCAAGTATGGTTCTGCCAGTGAAATGGTGTATACCGGTCTGAAGTATGCAGCCACAGGATACACGGAAGAAGATGCTAAAAAAAGCGTAAAGGATGTTACGATCATTCTGGCAAAAGGCATGAACGAAAAGAAAACGAAGGTGGAAGTCCATTGCCCAGTTGATGTGTTGGTGTATGATAATGATGGTAATCTGTGCGCACAGATTGTGAATAATCAGGTAGTAGCCGGGTATGATGATGTATCCGCATATGTAGATAATGATGCTAAGTATCTGTTGCTTCCTGACGATGATTATGTCATAGAATATTCCGGTAATGACGATGGAACAATGACTTGTAACATTGAGGAATATGAAAACGATGAAGTGGTGAAGAGCCTTACTTATGAAAATATTCCATTATCATCGAATATGAAATATAATAACTTTTTGGAGGCAGGCAGAAGACAGGCACTTGCGTTATACAATCCAAACAATGAGGAGGGGGATGGCATTGCACCGGCAGAAGCAGAGGGATTTGAGCCGGAAGTGATCGAGGCAGAAAAGCTGACTTTGAATGAAGAGACATTAGAGCTTTGGGTGAATGAGAGCTATATGCTGCAAGAGGCATTTGAGCCATACAATACAACGGACAGCGGAGTTACTTGGGAGAGTAGTAATGAACAAGTTGCTTTGGTAGATGAAATGGGATTGGTACAAGCGGTGGGCGTAGGAAATGCTGATATTGTTGCAAAAAGTCAAGACGGAAAGTTATCTGCAGTATGTCAAGTCAAGGTGACAAAAGCTTCAAACGATAACAAGCCGTCTGCAACGCCAACGGTCAGCCCAACGGTAAGTCCAACGATTAAGCCATCAGTCGGACCGTCAAAAGCTCCTAATGGGACAAAATTGCAGCCATCCGGCGTATCAAATGTGCCACAGAAGCTTCGCAAGGGACAGCTTGTCAAAGACATGAAGACAAAGGCTTACTATAAAATCCTTTCCAACACTTCATCGGGTGGCACAGTTGCTTATGTGAAGCCTGTCGGCAAGAAGAGCAAGAGCATTACGATAGCAGTTTCCGCAGTGCTTGATGGTCATACCTTCAAAGTTGTCGCAGTGTCAGCAAAGGCATATAAGGGTTGCTCGAAACTTCAAAAGGTAACGATTGGTAAGAACATTACATCCATCGGTAAAAATGCGTTTGCCGGATGTAAGAAGTTGAAGAAGATCACGATCAAGTCAACGAAACTAAAGAGCAGTTCCATTGGCAAAAATGCCTTCAAGGGAACGGCAAAGAAGCTGACCGTCAAAGTGCCAAAGAAACAATATAAGGTATACAAGAAGTTTTTGAAGAAAAAGGGGAATGGGATGTTAAAGGTAATAAAGTAAAAATATACAATATTTAGTTACGAGATTATGTTATCATTCCTTAGTCCAAAAAATGCCCCTCTAAGTAAGAGTGCTCTAGATAACTTGGATTTTCGTAATACACACCGGTCCTAAAGTTTGATATTTCATCGCTGATAAAGGAGTTGAAGATTTTAATCAACTCCTTTATTTCTTGACCGGTTTTTGTACAATCAAGAATCATATAACAATATAATTTTCCAATAGAAGTAAAACTGGGGATTTTATACGAACATCCGGAAATAGTATCAAAATCACCAGCCTTTATATGATATGTGTTGATCAATTCCTCGGATACCTGATCGAACGAAAGGCAATGATTTACGGGAGCGTCCTGCAATTGCTTTGCGATTCCCTGTTCGCCAAGTGCATTCACAATAACTTTTCGGCGGTTTTTAGTCTTGCGTCCGGTAAATTCAATTAATGAACAAACATAAAAAAGGTCATCTTTTTTTACTGTTGTCATAAGCAATTTCGCTCCTTTCGAATGTTAAGCAATTAAGCGCAGCTAATGTATGAAAACTGATTTGATGTGTCGGATATTTAAATTGTGCTAAAGCCCAAAATTGTTCTCTTGAAATATCGCCATATAAATAGTCATTTACATAGTTCCAAATTGTATCATCTGCCATGGGACCCTCAACGATATCATAATCATGGATGCCACCTTGGCGGCAAGTGGCAATAAAATCCAGCCACTCATCGGTCATTTTTTCAAATGATAATATATTAAGACGGTTGTTGGGGGTATATTGATAGACGTTTATTGTGGGAGTACCCTCGCCGCGATTTGCCCATCTCACTGCCTGATCGTAGTTATTGGTGCAGTAGAATCCCCAGGAGAAGTCCTTGGTAAATTTGGATTTACGGATTTCTGGAAATTCGACAATCTCTTTGCGCGCATGATATAGAATCAAGTTGTCACCGCCCTTTCTGTGGACTATATATTAGCGTAAATGCAGCACTTCTGAGGTGATGCGGGCCGCATCTATCGTCATCTGATGTGGGCAGATTGGGCTTTCTAATAATTCGTTTTCGATGCAGCGAACGACCTCTGCCACTTCATAAACAAATCCATTTTCTTCACCGCTGTCAAAGGAATCAATGCACTCATCGGCACTGTTATACAGTTCTGCCCTAGAACCAAAGTGCATTTTAGGAAGGCGAATATATCCGTCCTCGCCGTAAATGTAAGCATCTTCCGGCATTTTGGTGGTAAAAGAGCACTGTAAATTTGCAATACAGCTTTCGAGCTGAAGATTCATACTGACCAGATCATCTACACCTGTAGAATGTCTTGCAACAAAAGCCTCCATATCCAGTATTTTTTCATCCACGAGATAAGGCAGCACCTCGAGTGGATAAATGCCGAGATCATATAGAGAACCACCGCCGAGTGCCGGGTCAAAGAGTCGTTTATTGTAGACAGGATCAGCTTTCCAACCGATAGTTGCCTGCATTAATTTTACTTTGCCGATACGACCCTCCCGGATCCATTGCTTGGCGGTTATTGTTTTTGGCAAAAAACGTGTCCACATAGCTTCCATCAAAAACAAGTTTTTTTGTTTGGCAAGGCTACAGACGGTAAGCGCCTCGTGAGCAGACCGTACCAAAGATTTTTCGCAGAGAACATGTTTGTCGGCTTGCAGACATTGCAATATGTTATCGTAGTGAGCGTTGGTGGTAGTTGCGATGTATACGGCGTCGATGCGAGGGTTGGCGAGTAATTCTGCATAATTTCCGTAATAGGACGGAATATGCTCGCGCGCCGCCCATTCCTGTGCGCGATCCAGTGATTTGCTGGCAACCGCAATGACTTCGGCGTTATCCAGTTGTCTGACGGCGTCTGCAAATTTGCGTGCAATGTCGCCTGCTCCAATAATTCCAAAATGTATCATATTTCATGTGCCTTTCTGTGTTCTGTGATTTGCAGCGGTGCTGCATCGTGATTTGGCAAAAGAATAGCATAGGAAGAAAGGTGTGTCAATTTGTAAGCTAATTAGGAAAATAGGATTGATATACCTACATTTTTGTGATATATTTAATTCAAATCAATTTTGTTCAAATAAATTTGAATTAAATATGACGCGGGGGAGGCGGTATCAATGTTTATAGGAAGAGAACGAGAACTTGCATCTTTAAAAGAGTTTTATGATAAAGATGGAATTGGAATGACGGTGATATATGGACGCAGACGCATTGGAAAGTCTACGCTTATTGCCGAATTTGTCAAAGATAAAAAAACAATTTTTTATACAGCTACAAAAGTTGGAAAAACCAGAAATCTCGAATTGTTTTCAAGACAGGTAGTGGAACTGTTTATGCCTGGGATGGAGAATATTAGTTTTGGAACATTAGAAGCTGTTTTTGATTTTATTGATAAAAATATAGGTGATGAAAAAATCGTTCTTGTAATAGATGAACTGCCGTATTGGGCTGAAAAAGATGAAGCACTTCTGTCTGTGCTGCAGAAATATATAGATACAGTGTGGAATGACAAGAATCTAAAAATAATTCTGTGCGGGTCTGCGCTTAGCTTTATGGAGAAGAAGGTGTTGAGCGAAAAGAGTCCGTTGTTTGGGAGGCGCAATTCTCAAATTAAATTGGAGGCGTTTAACTATTTGGACGCAGCAAAATTTGTTCCAAATTATTCGAACGAAGATAAGGCAATCTGCTATGGAATTACCGGCGGTGTTGCGAAGTATCTTTCTATGATTGATTCCAATAAAAGCATTGACGAAAACATCGTCAGGCTCTTTTTTAGGACAGATGGATATTTATATGATGAGACAAGAAATCTTTTGACGCAGGAATTTTCAGATATATCATTGGTAAATAATATTGTTGAGCAGATCGCATCCGGCGAAAATGCACTTAATATTATTGCAGCAAAGATAGGAGAAAAAGCTCAAACGGTATTGTATTCGTTAGAAAAATTAAGGAATGTGGGGTTGATTGAGAAGAAAAAATGTATCACGGATGAAAAAAATAAAAAGAAGACGCAGTATGTTTTGAAAGATTATATGTTCAAGTTTTGGTATGAGTTTATTCCGAAAGCTACCAGTGTCATTGAGATGGGGCAGGGAGAGATTTATTACACCAAAGTTGTTAAGCCGGTATTGCACTCTTTTATGGGATCAATTTTTGAAGAAATGTGCAGATATTATACGTTGATGAAAGGAATAACCGGTGAGTATGGGTGCTTTATTACTTCTGTTGGTACGTGGTGGGGTGTAGAAAATATCACAGAGAAAGATGGAGAAGTGCGGGCTCAATCTGCAGATATTGACGTTGTTGCTTTATCTGAAGTTGACAAAAAGGCAGTCGTTGGCGAATGTAAATTCAATAATGAAAAGATCGACAAAGGTATATATGACACGCTGATTAGAAGGAGTAAACTTATTTCTGCAAAATATAAAGTTTCAAAGTATATATTTTTTTCGTTGTCCGGATATACGGACTGGTATGACTCGTTAGCCGATGAAGATGTTTTATTGCTTACATTGGATTCGCTGTATGAGTAAAAAACAGGAATACGGTAGGACAATGGGAAAGGAGGAGAACCATGAAACAAAAGGCAGCCAGAAATAAAACAATAGATTTCTCTTTAGAGGAAGGTCATGAGTATTTGGAACGATGCATTTTGGCAGAAAACGGCGATCAGCTTAAAACGGTATTGCAGGACGGCAGCACTATGACTCCGGATGCGCTTTATGATCAATATATTATTGGAGATACATTTCAGGTAATGAAAGAATTGCCGCCAAATTTTGTGGATCTGCTGATCGTGGATCCGCCCTATAATTTGGCAAAAGATTATCATGGCAATAAATTTAATGCGGTTGGCAGAGAAGAATATTGGGAATATACCATAAAATGGGTGCGGGAGGTTCTTCCTTTGCTCAAAAAGACAGCGTCTATTTATGTGTGTTGTGATTGGAGATCAAGTTTGATCATAGGTGACGTGCTTCAGGAATATTTTTTGGTGCAGAATCGGATCACGTGGCAGCGCGAAAAAGGACGCGGCGCGAAATCCAATTGGAAAAACGGGATGGAAGATATTTGGTTTGCGACGGTGAGCAGAGATTATACGTTTCATTTGGATGAGGTGAAAGTGCGTAAACGGGTTCTGGCTCCGTATCGGGTAGATGGAAATCCTAAGGATTGGGAGGAAACGGACGAGGGGCGTTTTCGAAATACCTGTCCGTCAAATTTTTGGGATGATATATCGATTCCATACTGGTCTATGCCGGAGAACACGGCACATCCGACCCAAAAACCGGAAAAATTGCTGGCAAAGCTGCTGTTAGCAAGCAGCAGCAAAGGCGATGTTGTTTTGGATCCTTTTGCGGGATCAGGCACAACGGCTGTCGTGGCAAAGAAACTTGGGCGAAAGTTTGTTGCAATTGAGCAGAATCCGTTGTATGGGGCATGGGCGCAGAAACGGCTGGAAATGGCTGAGACAGATGCATCGATTCAAGGCTATGAAGACGGTGTTTTTTGGGAGCGTAACGCCAGAAGATAAAAATAGGGGCAGGAAATATCCTTGCCCCTTATCTTATAAAATTCAACGGTTATTTTTCAGATTGCATTAACCGAAATATCTCTCAAGCAATCCCTTAAGAGCCTTGCCATGTCTAGCCTCGTCACGAGCCATTTCGTGAACGGTATCATGGATCGCATCCAAGTTATTTTTCTTAGCGCAAGTAGCAAGATCAACTTTACCTGCTGTTGCACCGAACTCGCAATCAACTCTCCAAGCGAGATTCTTCTTGGTGGAAGCTGTCATGTTGCTTTCCAGATCGGATCCTAACATCTCTGCAAATTTAGCTGCGTGCTCAGCCTCTTCGTAAGCTGCCTTTTCCCAATAAAGTCCGATTTCCGGATAGCCCTCGCGATGTGCGATGCGTGCCATGCAAAGATACATACCAACCTCGGAGCACTCACCATCGAAGTTTGCTTTCAACTGATCGAAGATGAATTTCTTGTCTTCATCGCTGATATCAGGATTATTCTTAACGGTTTTGTCATAGATTCCGAACTCATGCTCTGCAGCAAGTGTAAGCTCGCCCTCTACTTTCTTGAACTTGTCTGCGCCGACGTGGCAAACCGGACACTCTTCCGGAGCCTGATCTCCCTCATAAATATAACCACATACTGTACAAACCCATTTTGCCATAATTGTAATCTCCTTTTCTTTGTAATTGTTGTTTAAGATATCCAAAGGTTTCGCTTGCTATGCATTCCTTTGTCATCTCAAGTTATTTGTTGTTAAATACTATCTAAGAATTTCTTAAATAGTAATGATTATCATTTACAAGACTCATTATATCATCTGATCTGATAATGTCAACAGTTTTTTGAAAAAAATTATCAAAAACTTTTCTGGACCATGTTTTACGGCATTTTAGCCTGTGCGCAGTCTGGGCAAAGCCCGGTAAAATAAATCGTATGTCCCTCGATGATGCCGTCAAATCCTGCATTGGCAATCACGTCAATGTGATTGATGCCGTCCATTTCCAGGTCTAAAACATGGTGGCACTTGCGGCAGAAGAAATGGTTGTGAGGCATAACATTGCCGTCGAAGTGGTCGTTGCCATCTCCCATGTCTAAGCGAAGTGCTTCGCCGTGATCTACGAGAAAATTCAGATTGCGATAAACGGTTCCAAGACTGATGTTTGGAAAGTCGCTCTGCAACTGCTCGTAGACGGCTTCTGCGGTAGGGTGTGATGTTGTTGAGAGCAGATATGCTTTGATAGCATCTCGCTGTTTGCTATGCCGAACACGTTGCATAAGCACACCTCCTTAAATAGTAATCATTATTGATATTATAAAAATAATATTAGAAAAAGTCAATACAAAATCGGTTTTAGACTTGGCAAAACATCAAAAATACAGATATAATAGAAAAGTGTGTGCAAATGAAAGAAGCATAATACCAAAGGTTTGAAAGTACGGGGGGGTGTCCGGCTGTAACATTCCGGACCGGGAGAATATGGAGGATGAGAATGAATTCGATATCACGACAAATGGCGATGGTGAAATTTTACGTTCGCCGAATATATCATAATCTAAAAGTATTTGCCAAATGGGCTGTATTTTCGTCGATCACAGGATTGGTCGTCGGTGCATTCAGCACATTGTTTGCGGAATGTTTGAAATTGGTGACGCAGTTTCGGACAGCAAACCCATGGATGATCCTGCTATTACCGCTTGTTGGTATTGTTATTGTATTTTTGTATCATATTTTTCATTATAAAAATGATAAAGGAACAAATATGGTACTTTCCACAATTCATGCGGAAACGGAGCTGCCGTTCAAAATGGCACCGCTTATCTTTATTTCTACGACCCTGACACACTTGTTTGGCGGCTCGGCAGGGCGCGAAGGTGCAGCTTTGCAGTTGGGCGGAAGTATTGGTAATCAGCTTGGCCGCTGGTTTCGCTTTGATGAAAAGGATCGCCGCATTGTTGTTATGTGCGGTATGAGTGCCGCGTTTTCGGCTGTTTTTGGGACTCCGATCGCTGCCGTGGTCTTTGCGATGGAAGTTGTCAGCGTAGGTGTTATGTATTATGCAGCGTTGGTTCCCTGCGTTTTTGCGTCGCTGATTGCGTCAAAGTTTGCAAGACATATGGGGATTGGACCGGATACATTTCTTATAAAGAAGATACCGGATTTTTTAATTGTGCCAAGCATAAAAGTGATTCTGCTCGCTGTTTGTTGTGCGGCGGTAAGTGTGATCTTTTGTGTGACGCTGCATTCGTTGGGAGATTTTTATCGGGATAAGCTCAAAAATCCATATATAAGGATCGTGGTTTCCAGCTTGGTGATCGTGGCGTTGACGATGGTGTTACATACTACAGATTATATGGGGGCGGGCGTGCCGATCATAGAGAGGGCGATTGCCGGACATGTCGTTCCGCTTGCTTTTGTGTGGAAAATCATTTTTACAGCGTTGACGTTGGAGGCGGGATTCAAGGGAGGCGAGATCGTGCCATCTTTTTGCGTCGGTGCGGCGTTTGGCTGCTTGTTTGGACAGTTGATCGGATTATCGCCGTCGCTTTGCGCTGCGCTTGGTATGGTGTCTGTATTTTGTGGTGTAACCAACTGCCCGATCACGTCGCTTTTGATCGCTTTCGAGCTCTTTGGATATCATGGGATTCCGTTTTTTATGATCGCGATCAGTGTCAGCTATTTGCTTTCCGGGTACTACGGGTTGTATCACGACCAAACGATCGTGTATTCCAAATATAAGACGGAGTACATTAACCGCAAGGCGCGCGATTAGAAATAGACTCAAACTACGCACATCTGAAGCAGCTCTCGATAACGTTATTGTGGTGTTTGTTTAAAAAGGGTGAATTGAAAGGAAAAATAGAAAAAAGCTTGACAATTGCGAAATTGTGTGCTAATGTAATAAAGGTTTTGCGAAAAGTAAAACTCACTGCCGTAGACAGTAGGTGCGGATTTCCGCGTAAGTCTGATTATAGCCGCCTACCGAGGAAGATGAAGTATCTGATATGATAATTTTACTCCTCTCTCTACGTAGAGAGGTTTTTTTATTAGAACTTTTGCGTGCAGTGCAGGGATCTTGCCAGAGCCGGTTATCGGCAGATCTGAGATGATCCTACAAAATAATGGGGCACACCCATAGAAAGGAGATACACTCATGGCAAAAGTAGAGTTGAAACAGCCTATCGTTGATGAGATTAAGGCTAAGATTGATGGTGCTGCAACTGTTGTTCTCGTTGATTATCGTGGACTTACAGTAGAGCAGGACACAAAGCTTCGTAAAGGACTTAGAGAGGCAGGATGCGAGTACAAAGTTTACAAGAACACACTGATGAAGCGTGCTTTCGAGGGAACAGATTTCGCACAGTTGGACAACCTTTTGGATGGACCTTCTGCAATCGCTATTTCTAAGGAAGATGCAACAGCTCCGATCCGCGTATTAAATAACGTAGCAAAAGAGGCTGAGGCATTAGAGTTCAAGGGTGCTGTTGTAGAGGGTACACTTTATGACATTGATGGCATCAAGTCTTTGGCAAGCATTCCTTCCAGAGAAGAACTTATTTCCAAGTTGCTTGGTTCCTTACAGTCCCCTATCACCAATCTTGCTCGTGTTCTTAATCAGATCGCTGAGAAGGGTGACGGTGCTGCAGAGGCATAATTCATGCAATGCAGATGACGCATTGTGCGTCGCAATTTTATGAAACAACGAACCAATTGGTTCACAAAATTACGATTATTACAAATTTTATGGAGGTAAACGAAATGACTACACAGGAATTTATTGATGCTATCAAAGGCATGACTGTTTTAGAGTTAAATGATTTAGTAAAGGCTTGCGAGGAGGAGTTTGGTGTATCCGCAGCAGCAGGCGTTGTTGTTGCAGCAGCAGGTGCTGGCGCTGATGCAGGTGCTGAGAAGGACGAGTTCGACGTTGAGTTGACAGAGGTTGGTCCTAACAAGGTTAAGGTTATCAAGGTTGTCCGTGAAGTAACTGGTCTTGGCTTGAAAGAAGCTAAGGAAGTTGTTGATGGCGCTCCTAAGGTTGTTAAAGAAGGCGCTTCTAAGGATGAGGCTGAGGACATCAAGACTAAGCTTGAGGCTGAGGGTGCTAAGGTTACTCTTAAATAATTTAATGTTGATTCACATCCCGAATTATCGGGAAAAGGATAAACGAATGATGGAAAACGGATCATGCAAATGGTCCGTTTTTTCTCTATACAGGAACATTGACGTCTCTGTATAATGTGTCTGAATCAAAACAGTATTTGCATAGAATGTCTGCAATGAAGGGCTATTTGCCTTTTCGGCGTCTGCAGGCGCAATGTTTGCTGGCGGTCATCAAGAGAAAGCTAACTTCATCCCATGATTTTTTCATTGCAACGATGCGGCGGTTAAAACCCTGACAGCAGCAAAAACGTCGGGAAATCCATTGTTTTAGACACATTGTAGATACATCTCCTTCCTTATTTGCAAAGTTTGATCCGAAAAAGTTTATATGGTTTACTCAAACTTCCCATACCGGAAGTTATTGTACAACCACATATTGCTTATTATGTCAGCAATAAATGAACTATTTTGCAGCCAATATATTAAATTGTTCTGTCATTAGAGAACTAAGATAATTGCCGAAGAACGCAGAGTTTTTACGTGATTTCTTATTTTGTTAAGTCTCTGATGAATACATGCCTGAAGGATTGTCTGAGATGTCCCGGTTTAGCAAGGTATCATCCATTTTTGGACGGGACGCTTTCGCTACACTGCGCTACGCCACGTTGCTTAATGTCTCTGAAACACGAGACATAAGTAACGACGAGCGCAAAGTCCCTTTCAAAAATGATGATTACCTTGCTTCCGGGACTTCAAGTTTCCGAAAGGCATGTAAATCAATCATCAGAGACAACAAAATTTAGAAATCACTAAAAACGAAAATGCGGCAAGGCAATTACTATAGTTCTCTGGTGGCAGAAATCGCTCTTTGGTGGCTGCAAAATGCTATATAGTTATTGACATAATAAGCAATATGTGGCTGCGAAGAATTTGAGGTATGGGAAGTTTGAGTGGTTTACTATAATATATGCTTTTGGATGGAGGATGTGTTAATACAGGCGAATAATATTATCCCGTGTGATATGTGTGAACAGGAAAGGAAGGACGTACCATGAAGAAAACAGTATTGATCACAGGTGCTACCGGAGGGATCGGTTTAGCGTTTACAAAGTTATTAGCGAAGAAAGAATATCGTTTGTTGCTGGTATCTTCCAGTGAGAAGCGTTTGCAGCACTTGAAAGAGTTATTGCTGCGTGTAAAGCCCAATTTAGCAGTGGAGATATACGCAGAGAATCTTGCGGTGCAGGGAGCGGCAGGACGATTGTATGATCGGATCGGTAAAGACGGCTGGCAGGTTGATGTGCTGATCAATAACGCAGGCTTTGGTATGGTAGGTGCCGCGCATACGCTGGATATGGAAAAAGAGGAACAGATGCTTCAATTGCTCGTGGTAACACCGACGCAGTTGTGTAAATGCTGTCTGCGAGACATGTATAAACGTGGTTCGGGAAAAATCTTGAACGTAGCATCCGTAGGTGCATTTCAACCGGGACCGTATACGGCGTCTTATTATGCTTCGAAGAGTTATCTTTACCAATATAGTCAGGCGATCCGCTTGGAAGCAAAAAAACAGGGTGTTCAGGTGTGTACGCTGTGTCCGGGTTCTACACGAACACATTTCTTTGAAAAAACAGGAGCTAAGACGCCAATTTGGGCAATGTCGCCGGAGCGCGTTGCAAAAGAGGCGTGGGAAGGATTAAATGCGGATAAGGCAGTTGTGGTTCCGGGGATGATAAATCGGCTGCTGCGTCTTGTGCCGGCACAGATCAAAGCTTACGGCGTGGCGCTGCTAAAGAAACATACCTAAAAGGACACTATTAAAATCGAAAGAAAATGGTAGCCATAGTGCTATAAAAGAAATCTGCCTAAAAAGAGCAACAAAAAAGCCCCTACCCAACAGTCCGTGCTGTCAAATTGGGACTTTCATGCGCGATCAGGGGTTCGAACCCTGGACACCCTGATTAAGAGTCAGGTGCTCTGCCAACTGAGCTAATCGCGCAAAACGTATTGTTTTACAACGAAATATATTATAGCAAAGCAACCTGCGAAATGCAAGCGTTTTTTGAAAAAAATTACAAAAAACTAAAAAACATAAAAATGCGTAATGAAAAGTCTTTATAAACAATCACCGATTCAAAATTGTTTGTCATAGTTTTTGCCCACATAATAAGTCAATACAGCATCTTTCGCGCGATACCATTCTTTAAGGATGGTTTTGCTTCCGCAGAACAGATCAAAGGATTGCAGCTCTTTGGTGTCATATACCTTTTTGGGTCTGATCGTTGTCAGATTTTTCTCTTTGGAAAGGCGCAGACCGGTATCGAACAGTGTTCCGTAATCCAGACAGTAGTAAGTGCCGTTTTTGGCACCATGTGAGCGCAGAGTGTTTAGTGTGCCTGGTCCAGCCGGATCGCCGTAAACTAAGAGATAACATTCATTCTTGCGCAGCAAAGGTGTAATGTTGCTGCTTTTATAGACGGCAGAAACGGAATTCGCATCCAAACAGGGACTGTCGAAAGTATAAGCATTGATCGTATTGCCGACTTGCAAAGGATGCGTCGACTTGATGTTCTTTAACAGTTTTAACTTATACGTTGCAAAGAGAGAATTGTATTTCACATCTTCGGTCACCTGAAAAATGCCGACGTTTTTGTATTCGTCATATAAATGCTTGATGTTTTTCTTACGCTGTGCCGCCCGGATGCTTTTGAGCCAATTGATGGATGTCTTGTCTTTATCGAGCAGCATATCACGCTTGAGAAACTGCACTTTTGAGATGGAACGAGAGCCGTATCGTGCTGTGCAGGAAGCAACAGGGGCTTTTGGCGTGGAGAGTTTTTCGCCCAAAAGCTTTTGCGAGTACAGCAATGCTGCCCCCACACAAAATAATGCAAGTGCGATGAGGGTTATGGAAAACCAATAGTTTTTCTTGTTTTTCTTAAGGTTTTCTTTGCTCATAGCCGATTCTGATTTATGATTTCCTGTATTTCTGCGAACTGTTTTTAATCTGCTTTCTATACTCAATTGTATTCCTCCTCTATGGCCAATGGAAATGTAACGATCACTTTGAACAGATCGCCGTCAACGTGCAATGCGAGAGTACCATTCATTAACTCGGCCAGATTTTTAGCAATGGACAAGCCAAGCCCATTACCTTGTGTGCTGCGAGAACTGTCACCGCGTACGAAACGCTCCAGTAATGCATCGGTGCTCTGTTCCAGAGGGTATTGCGATGTGTTGCGGAAAGTGATCTGTGCACATTGGTCGACTGTGGCGAGATCGATATAAACACGGGTGCCGGGTTGTGAATACTTACATATATTACCCATTAAATTATCGAATATGCGCCAGAGATGTCGACTGTCTGCGGTAATGACAAGATCCGGCAGCTCTGCGCTATCGACGTTTGGATCGATCATAGGGGTACTTTGCTGCTTGCGAATGATCAATTCTAATCCTGCTTGAGTTAGTTTGTCGGTAAATTCACCGGCAGTTTGTGCCAGCAGTATATTTAAGTTGCAAGGTTCCGGGCAAACGGTTAGATTGCCGGTGGATGCTTTGGAGGCCTCGATCAGGTTCTCGATCAGCTTTTTTAGCTTGCCGGATTGACGATCAAGGACATCTAAGTATTGCGCCTTTTCTTCCTCCGACAGATTATCTGCTTTTAACAAGTCTACATAATTTATAATAGAAGTTAAAGGTGTTTTTATGTCATGTGACACATTTGTGATCAATTCTGTTCGAAAACGTTCGCTTTTCATCTTGTCCTGCACTGCTATTTGGATGCCGTCCTGCAGTCGATTCAGTGTTTCGGCGTGGCGGCGGAAAGGTCCAAACAATTTTGAGGTGTCCAATTTGGTGGACAGAGCATCTTCGGCGAGACTGCGGCTCGCATCTGTCAGTTTGGTAAATTGTTCCACACAGAATAGAAGAAACAATGCTTCTGCAACTTTGTAAATAGCAAAGGCAATAATTTCAAGATCCGTATTCATGTCGGTTATGCCGATCACAAACAGTTCGATCAGCGTGAGTACGATCCATACGACGCCAATCCTCACTGCTAAATGTATATGTGTGCCGATAAACTCTGACGCCCATTTCAAGTTGTGGGTCAGATTGGATTTAATACGACGTAACAGCTGCATAACGCCGTGGCATACTGTGTATTTGCGGAACGTTTTGGTACCAAGCCGTTCACCCAGATTAACGAAAACAGAGCTTAACAGGAAGAAGAAAAGCACTATTCCGCCAACGGCGAGAAGCAGATTTCCGCTCATTAATAATTTCTTGGACTGTAGTGTGCGCAGCAATAAGAAACTTATAAAGTAGACAACCCAAGCCGATATAAAGGTCATACTACTGAGATAGACCAATAAGGGAATGCGTGTCATGAAGGAAGGTTTCCCGGATGACTTTAGCAGTATTGTCTGGTGGCAGCACTGGTATAATGCACCAAGTAAAGCAATCAATAATAATGCCGTTACCAAAGGAATGGCATAGCAGATCGGATATAATGTGTTAACAAGCTTGGTCGTGTAAGCAAACAGGTCATGCTTTGAAGTGTCTACAGGAGTAGAAACTTTGGAACTGATGGAATAGAAGTGTGTTTCGTCCGCGGCCTGTATGCTATAGTATACGGTTGCGTGAACCATTTGTAATGGAATCTGCCTGCCGTTTTGTGTGACGGTCTTTGGATGGTTGTAGGCACCCAGATAATAAATGGCGGCATCTGATTTTGATAAAAACTCAGATGCAGGAAACTGACTTTCCTCGGAACCCCAATAGACCACAGGATCGGTAAGCTGCCAAGAGGCTGCCATACGATCGCTTTTGATATCACGCATTTCAATATCTTTGGTATAATAAGGAATATCATCTAATATGATGCGAACGGGATTCACGTCATGGATATAATTACGTATATTCAAGTTCTCATAGCTTTTGTCTACACAGACGTAACAGCTCCGGCGCTTGGAATATTTAAAGGTCAATGAACTTCTGGCACTTGCTACTCCTTTAGCCTTAACCACAGCGAAGGCGGTTGGAATTTCGACGGTCCTGACCGGAAAATAGTATTGTGATTTGGTTCGATAGTACAACAGTCCATTGGTAGTGCATTGAATCTGGTCTATCGTTGTAGAGTGTTTTCGGTATAGATCGACATCTGTTCCGTCATAATCTGTGGTGATGTTGTTTTGCAGGATCGTAGCAAGATTTGGATCCGGCACAGATCGTGTTGCCTTTGTGTCGGTAAATGTAGTGTGATACAGATGTGCAGACGATGGCTGAGCATCAATTTCTGTATTCCATACACCGAATACGCTGTATTTAAAGTTGGTGATCTTTTTTTGGTTGACAACGGCATCTTCATCTTTCTTTTTGTTGATCTCGCTCATGATGGTAGCTTCGTAATATTTCGTCAACAGATCGTACTTGTTGTTCAAGATTTCTTTCTTGGACTGGTCTTTATACATTCCAAGTTGATAGCATAATAGCGACAATAAAATACCAAGGATCAGACCGGTGCCGGTGATCATCGCAATGGCAATAGCACCGATCTGCCGTTTTTGGATTTGGTGATTTGTTTTCATATACTCCTCCAATCTGAAGTGGATCACTTCATTCCTGCATCGCATTGTATCGTAATGTTATGACGCAGATCTTCCAAAATATTAATTGTTATCCAGTTTATAACCGCGTCCCCACACTGCTTTTAAATAACGTGGTTCTGCCGGGTTATATTCGATTTTTTCTCGTAAGTGTCGGATGTGTACGGCGACAGTGCTTTCTTCACCATAAGCATTGTCGTGCCATACGTTTTGGTAGATTTCACGTGGTGTAAAGGATTGTCCGACGTGCTGCATCAAAAATAACAGTATATTGTATTCGATGCGTGTCAGCGCAATGGGATCAGAGTCTAACGTGACTTCCTTGGTAATTGGATTTAATACGATACCGCCAACAGAATAAACATCGCTTTGCGTTTTGCCGCCGCCAAGCTGCATATAGCGGCGAAGCTGTGATTTAACACGTGCCTGAAGCTCGATGGGATTGAATGGTTTTGTTATGTAATCATCAGCGCCGACTGTTAAACCGAGCACTTTGTCAATATCTTCGCTTTTGGCGGTTAACAAAATCACAGGAACATTGCTAAATTCACGTAACTTCGTGAGTGCAGCGATGCCGTCCATATGAGGCATCATAATGTCCAGAAGAACCAAATGGATTTCCTCTTCTGTTAGAATTTTGAGTGCATCTGCGCCATTGTAGGCTTTGAAAATTTTATAGTCGTCGTTGCGTAAGTAGATTTCTAATGCGGTAACGATATCTTTTTCATCGTCACACAGTAATATTTGGTACATGTTTCCCTCCGTAATATTTATTGCCTCCTTACAAGATTTATCTTGCATAGTTCTATTGTAGAGAAATGAATCTTAAAATTCAACATGCTATTTGTTTAAGATTTTATTAAGAAACTGAAACTTCCCATACCGGAAGTTCTTGTCCTCGCCACATATTGCTTATTATGTCAATGACTATATTGCATTTTGCAGTCACCGAAGAGTGCTTTCTGCCATCCGAGAACTATAGTAATTGCCTTGCCGCATTTTCGTTTTTGGTGATTTCTAAATTTTGTTGTCTCTGATGATTGATTTACATGCCCTTCGGAAACTCGAAGTCCTGGAAGCAAGGTATTCATCATTTTTGAAAGGGACTTTGCGCTCGTCGTTACTTATGTCTCGTATTTTAGAGACATTAAGTAACGTGACGTAGTGCATTGTAGCGAAAGCGTCCCGTCCAAAAATGGATGATACCTTGCTAAACCAGGACATCTCAGACAATCCTTCGGGCATGTATTTATCAGAGACTTAACAAAATAAGAAATCACACAAAAAAGTTGCGTTCTGCGGCAATTATCTTAGTTCTAGGATGACAGAACAATTTAGTTTGTCGACTGCAAAATATTCTATTTATAGCCGACATAATAAGCAATAGGTGGTTGTGGAGGATTTGAGGTATGGAAAGTTAGAGTAAGAAACTCAACCTGCGCACATCTGAAGCTGCTCTCGATAAGGTTATTGGGATGTTTGTTCAAAAAGGGTGAATTGAAAAAGTCGGAAAAGTGGGAAAAGTAAAAAAAACACTTGCTTTCCATGCGAAAGTGTGATATATTAAACGAGTTGCTGACATTGATATGTCAGATATGCGCGATTAGCTCAGTTGGCAGAGCACCTGACTCTTAATCAGGGTGTCCAGGGTTCGAACCCCTGATCGCGCATTTTTATATTTTAAAGAGTAGGTGTCAAAATTTTTTTGGCACCTTTGTTTATTAATTAATAGGAAACTGCTGTTGTGTAGTGCAACATCGCCAAGAATTGCTTTAGCAATTCTTGCAAAGCAAAGCGCTGGCTTTGCTTTTGGTGAAGTGGGGCTGTCTGCTTTATTCGCTAGAATGAAAAATATATTTATATGGAATTACTGTGTTCTATGACGGGAATTGTTTGACATGAATATATCCGTAGGCATATAATAAAAAGTGCGAGTAAGATGCGGCGAGACATAGAAATACTTGCGTAGGCGGTATTTTGATATACGTTTTATGTGTAAACCGGGTGACCGGCATTGTGTATATATTTTCTCGTTGTAATAAAATCAAAGTATAGAGAGGTACATAATATGATAGCAAAAAAGATGGTGAAATTTGTTGAGGGAAGCTCGGTTACAAGAGCAATGTTTGAGGAAGGGAAGAAGATGGCGGTTGAGTTTGGCGCAGAGAACGTCTATGATTTCAGTCTTGGAAACCCAAGCGTAGAGCCTCCAAAACAGGTTAAAGAAGCCATTATTGAGACATTGAATGAGGATGCACCGAATTTCGTGCATGGTTATATGAACAACTCCGGATACGAGGAAGTGCGCGAGAGAATTGCACAGTCCTTAAATCGCCGCTTTGACACAAAGTTTTCTCAGAATAATATCATTATGACAGTAGGTGCTGCAGGTGGTCTTAATGTTGCGCTTAAAACATTGTTAGATCCGGGCGATGAAGTAATCGCATTTGCACCATATTTTGGAGAATATAATAATTATGTAGCTAACTTTGACGGTGTAATGGTAGTTGTACCGGCAGATGTACCTTCTTTTCAGCTCGATCTTGAGACGTTTGCAAAGAAGATCACGGCAAAGACGAAAGCAGTGATAGTCAATAATCCGAACAATCCTACCGGTGTAGTATATTCAGAAGAAACGATTCAGAAATTGGCAGCAGTATTGGAGGAGAAGCAAAAAGAGTTCGGAACGCAGATTTACCTTATTGCAGATGAACCATACCGTGAGCTTGCTTATGATGGCGTAGAAGTGCCATATCTGACGAAGTATTATCGTAATACAATTGTAGGATATTCTTATAGTAAATCTCTGTCTCTTCCGGGTGAGCGTATTGGTTACCTTGTGATTCCGGATGAGGTGGATGATTTTGAAAATGTTATTTGTGCAGCAAATGTTGCGAATCGTATTTTAGGATTTGTAAATGCACCATCTTTGATGCAGCTTGCGGTATCAAAATGTCTGGATGCGACAACGGATGTTGCAGCCTATGATGCCAACCGAAAGCTGCTTTACAATGCTCTGACAGAGTATGGCTTTGAGTGTGCTAAACCGGAAGGGGCTTTTTATCTTTGGGTTAAGGCTAAGGAAGATGATAAGGCATTTGTTGCCAAAGGAAAAGAGTTCCATATTTTAATGGTTCCGGGAAGTGCATTTATGTGTCCTGGCTATGTGCGGATTGCTTATTGCGTGGATCATGCGATGATCGAGCGCTCACTCCCGGCATTTAAGAAGCTGGCTGAGTGTTATCAGTAAATAAGCGTAACAATTCCAAGTGGACGACAGAAATAGACGGAAAAGAGGTACGACATGAGTAGATTGGAAGATAATTTTCGCAAAGTAGAGCCGTATGTTCCGGGCGAACAGCCTAATTTGCCGGATATGGTTAAGTTGAATACTAACGAAAATCCATATCCGCCATCACCAAAGGTGGCAGAAGCACTGCAGAAGTTTGAACTCGACAGCTTGAGATTATATCCGGATCCGGCATCGACAGACTTAGTCAATGCGCTGGCAGAAAAATATCATGTGCAGGCAGATCAGGTGTATACAGGAGTAGGATCCGATGATGTACTTGCTATTGCGTTTTTGACATTTTTTAATTCGGGTAAACCGATTTTGTTCCCGGATATTACATATTCGTTCTATGATGTATGGGCAGAATTATTTCAAGTTCCTTATGAGCGTCCGGCTTTGGACGATGCCTTTGCACTTCGATTGGAAGATTATCAGTGCGAAAATGGCGGTATCGTGATAGCCAATCCAAATGCACCGACGGGTATTCGTCAGAGTGAGGAGTTTTTGCGCGCAATCATCGAAGCTAATCCGAATGTTGTTGTTATAATTGATGAGGCATATGCAGATTTTAGCGGTTATACAGCACTTCCGCTGGTGGACGAGTATGAAAATGTTGTGGTAGTACAAACGTTTTCAAAATCTCGCTCTATGGCAGGAATGCGTATTGGTCATGCAATCGGTAATGCGAAATTGATCAAGGCAATGAACGACGTTCGATATTCGTTTAACAGTTATCCGATGACTCGTTTATCCGTAGCACTTGGCGTTGCTGCGTTATCAGATCAGGATTATTTTGAGGAGACTACAGCGAAGATTGTTGCAACACGAGAGCGCACCAAACAAGCACTTACGGAGCTTGGTTTTACGTTTGGAGATTCGATGACGAATTTCATTTTTGCGACCCATAAAACCGTTCCGGCTACACATTTGTTTGAAGAATTGCGCAAGCAGCACATTTTTGTCAGACATTTTTCCAGTCCGCGCATTGACAATTATCTGCGAATATCCATTGGAACGGATGCGGAAATGGATCGTTTTTTGGCAGCGGTACAGGAAATTATTGCTCAGTGGGATAAATAAGGAGCATGAGGTTTTTGGCTTGGTATACTGTTGAAGAACATAAGTTGGCGCTGATGGCATAACGCTCATAAAGCAAAGCATAAGTTGGCGTTGACAGAAGCAGAGGATAGTGATATTCTCATATATATAAAAAAGATAGAGGTCGCACTCTTCATGAGTAGGATTTCGGATGCGTCAGGCGCAGTAGATGAGATCAGAAAGGGAACAGTGCCGAAAGAAGGCTTGTCCTGCAGCAAGATTTCTTGGGCATGGCGTGAATAACGACATGACTGTCATCAAGAGGATGGAGAGCTATCGGTTTGAAGAGATACTTCAAAGAGGTGATACATCCTGTGTATCACCTCTTTTTGAATAGCTGGGTAACTCGAATTTCCCGTAAAATGGCATTTGCAAAAGGTAACTGTGAGTGCATGGGTGGGAAAATGCTCAAACGACAACCAATATCTAAAAATCAGAACCCCGATTTGGGAATAGCGAAAGCGGAATGGAGGAAATTATGTCAATTTTTACAGGAGCAGGCGTGGCTTTGGTCACACCAATGAAAGAGAACTTGGAGGTAAACTACGACAAACTAGATGAGATTTTGGAGTGGCAGATTGCAGAGGGAACGGATGCGATTATTATTTGTGGAACGACCGGAGAGTCTGCAACTTTATCTGAAGAAGAGCATGCAAATGTGATTCGTTTTGCGATTGAGCGTGTAAATCACCGTATTCCGGTCATTGCCGGCACCGGTTCTAACTGCACGGCAACAGCAGTACAGCTTAGCAAAGAAGCTTCTGAGGCAGGAGCAGAGGGTGTGCTTGTTGTAACTCCGTATTATAATAAGGCAACGCAGAATGGTTTGATTGCACATTATAAAAAGATTGCGTCAGAGATCACGGCACCGATCATTTTATACAATGTACCAAGCCGTACCGGTTGCGGAATGACACCACAGACCATCGCTACACTTATTAAAGATGTAGACAATATTGCAGGTGTGAAAGAAGCTTCCGGTAACATCAGCACTGTAGCGCAAATTCTGCATCTGTGTGATGGTAATGTGGATCTGTATTCCGGAAATGATGATCAGACAATTCCGATGCTTTCTTTGGGAGCAAAAGGCGTGATTTCTGTGTTGTCAAATGTCGCACCGAAGTATACACATGAGATGGTTATGAATTATTTAAATGGAAATGTGAAGCAGAGTGCCAAGATGCAGCTTGATGCACTTCCGTTATGTGATGCATTGTTCTGTGAAGTAAATCCGATCCCGGTAAAAGCTGCTATGAATATGATGGGTAAAAACGTTGGTTCATTACGCGCGCCTTTGACAGAGATGGAAGATGCTAACAAGGAGATCTTAAAGAGAGAAATGGCAGCGATGCACTTGATTTAAGGTGTCTCGCTCGAATTACTTTAGAATGATCTGGGGTTTAAAAAGGAGTCGGCCTGTGGCAGAGGGAGCTACCACAGGCCCAATGAAAAAAATGAAAAAGAATCTATCTCAAACATAAGTCAGTCGGCTAGTTTGGTAGAAATCAAATGCTTCTTTTGATTTCACTGCTTTTCTTGAAATCTGTTCTCTTTGATTTCTATGTATACATAATAGCATGCAAATGTGGACAGAATTTGTCCATATTCTAAAAAAAATCTTAATTTTCAAAACGATTTGTAAAAAAACGCTCAAACCTTGCGGTCTAAGCGTTTTAAGGAAATTTGTTGTTGCTTTTCTCGATTTTATGCTTTAATTAGCGCTGTCCATATTTTTCCAAAATGGCATTAATACGTTCTGCAGGGTTTAATAAACCGCTAATGGATTGATCGTGATTTAAGGTGTCGATCAATAAGGCGATATACTTGCTCATGTCTACGCTGACATAATAGTCTCTAGACAAAACTTCTTCCGGCTGATATACAAGGTTTGTTGTGAGAACCTTATCGATCAAGCCTTTTTCATGTGCTTCATCAAATTTGGACATGCCGTTTGTAAACAGACCAAACGTTGCAGCAACAAAAATACGATTTGCTTTGCGCTGCTTTAACTGTGTTGCAACATCGATCATGCTTTCGCCCGAGGAAATCATATCATCGACGATGATAACATCTTTGCCCTGCAGGTCAGAGCCGAGGAACTCATGGGCAATGATCGGATTGCGTCCGTCAACAATGCGGCTGTAATCGCGACGTTTATAAAACATACCCATATCGATACCAAGAACGTTTGCGTAATATACAGCACGTCCCATAGCACCTTCATCCGGGCTGATCACCATCAAATGATCTGCATCAACCTTAAGGTCCGGCACGTTCTTCAGAAGTGCTTTGATGAATTGATACGTAGGCTGAACGGTTTCGAAACTATTCAAAGGAATTGCGTTTTGAACGCGAGGATCATGTGCATCAAAGGTGATAATACTTTCAACGCCCATTTGTGTTAATTCGTGCAATGCCATTGCGCAGTCTAAGGATTCACGTGCGCTGCGGCGGTGTTGTCTGCTTTCATATAAGAAAGGCATAATCACAGTGATGCGGCGTGCCTTGCCGCCAACTGCAGCGATGATACGCTTAAGATCCTGGTAATGATCATCCGGCGACATGTGATTTGTGTGTCCACAAACGGTATAAGTTAAGCTGTAATTGCAGACATCAACTAATAAATACAAATCATCTCCACGCACGGATTCATTGATAATACCTTTCGCTTCGCCGGAACCAAAACGCGGGCAGGCGGAATCAATCAAGAAAGAATCACGGTTGTATCCTGCAAAGGTAGATGCGGTAGCATTTTGTGCAGCGCGGTCCTTTCGCCAGTCAACGATATAATCGTTCACTCGTTTGCCCATGTCATGGCTGCTCTCCAGCGCCAAGATACCAAGGGTACCAACAGGAAGTGTGTCTGCTAACTTGTCATGTCGTTTCATAGTAAAATGTCCTCCGTATGAATTTATATAATTGTTATCATGTTATTTGGCAGTTAATCTAGCCTTCTGACGTATATCATCTCCAATTATTAAAAAGAAATGATAAAAACCGATAAAACGTGAGAAAATACGCTCGCTGTATCGGTCACGTAATTCCTGAAACGATAAATTGGTCGAGATGATGGTTGACTTACGGTTGATATGGCGCTCCTCAATAAAATAATACAGCTGAGAAGACGTAAAGCCATTGACCAGTTCTGCCCCCAGATCATCTATAATGAGCAAATCACTTTGCAGCATATATGCAATTTGTTCGTTTGAAGTGGAAATATCCTCATGACGGAACTTATTCCTCTCTAAAATATCAAAAAGCTGCAATGAAGTCAAGTAAAGCACCGTGTGAGATGTATCCAAAAGTTTCTTGGCGATACAGTGTGTCAGAAAGGTTTTGCCGACGCCTGTAGAACCATAGAATATCAGGTTGTCATAGGAATCATCAAAGTGCTTGATATAGTCTAGACAGACCGTTTTTACCTTGCGAATATTTTGGCGGGCTGTTAGAGAAAGATTTTCATTGACGATGGTGTCATCGTAGTAACTATCATCAAAGGTGTCAAAATTCTCATGATTCAGAATGTCCATAAGATTTGAACTTTCATAAAGAGCCTTGATCTCAGCGTTTTTAAGGCAGTGACAAGGTTCGTTGTTCTGATAGCCGGTGTCTTTGCAGTCCGGACAGGTATAAATGCTTTGCAGATAATCTTCCGGATAGCCGTGATGTAACAGCAGCGCCTTTTTGCGGGACAGCAATGCTTCGCGTTTTGCGCTGTATTCAGCTTCGCTCTTTGGGTCCGGTTCGGTCTGAAACAATTCTTTGCGCGCCTGCGTCAGTGATAAGTCCATAATATCGTGTTGGATCTGTTCTAATTCCGGAATTTCAGCAAAAAGTGTTTCGTACCGCTTATCCAGTATGCGCTGATTGTTCATTCGCGTCTGATCATATTGAAACATGATATCGCGATATTGTGTGTTGGATATTCCCATGGCGTCTCCTCCTGGTTGCTGCGTGATGGTATGTGCTGCGGTCTGTCATCAGATCGTACTATTGCATAAGTAATTTGCGCTCCAATTCCTGTAATTCCTCGCTGCTGACATCCCGTTGCTTGAAATTTTGGAATTGATTGCGCGGTGGTTGTTTACCGGATGTGGAAGGTTTCTTCTTTTCTTTTTGTTCTTTGGTCTGTGCATAGTGCAGGTCTGATTGTTCTACACCTTGTAATGTGCGAACATTTTGCTCATTCCAATGAGATAAAATCCCTTCGGTGTATTTGAAGTCTGCGTGGTGCAGCTTAAGCACAGTGCGGTTGCAGGCCTCTAAGATCACACTAAGATCCATATTCCAGTCATTTTGCCAATGATCCACATATTTTTTTTCGATTTCTGCAAGACCGCGACCAAGTCCTAAAGCCTTGGAAACAGCATTGTAGGAAGCCAGATATCGTACAGAAGCATTCTGTGCCTGTTCCGGCGTTTTGATCCCCTGCTCGTGCCATGACAGGGCGACTGTCTGAATGTAATTGCAGGCGGTCTTTCCCATAGAAATGCAGTAGTCGTAGAGATGCAGGATCAGTTCTCTGGAAAAATGCAGTGTACCATACAAATAGGTAATAAGCTGTATTTCGGTTGGTTTCATTGGGCGTTCAAGGTAGCTTTCGACAACATTGCATACCCATACGAAATCCTCGTTGGCGGACAATTCTTGAATCTGTTCCGGAGAAACTTGAATTGGTTTCACGGCAGAGGAATTCTTCTCCTGCGCGGAATTGCTTGCTCTATGAACATCGGAATTGACATTAGAAGGAGCGTCGGTTCCGGATGATTCATAAGTTGGTGTATTCGCTGCGTCGGTTTCTGAGAAATCAGAATTGCGTCTATCGAGCACACCGGTTTCTGAGAAATCAGAATTGCGTCTATCGAGCGCACCGGTTTCTGAGAGATCAGAATTGCGTCTATCGAGCGCACCGGTTTCTGAGAAATCAGAATTGCGTCTATCGAGCGCACCGGTTTCTGAGAGATCAGAATCTACGCCTAGCGATGCAGCAGATTCTTTTGCGGTGTTTTCATAAGTGTCGAAATCACGTTCCGCAAAGGGGATCAGCATTTCGAGTCCTAAAATCTCTCCGGTTGCTTTGTCGCGGCTTAAGGACATAAGCCCCTTTTTCTCCCAGTACATTAACGCCCGCAAAATATCTTTTTCTGTATTTTCTAATTGATCCGCAAGAGAGGAAATGGAAAAATTACTTTCCTTTGCCTGCAGACATTTCGCAATGTAGAGATACACCTTAACGTAACTGCCGTTGGCAGCTGGCATATAATCTTCAATAAAGCTGTTATATATCGTTGTGATCGGCGGTATATGGTTAGTACAAAGTAATATATGATCCATTGCAGCCTCCGTATATGTAAAGTAAATTACACGTTATATTTCCGTGCGAATTGTATTTTAACACAGTTTCTTTGGAAAGAAAATAGCACACAAATACACATTCAAGCTGTGGACTAAATTGTGGATAATGTGGATAACTCGTATCAAAATGATCAAGATTGCGGATTTTCAGCATTTATCTGCTGTTAATTGTGTAAAAAATATCCACAACGGATTGTGCAGAGATATGCACAGTCACATTGTGGATAATGTGGATAACTATTCTTTGACCAGGTCTTCGCCAACAGTTACTATATTTCCGGCACCCATAGTTATTAACAAGTCACCGTCGATACAATTTTCCAATAAAAATTTTTTGATCTGTTCAAAATCCGGGAAGTAATAAGCATCTTTGCCTAATTTCTTCATTTCTTCCTGTAGAGTTTTAGAAGAAATATCACCGGGATCAGCCTCTCTGGCGGCATATATGTCTGCAAGCACAACATTATCTGCGAGGGATAGCGCCTCTGCAAATTCATGCAGCAATGCTCGGGTACGGCTGTATGTATGTGGCTGGAATACGCACCAAAGACGCTTATGTGGAAACTTGGCAGCAGCCTGCAGCGTTGCTTTGATCTCCGTAGGATGATGCGCATAATCATCGACCACGGTGACTCCGTGGAACGATCCTTTTTGTTCGAAACGACGTTCCGTGCCGTGGAAGGCGAGGAGTCCCTCTTGGATCGTCTCCATAGGAATATCATAATATTCTGCAGTGGCGATGGCTGATAAAGCGTTGGCTACGTTGTGTCTTCCGATTACTGACAAACGAACGCGGATGCCGGTTTCTTTGCCGAATCGAACTAATTCAAAAGAACCGCAGCCATCTTCGCCGAATGTAATATCCTTTGCTTCGTAATCTGCAGGATTTTCCAAGCCGAATGTAATGATCCGGCAGTCTAGATCGTTTGTGATCGCATCAAGCTTTTCGATATCGGAGTTGATGATCAGTACACCGTCATTTGGCAAGAGCTTTGCAAAGCGGTGAAAAGAGTGGCGAATGTCATCCAGGTCCTTAAAAAAGTCTAGGTGATCTGCATCAATATTCAAAATAATACCTGCCGTTGGATGGAATTTCAGAAAGCTATTGGTGTATTCGCAGGCTTCGGTGATGAAATTCTCGGAATGGCCGACACGGATATTGCCGTGGATCGCATCCAAGATACCGCCAACGGAGATTGTTGGATCTTTCTTAGCTGCCAAGAAAATATGGGTCAGCATAGAAGTTGTTGTTGTTTTGCCGTGTGTACCGGAAACGCCAATGGCATTCGTATAATTTTTCATAACCTGTCCAACCATTTCGGCGCGCTCCATCATAGGAAGTCCCATCTCTTTGGCAGCGCGAAATTCGGGATTGTCCGGATGAATAGCGGCAGTGTATACGACAAAGTCAATGTCGGAAGTAATGTTATTGCTTTTTTGACCATACAATACTTCCACTCCTAAGGATTGTAAATGCTCTGTAATTTTGCTGCGGTTTGCGTCGGAGCCCTTTACGGTAAAGCCGGCATCGTGTAACAGCTCAGCAAAACCGCTCATGCTGATGCCTCCGATGCCTATAAAATATGCAGTACATGGTTTGGTTAATTGAATTTGATACATAATTCCCTCCATATAAAAGCCGTCCAAAAGTGGGGCGGCATATTTTGTAAAATTGGCCTGCCTGCAAGAAATGTGCTCCAGCGAACCAATCCTTGTGTCAGTCTTTTCTATTATTATAGAACACAAATGCAAAAAAGCAAATTAAATAGTGTTTACAGTTTAGAAATAATTTGTTAAAAATTGGAACAAAGCTGGTGGACAATGTAAAAAACTCGTCAAATAAGGGTTTTTTATGCAAAAAATTGTATGAAATGTATAAAAAATATCAATTTTCAAAAGAAAATTTATGAAATTTGTTCACATTTTACAGTGGTTGTGATATACTTAAATCATTAAGAAATACATAGTAAGGGGTGATTGCGTGATTAAGAAAGAAATGATAGCAATGTTACTGGCAGGTGGACAGGGATCCAGGTTGGGGGTTCTGACTGCTGATGTTGCTAAACCAGCGGTAGCGTTTGGTGGGAAGTACCGTATTATCGATTTTCCATTGAGCAATTGCATTAATTCGGGAGTAGATACAGTCGGCGTGCTGACACAGTACCAGCCGCTACGCCTGAACACACACATTGGAATTGGTATTCCGTGGGATTTGGATCGTAATGTAGGTGGCGTTTCTATTTTGCCACCATATGAGAAGAGTACCAGTAGTGAGTGGTATACAGGTACAGCGAATGCTATATATCAGAATTTGCGATATATGGAATATTACAACCCGGACTATGTGCTGATTTTGGGTGGCGACCATATTTACAAAATGGATTATGAAGTGATGCTTGATTTCCACAAAGCAAACAAGGCAGATGTAACGCTTGCAACGATTCCGGTTCCGATGGAAGAGGCTAGTCGTTTTGGCGTTGTTATCACAGATGAGAATAAGCAGATTCAGGAATTTGAGGAGAAACCGGAGCATCCTCGCAGCAACCTTGCTTCGATGGGTATCTATATTTTCTCTTGGCCGGTGCTTCGTGAAGCGTTGATCAAGTTAAAGGATCAGCCGGCTTGTGACTTTGGTAAACACATTATTCCATATTGCCATGAGAAAGGTGATCGTATTTTTGCATACGAGTACAATGGCTATTGGAAAGATGTTGGAACACTTGGCTCATATTGGGAGTCAAACATGGAGTTGATCGATCTCATTCCAGTCTTTAATTTATATGAAGAATTTTGGAAGATCTATACGAAGAGTGATCGTATTCCGCCGCAGTATATCGCAGAGGATGCTATCGTTGATAAGGCGATCATTGGTGAAGCATCAGAGATATATGGAGAAGTACATAGCTCTGTTATCGGTTCGGGTGTTACGATCGAGCCGGGCGCGATTGTGCGGGATTCTATCATTATGAGTTCTACTACGATCAAAGCAGGAACGGTAGTCGATAAGTCGATTATCGCCGAGAATGTAACTGTTGGCAAAGATTGTAAGCTTGGTGTCGGAGAGGAGCTGCCAAATAAGGTTAAACCGGATGTGTATGCATTTGGCCTTGTAACCATTGGCGAAGACAGTGTGATTCCGGATGGCGTACAGATCGGCAAAAATACGGCGATCAAAGGCGTTACGGAACCATCAGATTATCCGGACGGAGTTCTTGCAGGCGGTGAAACTTTGATTAAGGTAGGTGACAGATAATGAGAGCGATTGGAATAGTATTAGCAGGTGGTAATAATAGCAGAATGCGTGAATTGTCCAATAAACGTGCAACGGCAGCGATGCCGATCGCGGGAGGGTTTCGCAGCATAGATTTTGTACTGAGCAACATGAGTAACTCTCACATTCAGAAAGTTGCGGTTTTTACGCAATATAATGCAAAGTCGCTGAATGAACATTTGAATTCTTCAAAATGGTGGGATTTCGGAAGAAAGCAGGGCGGTCTGTATGTATTCACGCCGACAACGACGCCGGAAAATAGTTACTGGTATCGTGGAACGCTGGATGCGATGGCACAGAACCTGAGTTTCCTGAAGAACAGCCATGAGCCATACGTTGTGATCGCTTCGGGCGATGGCGTATATAAGCTGGATTACAATAAAGTGTTGGAGTTCCATATTGCAAAAAAAGCAGATTTTACTGTTGTAACTGCAGATGTAACCGACAAAGATGATCCAAGCCGCTTTGGTGTGCTCCGTGTTGACGGTGACGGCAGGATCACGGATTTTGAGGAGAAACCGATCAATGCCGAAACGTCCACTGTTTCGACCGGTGTATATATTGTGCGTCGTCGTATGTTGATCGAGCTGATCGAGAAATCTATGCAGGAAGAACGTTATGACTTTGTAAAGGATATATTGATCCGTTATAAGAATGTAAAGAAGATATATGCATATCCAATGGATTCCTACTGGAGCAACATTTCTTCGGTAGATTCTTATTACAACACGAATATGGATTTCCTGAACAAAGATATTAGGGATTATTTCTTCCGTCAATATCCGGACATTTATTCGAAAGTTGAGGATCTTCCTCCGGCTAAATATAATGTCGGATCAAATGTGAAGAACAGTTTGGTTTCCAGTGGATGTATCATTAATGGAACTGTTGAAAATTCCATTTTGTTCAAGGAAGTATATATTGGAAATAATTGCACCATCAAAAATTCGATCATCCTTAATGATGTTTACATTGGTGATAATACACATATTGAGAATTGCATCGTTGAAAGCAGAGATACGATTCGTGCCAATACAAATTATACATCAGAGGATGGTAAGATTCGCATTGTAGTTGAGAAGAATGAGAGATACGCACTGTAGAAAGGGGAATTCTTTTCAAGAAATAGGGGAATAGTAAAGATGTGATGATGCACAGAAAAATAACCAAAGGAGGTTACAGGGAGTGCAGATAACAGATGTTAGGATACGCAAGATTACGAAAGAAGGTAAGATGCGGGCCGTGGTATCGATCACTTTGGACAATGAATTTGTTGTACATGACATTAAAGTCATTGAAGGTGAGAAAGGATTGTTTATTGCCATGCCGAGCCGTCGATCTGGCGATGGAGAATTTCGCGATGTAGCGCATCCAATCAACCGGGAAACGCGTGAGCGTTTTCAGGCGATTGTTTTAGAACGATATGAGAGGTTTATGGAGGAGTCTGCTGATGAGGAGGAGACTTCCGAAGTGTGATGAGGATTGCACGCAATCAAACTAACATAACCGCCCTGGTAGTGAGCTGAATGCTTGCTGCCGGGGCGGTGCTTTTTTAAAATCACGATTTATATTTATATTGAGTGCTTTTGACATGTTCATATGCGCAAAGTGAAATGAAAAAACAGACAAAAAAGATTTTGTCGATGTTTCTGGCGGTTGCAATGGTATTGGGACTTACAGGCAACATTCAGGGAACAAAGGAAGGGGCAGCAGAGGAAGCTTGAAGTGACATTTACGATCGATGGAATTGAGTGGGGCACACTGATTGTGAAACCGACCGAAACGCCAAAGGTAACGTCGACCGTAAAGCCGGGTCTCTCACAGATCGGTTTTTTTCTATATTATAATAAGAAGAAACACAAATTGAAAAGATTCTCTGCCTTTCAAAATGTCTGCAACAGAGCATTTTGTTTCGCTTGAAACTGTGCTTGAGAAAAAATTAAAAAAATGTAAAAAAATGCTTGCAAACCCTTGAAAAATATAGTATAGTAATAAATGCTGTGACATGATAGCGTAGAAGCGTGAGGTTGCTCTTACCTGGTAACGGATAAGAGGTTTTCCGTGGAGCGAATGTCAAGTTGAGAATTGGCGACAAGTCACTGTACGAAAATCCAATATTCTGTAGAGCATATTTGTAAGAATATGCCCGGAAAACACGGGAAGAGTTCTGTATAATTTGTAAACCGACAGGACACACCCGGATGAGTGTACAGTCACCACTTGTTGCGCTGAAACAGGCGGGCATGGCGAAGAGCCAAGATCAGTAATGTCCGTGAAAGTGCGAAAAGGAGGCGGCTTTTTTTATGGCAACAAAGGTAATGAGAATTACACTTAAGGCGTATGACCACAATCAGATCGATCATGCAGCTGGTAAAATTATTGATACGGTAAAGAAGACAGGAGCTAAGGTTAGCGGTCCGGTACCTCTTCCAACTAAGAAGGAAGTAGTAACAATTCTTCGTGCCGTTCATAAGTACAAAGATTCCAGAGAGCAGTTCGAGCAGAGAACTCATAAGAGACTGATTGACGTTATTGCTCCAACCCAGAAGACGGTTGAGGCGCTGACAAAGATGGAAATGCCATCTGGCGTAGCAGTTAAATTGGTCATGAAAGAGAAATAATTTCTCTTTATGAAATAGTAAGATCCTTAGGGTTTATATAAAGACGACAGCAAAGAGGTGATGCCTTGGAGCGTCATTAAGTTTTTGGTTTACAAACTTCCAACTTATAGACCATCTAGGATGAATGCAGGCGAAGCGATTGCTTGGTGATGCATTCCGCTGTAGATTGACAGGAGGTGCAACATTATGAAGAAAGCTATTTTAGCTACGAAGGTCGGAATGACACAGATCTTCAACGAGAACGGAGTATTAACTCCGGTTACTGTACTTCAGGCTGGTCCTTGCTATGTTACACAGGTAAAGACAGTTGATAATGATGGGTACAGTGCAGTGCAGGTAGGATTTGTTGATAAGAAAGACAAAGTTATCACGAAGGATGCTACAGGCAAGAAAGAGGTCAAGAGAACTCACGGCGTAAACAAGCCATTACAGGGACATTTTGCAAAAGCAGGTGTATCCGGTAAGAGATATCTGAAAGAATTCAAGTTTGAGAACGCAGAAGAGTACACACTTGGTCAGGAAATTAAAGCTGACATCTTTGAAGCAGGTGACAAGATCGATGCAACCGGAACAACAAAGGGTAAAGGTTTCCAGGGCGCAATCAAGAGACACGGACTGCACAGAGGACCTATGGGACATGGTTCTAAGTTCCACAGACATGCTGGTTCTAACGGTGCTTGTTCTGATCCTAGCCGTGTATTCAAAGGCAAGAAGATGCCTGGTCAGATGGGTGGCGTACAGAGAACAATCCAGAATCTTGAGATCGTCAGAGTTGACGCAGATCAGAATCTGATCCTTGTTAAGGGCGCTGTTCCGGGACCAAAGAAGGCTTGTGTAGTAATTAAGGAAAGCGTTAAGACGAAATAATTCTTTTGGAAAGGAGGAACACACAGATGGCTAACGTATCTGTTTATAATATGGAAGGCAGCGAAGTTGAGAAGATGGACTTAAACGACAACGTATTCGCTGTTGAGGTTAATGAGCATTTAATGCATATGGCTGTTGTATTACAGCTTGCAAATAAGCGTCAGGGTACACAGAAGGCTAAAACCCGTTCTGAAGTAAGTGGCGGTGGAAGAAAACCTTGGAGACAGAAAGGAACTGGTCATGCAAGACAGGGATCTATCCGCGCTCCACAGTGGACAGGCGGTGGAATTGTATTTGCTCCAACGCCAAGAGATTACTCCTTCAAGATGAACAGAAAGGAGAAGGCTGGTGCAATTAAGTCTGCACTGACCTCTAGAGTAAACGAAGAGAAATTCGTTGTACTTGATTCTCTTAAGTTTGATGAGATCAAAACAAAGAAAATGGTTAGCGTTTTGGATGCTCTGAAAGTAAAGAAAGCATTGGTTGTATTAGACGGTGACAACGAGAACGTAGCAAAGTCTGCGAAGAATATTGCAGGTGTACGTGCTGTAGCAGTAAATGCGATCAACGTATACGATATTTTGAAATATGAGACAGTCATCATTACAAAAGCGGCTGTATCTAAGATTGAGGAGGTGTACGCATAATGGCAGATTTGAAGTATTATGATATTATCCAGAAGCCGATCATCACAGAGAAATCTATGACAGCTATGGAAGAGAAGAAGTACACATTCGCAGTACACCCTGAGGCAACAAAGAGCCAGATTAAAGAAGCTGTTGAGAAGCTTTTTGAGGGAGCTAAGGTTGCTAAGGTAAACACAATGAACCTTGACGGTAAGACACGTCGTCGTGGTAGAACAGCCGGCAAGACTGCTAAGACTAAGAAAGCAATCGTTAAGCTGACTGAGGACTCTAAAGACATCGAGATCTTCGAGGGTCTGTAAAATCAAATCGTGTAAATCCTGTAAGGAAAACCTATCTTACAGGTCATATTGATAAAGGATATGAGAAAGGAGAACAAAAATGGGAATTAAGACATTTAACCCATATACCCCGTCTAGAAGACAGATGTCCGTTCTTGATAAGACAGAGTTGACTGCTACAAAGCCTGAGAAGTCTTTGACAGTGTCTCTTAAGAAGAACGCTGGACGTAATGCACAGGGTAAGATCACAGTAAGACATCGTGGTGGTGGTTCTAGAAGAAAATACAGAATCATCGATTTTAAGAGAAATAAGGATGGTATCCCGGCAATCGTTAAGACTGTTGAGTATGATCCAAACAGAACAGCAAATATCGCATTAGTTGCTTATGCTGATGGTGAGAAGAGATACATCTTAGCTCCAGAGGGACTTAAGGTTGGTCAGAAGATCATGAACGGCCCTGAGGCTGAGATTGCAGTTGGTAACTGCTTGCCACTGGAAAATATCCCGGTTGGTACACAGATCCACAACATCGAGCTTCATCCTGGTAAGGGTGGACAGATGGTTCGTTCCGCTGGTAACAGCGCACAGCTCATGGCTAAAGAAGGAAAGTATGCAACACTTCGTCTTCCATCTGGTGAGATGAGAATGGTTCCTATCGTATGCCGTGCTACAGTAGGTGTTATCGGAAACGGTGAGCATGCATTGGTAAACATTGGTAAAGCCGGACGTAAGCGTAACATGGGTATCAGACCTACGGTTCGTGGTTCCGTAATGAACCCTAATGACCATCCACACGGTGGTGGTGAAGGTAAGACAGGTATCGGTCGTCCAGGTCCATGCACTCCTTGGGGTAAACCTGCTCTTGGCTTGAAGACACGTAAGAAGAATAAACAGTCAAACAAGATGATCGTAAGAAGAAGAGATGGTAAGGCATTAGCAAAATAATTGCTAAGTCACCATGACTTCTATGAAGAGTTGGAATAGTCGGCACAGCCGACAGAATGGAGGATACAATGGCACGTTCATTAAAGAAAGGACCTTTCGCTGACAAGAGCCTTCTTAAGAAGGTAGATGCTCAGGTAGCATCCGGTGATACACAGGTCATCAAGACTTGGTCTCGTCGTTCCACTATTTTCCCATCATTCGTAGGATTGACATTTGCAGTACATGATGGCAGAAGACATGTACCTGTATATGTTACAGAGGATATGGTTGGACACAAACTCGGTGAGTTCGTAGCTACAAGAACTTACAGAGGCCATGGCAAAGACGAGAAGAAGGGCAAATAATAAATAGCAATAGTTTTCTTAGCAACTGCAGTGCATGCCACTAAGCGGTTGCGACAGAAAACGGTGCTTACAAAAAGAACCACCCGGCAGAGTGGGAATAATATCAGATCTGCAAATAACGAATTGCAGCAATACGCTGTAGACAATGATACAGATATTTGAAAGGAGGCTTCCATCATGGCAAAGGGACATAGATCTCAGATTAAGAGAGAGAGAAATGAGAACCAGAAAGACACCAGACCTTCCGCTAAGTTATCTTATGCAAGAATTTCCGTACAGAAGGCTTGTTACGTGTTAGATGCCATCAGAGGCAAAGATGTAGAGACAGCAATTGGTATTTTATCTTATAATCCAAGATATGCGTCAAGCGTCATTTTGAAATTATTACAGTCCGCAGTTGCAAATGCGGAGAACAACAATGGTATGAATCCAGCAGATTTATACATTGAAGAGTGTTTCGCAAACAAGGGACCGACAATGAAGAGAATTAGACCTAGAGCACAGGGTAGAGCATACCGCATCGAGAAGAGAATGAGTCATATTACCATCATTCTTAACGAGCGCTAATCCGAAAACGGTCTATGAAAGGAGATTAAAATGGGACAGAAAGTTAATCCTCATGGTTTAAGAGTCGGCGTGATCAGTGATTGGGATTCCAATTGGTTTGCAGAGGATAAGTTCGCAGACTATCTTGTAGAAGATTACAAGATCAGAGAGTTTGTAAAGAAGAAACTTTACAGCGCTGGCATCTCAAAGATTGAAATTGAGAGACCGACTGACAAGGTAAGAGTTATTATTCATACAGCAAAGCCTGGATTTGTAATTGGTAAGGGCGGCGCTGAAATCGAGAACTTAAAGAAAGAGCTTTTGAAAGTTCTTGATCGTAAAGTTGCATTAGACATCAAGATCATGGATATCAAGAATCCGGATAAACATGCACAGTTAGTTGCAGAGAATATTGCACAGCAGTTAGAGAACCGTATTTCTTTCCGTCGTGCTATGAAGTCTGCAATGAGCAGAACACTCAAGACTGGTGCAAAGGGAATCAAAGCTTCTTGCTCCGGACGTCTGGGCGGTGCTGATATGGCTCGTACAGAGTTCTACAGCGAGGGTACAATTCCTCTTCAGACACTGCGTGCCGATATCGACTATGGTTTCGCAGAGGCTGATACAACTTATGGTAAAATTGGTGTAAAGGTATGGGTATACAATGGCGAAGTACTTCCAGCCAAGAAAAATTCGAAAAAGGAAGGGAGCGATAAATAATGTTAATGCCAAAGAGAGTTAAACATCGTAAGCAGTTCCGTGGTAGAATGACAGGAAAAGCGCTCAGAGGAAACAAGATCACAAACGGTGATTTCGGTATCGTTGCTTTAGAGCCGGCATGGATCAAGTCCAACCAGATCGAGGCAGCCCGTATCGCAATGACACGTTACATCAAGCGTGGTGGTAAAGTTTGGATCAAGATTTTCCCAGATAAACCGGTAACAAAGACTCCTGCCGAGACTCGAATGGGTAAAGGTAAAGGTGCTCTTGAGTACTGGGTAGCTGTAGTTAAGCCGGGTCGTGTAATGTTCGAGATTTCCGGTGTATCCGAAGAAATAGCTAAAGAAGCACTTCGTCTTGCAACTCACAAGTTGCCGGTTAAGTGTAAAGTTGTTTCTCGCGCAGACTTAGAAGGAGGTGCGGGCAGTGAAGAGTAAAGCATTATTGGAAGATTTGAGAACAAAATCTGCTGCAGAGTTAAATGAAGATTTAGTTGCCGCTAAAAAGGAATTGTTCAATCTCAGATTCCAGAACGCAACAAATCAGCTTGATAACACAAGCAGAATTAAAGAAGTAAAGAAGAACATCGCAAGAATTCAGACCGTGCTCGCAGCACAGGACTAAGACTTGCAGATCTATAGCCAAAATTTGGAAAGGAGGACACGATCGTGGAGAGAAATCTTAGAAAGACTCGTGTAGGTAAGGTTGTAAGCGATAAGATGGATAAGACAATCGTAGTTGCAGTAGTAGATAACGTAAAGCATCCACTTTATGGCAAGATCATCAAGAGAACTTATAAATTAAAGGCTCATGATGAAGAGAATACATGTAAGATTGGTGACAGAGTAAGAGTTATGGAGACAAGACCATTGTCCAAGGACAAGAGATGGAGACTTGTTGAGGTAATCGAGAGAGCAAAATAATTTGCGGAAATATGGAGGTAATTATGGTACAGCAGGAATCAAGACTGAGAGTAGCTGATAATACAGGTGCTAAAGAACTTCTTTGTATCAGAGTTATGGGCGGTTCAACCCGCAGATATGCAGGAATCGGTGACATCATCGTTGCTTCTGTTAAAGATGCAACACCAGGCGGTGTTGTAAAGAAAGGTGATGTTGTTAAAGCAGTTGTAGTTCGTACAGTAAAGAGCATTCGTCGTCCGGACGGTTCTTACATTAAGTTCGATGAGAACGCTGCAGTTATCATTCGTGATGACAAGACACCGAGAGGAACCCGTATCTTTGGACCAGTCGCTAGAGAATTAAGAGACAAGCAGTTCATGAAAATCGTTTCATTAGCACCAGAAGTATTATAAGGGAGGTGTCAAGAGTGGCAACAAGCAAGATTAAGAAGGGTGATACCGTTCGCGTTATCACTGGTAAGGATAAAGGCAGAGAAGGCAAGGTAACAGCGGTTAAAGATGGCAAGGTTGTTATCGACGGAATCAATCAGGTTACAAAGCATACAAAGCCAAGTCAGGCAAACCCACAGGGTGGTATTGTACAGCAGGCTGCTCCAATCGATGTGTCTAACGTAATGTACGTGAGCAAAGGAAAAGCTTCCCGCGTTGGCTTCAAGATTGAAGATGGTAAAAAGGTTCGTTATGCAAAAGCAACCGGAGAAGTGATTGACTAATATCAGAAAGGAGGCAGAGACGGTGACTCGCTTAAAAGAGACTTATCTTAACGAAATCGTTGATGCAATGACCAAGAAATTTGGTTATAAAAACGTTATGCAGGTACCAAAGTTAGATAAAATCGTTATCAACATGGGTATCGGTGAGGCGAAAGAGAATTCTAAAGTTCTCGATGCCGCTATGGCTGAGCTGGAGATCATCTCCGGACAGAAGCCTGTTATTACAAGAGCAAAGAACTCCATCGCTAACTTCAAATTAAGAGAGGGAATGGCGATCGGATGTAAGGTAACCTTAAGAGGCGACAAGATGTACGAATTTTTAGATCGTCTTGTAAACTTAGCATTACCTCGTGTGCGCGACTTCCGCGGTGTAAACCCGAATGCATTTGATGGTAGAGGTAACTATGCACTTGGAATCAAGGAGCAGTTAATCTTCCCTGAAATCGAGTACGATAAGGTAGACAAGGTTAGAGGTATGGATGTAATCGTTGTTACAACTGCTGAGACCGATGAAGAAGCTCGTGAATTATTAACACAGTTCGGTATGCCGTTCAAGAAATAAGGAGGGAATTTCATGGCTAAGACTTCTATGAAAGTAAAGCAGCAGCGCAAAGCAAAATTCTCTACAAGAGAGTATAGTCGTTGCAGAATTTGTGGTCGTCCACATGCTTATTTGAGAAAATACGGAATTTGCAGAATCTGCTTCCGTGAGTTAGCATATAAGGGACAGATTCCAGGCGTGAAGAAAGCAAGCTGGTAAGGAGGTAAAACAAGATGATGACGAGCGATCCTATTGCAGATATGCTTACAAGAATTCGTAATGCGAATACTGCAAAGCATGATACAGTAGATGTTCCTGCTTCCAAGATGAAGATTTCTATCGCAGAAATCCTTGTGAAGGAAGGTTACATTAAGAAATATGATATGATTGACGTTGATGGTATTCAGATGATTCACATCACGTTAAAGTACGGCGCAGACAAAAATGAGAAGATTATCACAGGTTTGAAGAGAATTTCTAAGCCGGGTCTTCGTGTTTACGCTGGTAAAGATGAGCTTCCAAAGGTTCTGGGCGGTCTTGGTATCGCAATCGTGTCTACAAACAAAGGCGTGATGACAGATAAAGAAGCAAGAAAAGCAAACGTTGGCGGTGAGGTACTTGCATTCGTTTGGTAGTCCAAACGATGCACTCACTACACTAAGAATATATGGAGGTAGACGGCATGTCACGTATCGGAAAAATGCCTATCGCTATACCAGCTGGAGTAACAGTTGATATTGCAGAAAATAATAAAGTGACTGTAAAGGGACCTAAGGGAACACTCGAGAGAGTTCTTCCTGCAGAGATGACAATTAAGAAAGAAGGCGAGGAAGTAGTAGTAACTCGTCCTAATGACTTAAAGAAGATGAAATCTTTACATGGTCTTACAAGAACGCTCATTTACAACATGGTGATCGGTGTAACTGAGGGTTATCAGAAAGAGCTTGAAGTAAACGGTGTAGGTTACAGAGCTCAGAAACAGGGCAAGAAGTTAATTCTTTCTCTTGGATATTCTCATCCGGTAGAGATGGAAGATCCAGAAGGTCTTGAGGTTGTTGTTGACGGCCAGAACAAGATCATTGTTAAGGGTATCGATAAAGAAAAAGTCGGCCAGTACGCTGCTGAAATCAGAGAAAAGAGAGCTCCAGAGCCATATAAGGGCAAGGGTATCAAATACGCTGATGAAGTTATTAGACGTAAAGTTGGTAAGACAGGTAAAAAATAATTAAAGGAGTGAATTTACGATGATTAAGAAGCAGTCAAGAAGTGAAGTTCGTGTGAAGAAGCACATGAAGGTTCGTAATCGTCTTTCTGGCACAGCCGAGAGACCTCGTTTAGCTGTATTTAGAAGTAATAATCATATGTACGCTCAGGTTATTGACGACACAGTTGGTAACACTTTAGTATCCGCATCTACTCTTCAGAAAGACGTAGCTGAGGGATTAGAGAAGACCAACAACGTTGATGCAGCAGCAAAGCTTGGCGAAGTAATCGCAAAGAAAGCTTTGGATAAGGGCATCAAGAGTGTTGTATTTGACCGTGGCGGCTTTGTTTATCAGGGTAAGGTGAAAGCATTAGCCGAGGCAGCTAGAGAAGCAGGTTTGGATTTTTAATAGGAGGAAGACACATGAAACGTACAATTATTGACACCAGCAACTTAGAGCTGGAAGATAATGTAGTAACGATCAAGCGTGTAACCAAGGTAGTTAAAGGTGGACGTAACATGAGATTTACTGCATTAGTAGTAGTTGGCGATAAGAACGGACATGTAGGTGTTGGTCTTGGTAAGGCTACTGAAATCCCTGAAGCAATCCGCAAGGGTAAAGAAGAAGCAACCAAGAAGCTTGTTGAAGTTCCTATCGACGAGAATGGTAGCGTACCACATGACCTGACAGGTAAATTCGGTAGCGCTTCCGTATTGATCAAGAGAGCACCAGAAGGTACTGGTATCATCGCAGGTGGTCCTGCACGTTCCGTACTTGAGCTTGCTGGATATAAGAATATCCGTACAAAGTCTCTTGGTTCCAATAACAAGAAAAATGTTGTATTGGCAGCAATCGAGGGTCTTAAGAACTTGAAGACTCCTGAGGAAGTTGCTAAAGCACGTGGTCTCTCCGTTGAAGAGATCTTAGGTTAAGGAGGTAAACCATGGCAGATAAGGTGAAAGTTACATTAGTAAAGTCTACAATCGGTGCCATTCCTAAGCAGCGTGCTACAGTTGAAGCATTGGGCTTGAAGAAGATTGGTAAGACCGTTGAATTGCCAAACAATGACGCTACAAAGGGCATGATTTGGCATGTAAGACATCTTGTAAAGGTTGAGGAAGCTTAATCGACGAAGAATCAGAAATTCTGAACGAAAATAAAAATAAGACTGTTTATCATATAGTGATAGGCAGTCTTATTTTTTGTTTTAAAATTAAAGTGTCAAATCGATTATCATGGTGATGAAAATCGTTTATTAAGAAGTCAAAAGTTGCTTATCGAGGTGCTGAGAATCGTTTGAAAGAAAAATTTATGTTTGTGGAACGCGAGTGAAATAGGAGCTTGTGTGACGGAACAGGTTGAATTTAATTCTGCATATATATTATGATGTCCCTGTCCCTGTCCCTGTCAGCAGCGGAAGGAGACATCATGAGTAAATATATCCCTGCTAAGGGCAGAGTGAGGTGCTAAACTATAGTTGTAACACACCGACCTAATAAGATATAATCTTAGGAGGAAATGAGGTATTTTATCGGTGAAGAACTAACCCTTTTAATGTTTTAGAAAAAATAACCAGAAGGAGGTACTTTATTTGAGAAAGAAAAAAGATGAAATAACCATCCGTTCCAGTGCAGCGGAATATTTGACCTATGTCGCCTCTGGCGGCGACCAGCAGGACAGTGTTGAGATGCGCTATGAGGAAGAAAAAACAGTATCACAAGCAGATCAAAAGATACAAAATACTTTATGGGAATTAGAGAAATCTTATGACTTTTTAGACAGTGCTTGTAAGAAACGCTCTAGTGAGATGGCGCAATTAGAGACAGATATGGTGACAAAAATACATAGATATCAGATATGCATCGTTCTTTTTGGTGTGTTTAGTTTTATTAGTTATTGGAGAAATTATCCGGAGGGCACGATAGGTGGCGGCATGGCAGGAGCTGTTTGTTTATCTGCCATCGGTCTTATGATATTTACCGGACGGCACAAAAAGAAAAAGCAGGTATATTTGGGCGAGCTTCAACGAGAGGATCACGAAAGCATGCGTAAGCTGCAAGAGCAGATGACCGAATTGCGGGAACAATTATATTTTGATAAAAAGTAAGAGGGGCACGAGGGTAATATGGCAATCATGAAGAAAACGGGAAAGATATTCGTCAGATGTCTGTTACTGCTGATAGTTTTGGCAGTTTTCCAATCGCCATGTGTTGTCGGGGTACAAGGGGGATGAGCGATTTATTGACATGAATGTATACAACGGAGCGGCAGAGGAGTTTTGGAAGCAGTTTGGATAACGCTTCCGGCGTAGAAAGACGCAAAAAGCAGTAGACAAGCCTGTCACTTTTGTGGTAATATATTGATTTGTAGCGAGGGTAGAAGTGTACCCTTTTTGCAGAAAAGCAAAGGGCAAGAGACACTTTTTCAGCTTGATGTTTCGCAGTTTATGATGAAGATAGACCGCAAGTGAACATTTTGACTGGGTTTCTGCAAGGATTCGCCCGTTAGTGATTATGATCCCGTGCTATAAGAGGAAAGAAAGGCACCAAGGAAAGGGATCACCAGTATTTAGGAGGTAACTATGAATTTATCAACATTAAGTCCGGCAAAAGGTTCTAAGCAGAGCGACAACTTTAGAAGAGGTCGTGGACATGGATCAGGAAACGGAAAGACAGCAGGTAAGGGACACAAGGGTCAGAAGGCTCGTTCAGGTGCTCCACGTCCAGGTTTCGAAGGTGGTCAGATGCCACTTTACAGACGTATTCCTAAGAGAGGTTTCACAAACATCAATTCTAAGGAAATCGTTGCAATCAACTTGGATAAGTTAGAGAAATTCAATGATGGTGATGTTGTTACAGTAACAGCATTGAAAGAAAAAGGTATCATCAACAATTCGAAAGACGGAGTTAAGATACTTGGAAATGGAGAATTAACTAAGAAACTCACCGTTCAGGTAAACGCATTCAGCAAGAGTGCTGCTGAGAAGATTGAGGCTCTTGGTGGAAAAGCTGAGGTGATCTAAGGATGTTCGAAACAGTCCGCAATGCTTTTAAGATCAAAGATCTGCGCAAGAAAATCCTTTACACTTTCTTCGCATTGATCGTTGTTCGTATCGGATGTCAGTTGCCTGTACCGGGCGTTGATGCATCCGTAATTACAGATTTCTTTGATTCACAGAAGTCTTTGGACTTCTTTAACCAGTTGACGGGTGGTTCATTCTCCACAATGTCGATCTTCGCACTGAATATCACACCGTACATCACGGCATCCATTATTATTCAGTTGCTCACCATTGCAATTCCTAAGTTGGAAGAGCTTCACAAAGATGGTGAGGAAGGACGTAAGAAATTAGCAGAGTACACTCGTTATTTAACGATTGCACTTTCTGTAATTGAGAGTGCCGCTATGGCAATTGGCTTTGGTCAGCAGGGATATTTGACAGATGGTGTTACATTTACTTCTGTAGCAGTATTCGTTGTATCCTTGACTGCCGGTTCTGCATTCCTTATGTGGTTAGGTGAGCAGATCACTGAAAAGGGAGTTGGAAATGGTATTTCCATCATCCTCCTTTATAACATTGTATCTCGTATGCCAGAGGATATGATGAACCTTTTCGAGAAGTTCGTTAAAGGTGCTTCCAATGTTACCAATGGTACGATCGCAGCAGTTGTCATTCTTGCGGTAATTATTGGAATGGTAATCTTCATCGTTGTTCTTTCCGATGGTGAGAGAAGAATCAGTGTTCAGTATTCTAAGAAAACACAGGGAAGAAAGATGGTTGGTGGACAGTCATCTCACATTCCGCTTAAGGTAAACACTGCAGGCGTTATCCCGGTAATCTTTGCCGGATCTCTGTTCTCCATGCCGATCGTTATCGCTGGATTCGCAGGAATCAAGCCACAGTCCGGTGCTGGAGCAACTTTAGCGCAGAAGTTCCTTAAAGTGTTAAACCAGAACTCATGGTGTAATCTTTCCAGTTTTGGAGAGTTTAAGTATACATTGGGATTGGTAATTTACATCTTATTACTTATCTTCTTTGCATACTTCTATACATCCATCACATTTAATCCACAGGAGATTTCTATTAATATGAAGAAACAGGGTGGATTTATTCCGGGTATTCGTCCTGGTAAGCCAACGGTGGATTATTTAACAAAAGTTCTCAATAATATCATCCTTATCGGTGCAGTGGGATTATCTTTTGTAGCATTCGTTCCGATCTTCGTATCCGGTGCGTTTGGTGCAGACGTTTCCTTTGGTGGAACATCCCTCATCATTATCGTAGGTGTAGTACTTGAGACATTAAAGCAGATTGAATCTCAGATGTTAGTTCGTCATTACAAGGGATTCATCAGCGAGTAAGAAGAATATCTGTAAAATTGAGGCGTCACCCAAAATCGGGTGGCGCTTTTGTATATGTTTAATAATGTAAAAAGGGTGTTGAAACTGCGCTGCTTTTGCGTTATTATAGGTTTAATCGTGCATACGTATAAAAGCACATCTGCGTCAGCGTGCGTGACGCAGGGATGACAGAATAGAACGAAAGAATCAGGGACGCACGCAGAAATGGAGAGTATATATGAAGATTGTTATGTTGGGAGCACCTGGTGCAGGAAAAGGAACACACGCAAAGGGAATCGTAGAGAAATACCATATCCCTACAATTTCTACAGGCGATATTTTCCGTCAGAACATTAAAGAAGGAACAGAGCTTGGTAAAAAAGCAAAAGGATATATGGATGCCGGAGAGCTGGTTCCGGACGAGCTTGTATGTGATCTTGTTGTAGATCGTTTGAGCAAAGAAGATTGCAAAGACGGATATATTTTAGATGGTTTCCCAAGAACCATTCCTCAGGCAGAGGCGCTCACAGCAGCATTAAAAGAGCAGGGAACAGCGTTGGATTATGCGATCGATATTGAAATGGAAGATCAGGCAATTGTTGATCGTATGGCAGGACGCCGTGTATGCGCAAAATGTGGAGCTACTTTCCATACAGTAAACATCCCGCCTAAGAAAGAGGGCGAATGCGATGCATGTGGTGGTGAGCTTCAGCTGCGTGACGATGATAAGCCGGAGACGGTAAAGAAGAGATTGAAAGTATATCACGATCAGACAGCACCTCTTATCGCATATTATAAAGAGCAGGGAATCCTTCACGAGATTGACGGAACACTTGGTATCGAGGGTGTTGCAAAGGCAATTGCTGCAGTTATCGGTTAATTCAAATTAATATTTAGAAAGAAGGCACATTATGTCGGTCACAATTAAATCAGAGCATGAATTGGAAAAAATGAGAGAAGCCGGACGTATTTTGGGAATTGTTCATGATGAAATGGCAAAGATTATTCGTCCGGGCATTAGCACAATGGATATCAATCGTAAAGGAGAAGAAGTGATCCGTAGTTTTGGATGCATCCCATCCTTTTTGAACTACAACGGATATCCGGCGAGTATTTGCGTATCTGTGAATGATGAGGTCGTCCATGGTATTCCCAGCAAAAAGAGAATTTTGCAGGAGGGAGATATTGTCAGCCTGGATGCCGGCGTAATCTATGAAGGATATCATTCTGATGCAGCGAGAACGCATGCTGTTGGTCAGATCTCAGAAGAAGATCAGTTTTTGATCGATGTGACAAAGCAGAGTTTTTTTGAAGGAATCAAATACGCTAAAGCGGGCAATCATTTGTACGATATTTCCAAAGCTATCCAGAACTATGCAGAAGCAAACGGATTTTCTATTGTGCGCGATCTGGTTGGTCATGGAATTGGAAGAAATCTTCACGAGGAACCACAGGTGCCAAACTTTAAGCCGATTGGACGAGGTATAAAGCTGCGTCCCGGCATGACGCTTGCAATAGAACCGATGGTAAATGCAGGTGACTATGATGTATGGGTGCTTGAGGATGACTGGACGGTAGTTACTACTGACAGTATGAAGTCAGCACACTACGAAAATACGATCCTGATCACTGAAGGAGAGCCGGAGATCTTTTCATGGAAAGAAGGTCTTGCATAATCCGATAGCGTGTGAATATTATATTGCAATATGTGTCATCAGTTGGGGACAAAACCCTTTTTCGTCCCCAACATCATAATATAAAAATCGCATAATGTGCGAGGAAATGGAGTTTGAAATGTCGAAAGAAGATGTAATTGAAATTGAAGGAATCGTTGTCGAGAAGCTGCCAAATGCTATGTTCAAGGTAGAATTAGAGAATGGACATCAGGTATTAGCGCATATTAGCGGCAAACTTCGCAAAAACTTCATCCGCATTTTGCCGGGTGACAAAGTTACGATGGAGATGTCTCCGTATGATCTGACAAAGGGCCGTATTACATGGCGTGATAAATAATCAGCGATCTTTTGGAAAAATAAGACTATATGTGTCAAGCAATGCGCATGTGGTCTTTTTTTTTACATTGAAAAAAATTAGAAATTCCCGAAAAAACCACTTGCAACCAAGAAATGTATATGATATAGTAGACAATGGACTTTATTGAAAGGAGGTTATTGCTGTGAAAGTTAGATCTTCAGTAAAACCGATTTGCGAAAAATGTAAGGTCATCAAGAGAAAGGGTCGTATCAGAGTTATCTGTGAGAACCCACGTCATAAGCAGAGACAGGGCTAATTAGGAGGCAGGCGATAGACCTGCTCACGAGATAGACTTGCTTTCTGTTCATTATCGCATTTACGGATGCGATGACATTGTAGGTGGAGTGATTAACCACTTCGGCAAGCTTTGGAAACAAAGCAAGGATGCGTCATTTCATCCATGTCGGTCCTATCATGGCAGATTGATGACTGCGGCGTAGTACCGGTTGCCATTTCGCAGGCAACCCGATGATTTCTGTGCAGTGTAAGAATACACTGCGGTTCGCGTATGCGGATTCATTGTGGCAGAGATTTTGGAGGACGTCTATGCAATAGGATTACAGTTTAAAGCGGCTGTGCAGTAATTTTACTGCAAAATCATGTATCTATTTTTCAAAACAAAAAATAACGGAGGTGTAAAGTACACATGGCACGTATTAGTGGTGTAGACTTACCAAGAGACAAGCGTGTTGAGATCGGACTTACCTATATTTATGGTATCGGTAGAGTTAGTTCCAACCGTATTTTAGCAGAGGCTAATGTAAGCCCTGACACTCGTGTTAAGGATCTTACTGATGATGAAGTAAAGCGTATTAGCAGTGTGATCGATGAGACACAGACAGTGGAAGGTGATCTTCGTAGAGAAATCGCGATGAACATCAAGAGACTGCAGGAAATCGGATGCTACAGAGGAATCCGTCATAGAAAAGGTCTTCCTGTTCGTGGACAGAAGACAAAGACAAATGCTAGAACTCGCAAGGGTCCAAAGCGTACTGTCGCAAATAAGAAGAAATAATAATAAGTAAGTATGTACAAATTCTAACAGGAGGGTTTGACAATGGCTAAACAGCAAGTTGTAAAGAAGACAGGCAAGAAGCGTGTCAAGAAAAATGTCGGACATGGACAGGCACATATTCAGTCTTCCTTTAATAATACGATCGTTACGCTCACAGATGCAGAAGGAAATGCAATCTCTTGGGCAAGCGCAGGTGGATTAGGATTCAGAGGATCCAAGAAGTCCACTCCTTATGCAGCACAGATGGCAGCAGAGACTGCAGCTAAGGCAGCAATCCCACACGGCTTAACATCTGTAGATGTTATGGTAAAAGGACCTGGTTCAGGTCGTGAGGCAGCAATCCGTGCGTTGTCTGCATGTGGTATTGACGTAACAAGCATCAGAGACGTGACACCGGTTCCACACAATGGATGTAGACCGCCAAAGCGTCGTCGTGTATAATTTGCATTTTTATATGACAATGAATTGATGATTAATTATTATAGGAGGAAAATGACATGGCAAGAGATATGACGCCAGTATTGAAGAGATGTAGAACTCTTGGCTTGGATCCACAGTTCTTAGGAATTGACAAAAAGTCCAACAGAAATGTTAGACAGGGAAGAAAGCCTAGCGAGTATGGACTTCAGTTAAAAGAGAAGCAGAAAGCAAAATTTATTTATGGTGTATTAGAGAAACCATTTAGAAATGATTTTGCAAAGGCACAGAAATTAAAATATGGTACAACAGGTGAGAACCTTCTTATTCTTTTAGAGCTTCGTTTGGACAACGTATTGTTCCGTATGGGATATGGTCGTACAAGAAAAGAAGCTCGTCAGATCGTAGGTCATAAGCACGTATTAGTAAATGGTAAATGTGTAAACATCCCATCATATGAAGTTAAGCCGGGTGATGTGATCGAAATCAAAGAGAAGCACAAAGGAGCTCAGAGATATAAGGATATCCTTGAAGTAACAGATGGCCGTCTTGTTCCTGATTGGCTTGAGGCAGATCATGAGAAGCTTTCTGGTGTCGTTAAGGAAATCCCAACAAGAGAGCAGATTGATGTTCCTGTAAATGAAGTGCTTATCGTCGAGTTGTATTCTAAATAATAACTCGCAGATCAGGTAAGCATTGAACCCCAAAAGGAGGTACTGGGAGTGCTTGATTTTAAAGAACCAAATATTAAGATTGCAGATATTTCAGAAGATAAGAAATATGGACGTTTTGTAGTAGAACCATTGGAGCGTGGTTATGGTACAACTCTTGGAAATTCTCTGAGAAGAATCATGCTTTCATCATTGCCGGGTACAGCAGTTAGTCATATTCGTATTGACGGAGTTGGTCATGAGTTTTCAGCAATTCCTGGTGTGAAGGAAGACGTTACTGAGATTATTATGAACATCAAGAGTCTGGCAATCAAGAATAACAGTGAGACCGATGAGGTCAAGACTGCTTATATCGAGGCCTCCGGCGAGGGTGTGGTCAGAGCGTCTGATATTCAGGTGGATTCTGATATCGAGATCATGAATCCGGATCAGGTGATTGCTACATTGAGTGGTGGTCCTGACTGCAAACTTTACATTGAGATGACAATTGTAAATGGTCGTGGATACGTAAGTTCTGATAAGAACAAACGTGAAGATTTACCGATTAATGTTATCGCAATCGATTCTATCTTTACTCCGGTAGAGAGAGTTAATATCAAGGTTGAGAATACTCGTGTTGGTCAGATTACAGATTATGATAAGCTGACATTAGATGTATTTACAGATGGTACAATTGAGCCAAGTGATGCAGTAAGTCTTGCTGCAAAGGTGTTATCCGATCACTTGAGATCATTTATTGATCTATCTGATAAGAGTTCTCGTATTCAGGTTATTGCGGCTGAAGAAGAGAATAGCAAAGACAAAGTGTTGGAAATGAATATTGATGAATTAGAGCTTTCCGTTCGTTCATACAACTGCTTGAAGAGAGCAGGAATCAACACTGTTGAGGAACTTTGCAACCGTACATCGGAAGACATGATGAAAGTTAGAAACCTTGGACGTAAATCTTTGGAAGAAGTATTGTCTAAGCTTAAGGAGTTAGGTCTTTCCTTGAACTTGGGAGATGAATAATTAGGAGGTAAGCACAATGGCAGGCTATAGAAAACTTGGAAGAACTTCCAGCCAGAGAAAAGCTTTGCTTCGCAATCAGGTGACAAATTTGTTGTATCATGGCAGCATTGTTACTACTGAGGCAAAAGCGAAAGAGATTCGTAAAATCGCAGAGGGAATCATTGCTCTGGGTGTTAAGGAATGCAATAATTACGACACTGTAACCGTTACTGCTAAGGTTGCCCGCAAGGACAAAGATGGTAAGCGTGTGAAAGAAGTCGTTGATGGTAAGAAGGTAACACAGTTTGATGAAGTAGAGAAGGAGATCAGAAAGGATCAGCCATCCAGACTGCATGCTCGTAGAAAGATGCAGAAGGTTCTTTACAACATCACTGAGGTTCCGGCAGAGATGCAGGGACGTAAGAGTGGTACTAAGACTGTTGATGTTGCAGCATTTGTTTTGGATGATCTTGCACCAAAGTATGCTGAGCGCAATGGTAATGGTGGTTATACCCGTATCGTGAAGATTGGTCAGCGTAAGGGTGATGCTGCTATGCAGGTACTCATTGAGTTAGTATAATTTTAATATTGCTCTTAATAGAAAGAGGTATTGCAGAAATTTTCTGTGGTACCTCTTTTTTTGATATAGGAAAATGCTGTTATGTAGCGTGACATCACCAAGAATTGCTTTAGCAATTCTTGTAAAGCAAAGCGCTGGCTTTGCTTTTTGGTATAGGTGATTTGGCGAAATTGTCATTTTTCTGTGAAAAAGCTAACATATAAATGACAAATAACAACGTTAATATAAGGGAAAATGTGGTAGGAGCGGTTGAAAGACGGCGAAGAAATATTTACAAAAACAGATGAAAGTGTTACTGAGTCTTCAACATTCTCATCCAAAAAGAAAAGAGGAATATAGAATTTATGAAAAGATTACTATCATTTGTATTATCAGCAGCATTAATAGTGAGCGGGACGTATGCAGCAAATAGCATGCATATTTCTGCAGATGAAGCATCTTCAGTAGTAGGGTCAAGTGCTACGTCACAGACAGAATTAGATCCGGCATCCAGCCCCCAGATTACGGAAGAGCCGGGTGCAGTTCCGGATGACACACCACAAGTTAGTGGACAGCCGACTGTAAAACCGGATGATGCACCACAGGTTAGTGGGCAGCCAACTGTAAAACCAGATGATGTACCACAGGTTAGTGGGCAGCCAACCGCAAAACCAGATGATGCACCACAGGTTAGTGAGCAGCCAACGACAGTGCCGGGCAACACACCGCAGGCTACAGTAGAACCTAGTGCAACACCACAGGTTACAGAAGTAACCGCGCCGATAGCGCCACAGGTAACACAGATCAAAGGTGGTTCTAAGCGCGTCAAGTTATATTGGACAGAACAAAAAGATGCGAGCGGATATTATATTTACTATTCGACGAGTAAGGCAGGGACATATATAAGAACAAAAACAATTACCAATCCCGGTACTTGCAAATATGTCAAAAAATCTTTAGAGCAAAATAAAACTTATTACTTTAAAATATCTGCCTATACTATGAACGCCAATGGACTGCCGGTAGAAGGAGAGCTTTCGCAAGCCTACGCTGCTAAGACTATAACGGTAAGTGCGACATCGAAAGGTGCAAGAAAGTATTCCAGCACGGCAAAGTTTAAGAAGTCTCCGGCATATAAGAAATATGCATTTTTGCGTAAAGCAAACTATACGAAAAGCTTTGCTATACCGGGGATGAAAACAACCAACGTAGCAGGTTTCGCCAATAATCGAATGTTTCCACAAGGAGGCTGCACAGCAGGGGCCTATATGCTTGTATCAGCATACGCATATAATGGAGAGGATGAATCTGTCATCTACGTATTAAGCCGGTCTTCAAAATCATATATTACGACGTTGGTTATGCCAAATAAGACAAAAATTGACGCAATGGCGTATGATGGCAAGAATGTGTGGCTGACACAAGGGAAAAAAGTTGTTCGTTTTTCATATGAGATGATCTCTAAAGCGGTAGCGTCAGGGAGCGCATACACGGAATTAGCTGCGTTTGATGAAACTTATTCCATAGCAACAAATGGTTCTTATATGGCATACAGAGATCATGTATTGTGGATTGGAGCTTATAATTCAAAGCTTGCAACGAGAATGTATGGCTATGTAGTGCAAACCAATACAACAGGTGCAGTATCGCTGACACGTAAATATTATATGGCAATGCCAAATCGAACGAGAGCTGTATCCTTTGATGCGGATGGTTATATGTATGTGGTGAGAAGTTCTCAGTCAAACAACAAACAGTCCGGCTATTTGTCCCAGATTCGCACCTATAAGCCTGCATTTTCGACGCCGGCAGCGTCAGGCGGTGTGGCAAAAAAAGCGTATACGAAGAAGACTACAATTCCACCAAGAGCCTGTGGAAGTATGGTATATGGACAATATTTATATACAGTATTTTCCGGTTGTAAATATTCGAAATGCACTTATAAGGTTGATCGGGTAATTGCGATCAAGTTGACTAGTATGCGGTAGGACATGCGTTGCCTATGACAATGTATGCTTTAAGAGTAAACTGTGATCAGGTTGACTAGTTGTGGTAAGTACATGCATTGCCTATGGCGAAGTACGCTTTAAGAGTAAACTGTGATTAAGTTGACTAGTTGCGGTAAGTACATGTCCTTAGATTATATCTTTATCGCTATAGGAAGATTATAAATACCATCCTTTTTGCAATGGGAAAAGGATGGTATTTTTTTGCGGAATCTGTTACTATAGGGATGGCTTTTTACAATGGCGGGTAGGTGCAGTAGTGGTTAAACTCGACTTTGAATTACAGCATCTATCTGAGTCGGCAGATTTATATATTTGCACACGTGGTATAAATTTGTCAGAATAGCATGTGTGCGGAAATGAGGACAAAATGACAAAGAAAGAGTATGCTGGGTATGAGTATGTGGAAAATGGTGTGTGTGCTGCACAGGGATTTACGGCTAATGGATTGAATTGCGGTATTAATCCGGTAAAAACAAAAAATGATCTTGGAATGATATTTAGTGAGAAGGAATGTACAGCAGCAGCAGTATATACTCAAAATAAAGTGAAGGGTGCACCTATTTTGGTGACGAAAGCAAATCTTGCGCAAAGTGGTGGCAAAGCACAGGCAGTGATCGTGAATTCGAAGAATGCGAATACCTGTAATGCCAATGGTGTAGAAGTGGCAAATGCCGTTTGTAAGTTAACAGCTGACGAATTGGGGATTACAGCAGATCGTGTTATTGTTGCTTCAACCGGTGTCATCGGAGCACCAATGTCTGTAGAGCCGTTTGCAAATGCTATGCATGAACTCGCAGAGGGATTAAGCATCGATGGACACGATGCTGCAGCAAAAGCAATTATGACAACAGATACCGTCCAGAAAGAGGTGGCAGTAGAATTTCTTTTGGATGGTAAGAAATGTAGACTAGGTGGCATGGCAAAAGGCAGCGGCATGATCCATCCTAATATGGCTACCACTCTTAACTTTATCACGACGGATGTGGCAATTTCCGGAGAAATGATACAGGCGGCATTATCAGAAATTGTTAAAGTTACATACAACTGTTTGAGTATAGATGGTGATACTTCCACAAATGACATGGTTAGTGTTATGGCAAATGGTTTAGCCGGAAATGCAGAGATTACCGAGAAAAATGCTGATTTTGATCTGTTTAAAAAAGCATTGTACGTTGTTATGGAGAATATGACCAAAATGTTGGCAGCAGATGGAGAGGGTGCTTCTAAATTTTTAGAATGCTCTTGTGATGGCGCACCGGATCAGGAAACAGCAATTGTTGTGGCGAAGAGTGTAATCCGATCCCCATTGTTTAAATGTGCTATGTTCGGAGAAGATGCTAACTGGGGAAGAATCCTTTGCGCAATTGGTTATGCGGAAGCGGAGTTCGATATTGACAAAGTGGCAGTAGAGTTGGAGTCAGAAGTCGGAACAGTAGCAGTATGTAAAAATGGTGCAGGGGTTGCTTTTTCCGAGGAAGAAGCGGCCAAAATATTGAACAAAGATGAAATTTATATTCATGTTCATTTGAATCAGGGCGAAGCATCTGCTAAGGCATGGGGCTGTGATCTTACATACGATTATGTGAAGATAAACGGAGATTACCGCTCTTGATAAACGGGGACAGCCATTCCAGATAAACAGGGACTGTCGCTCCAGATAAACAGGGACAGTTGTTCCGGATAAACAGGGACAGCCGTTTGTGATAACGGGAGTTTATTATTCCTGGCAAACGGACGGAAAGTTAAGTGCTGTGTGCCTCCCAAAACTTGAGCAAGTGTTCAGTCATAGTCTCAGGGGTGACTGTATAATGCGGAAACCACTCACGTGGGAAGAGGGATTGATAACTGCCCTGCAAAAAACGATCGTCTAATAAAAGGATACAACCATAGTCCTGCTCGGTTCGGATGACACGTCCGGCTGCTTGCAGGACTTTATTCATGCCCGGATATTGGTATGCATAAGAAAAACCATGTCTGGTGTTTCTTATTGTTGCTTCGTCGTTTTCAGAACCTGTTGAAAATGATGAAATTTCCCCGTCAAAAAATTGTCGATAGAGTTCATTTTCATTGCAAACCATTGGTAGACCTGTTCCCACAATCACAGCACCTATCAGGCGTTCTGCCTTCAAATCTATTCCTTCGCTAAATATTCCGCCCAAGACGCATAATCCTACAGTCGTTGTGGTGGGAGATTCTGAAAAATGCGCCAGAAACTCTTCTCGTTCTTGCTCATCCATTGTGGCATTTTGTGTAAGCAGAGTCAGATCTTGACTGGCATCAGAGGAGGCGATCATATCATAGATATCCTGCAGCATCTTATAGGATGGAACAAAGACCATATAGTTGCCCGATCTGGCATGCACAAATCGTAATATATAGTCTACAATTCGGGCATACATTGCAGCTCCGCGTCGACTGTATTTAGTGCTGACATCCCGACCGACCAGTAATAGTCGGTTGTGACCAGGGAACGGCGATGGGGCATAGATAGCGTAATCTTCAGGGCGGCTTGCAAGTTGCTCTCTATAGTATTGAATAGGAAGCAGTGTTGCAGAGAAAAAAATAGCGGAGCGTCCCATGGCAAGGTACTGTTCCAGGTTGGCAGATGGATTCATACATTGTAAATGAACACAGAAATTGCTGTTATCATTATAGTCGCAATAAATCAGATAGTGTTCATCAACCAACTCATATACATTTACAAAGGAACGGATGTTAAAGTAAAAATCCAGTAATTGGCTAAATTGTTCCTCCGATAATTTTTTCTCACTGAAAGAGGGATCTTGTAAAAACTCATCCATTACACTTTGAAGTCGAAGTAAGCGTCCTAACAAAGCATCTGTCATAGACAGTGTGCAGATGAGAAGTTCGTCACATTGTCTTTTCAGATCTAAAAGTGCACGATTTACACTTTCTAAAGAAGCTGTGATCTTTTTGCTTTTGGTTTTAAGGAGACGTTTGGTCTCTAACACGTCTTCTTTGATCAAAACTGCAGAGTACATATCGCGGGCACGGTCAACCAAATTGTGTGCTTCATCTACTAAAAAAAGATTCGCTGTACTTCCGGCAGCGCCATCTGAAAAAAAGCGTTTGAGGTGGCTATCCGGGTCAAAGGCATAATTATAGTCGCCGATCACAGCATCGCACCAAAGAGAAGCATCCAGACTGAGCTCGAAAGGACATACTTCATGCTTTAAGGCGTATTGCGTTATGATATCACGAGTGATCTGTGATTCGTGAGTGATAAGATCATATACGGCATCGTTAATACGGTCAAAATGACCTTTGGCACGTTCGCAATTTGCCGGATGACAGTTTGCTTTCTCTAGAATGCAGATTTTATCTTTGGCAGTTAAGGTGATACTTTTGAGGGCTGCCTGGTGGTTGGCCAGAAGTGCAAAGGTGTTTTCAGCAACCGTACGAGTAATCGTTTTGGCGGTCAGGTAAAAGATTTTCCCTGTCAAATGTTCCCCCATTGCTTTAACGGCGGGAAATATTGTTGCAATTGTTTTGCCTACGCCGGTAGGGGCTTCGATATAGAGCCGTTTTTGTCGTAGGATAGATTGGTAGACACCTTTCACAAGATCGGCCTGTCCGTTACGATATACAAACGGAAATTCCAACGGGCGTATAGAGGCATCGCGTTCTTCTTGCCAGTGTATCTGCCAAGCAAGCCACTTTGCGTATTCCGTTAATAGTGTTTCATAAAATCGGTGAAGGTCCTCATAGGTGATCACTTCATAAAAATAGCGGATATCTTCCGTGGGAATATGACAATAAGTGATGCGGATACCAATGGATGAAAGGTGTTCCTGTGAGGCATAAATATACGCATAACATAGCGCCTGAGCACGGTGAACGGCAATGGGCTCGTACATTGTGTGTACATTACGATATATGCCTTTGATCTCATCAATAAAGTCAGTAGGTGCCTCGGAATCATCATGAATTATAGTGCGGCATGGGATTATCGGATGGGTATGCTCGGCCTCGGTTTCTAGGGGGATCTCGCTTGAAAAGTCAGCAAAATCGTACAGCCTTGGAAGGAGAGATTTCGGGAATATGCCGTCAGCGCGTCCTTCCACGGATATTGCAAACGAAAGGTTATCATAGCACACAGAGGATGTGTATTTTAATGGGACTTCGGCATGGTATTGTGATCCCATCTGCTTTTGCAGCTTTTTGTGAATGCGAGTGCCTTCCTGCATAGCATCAGTATCTCGGATGCCGGTAGAAGAAGATACAATATCACCGGAGCGTAATATAAATTCCACCAAGTCACGGACAGATACTTTACATGTGTGCATAAGAGCCTCCTTCCTGGACTACTGTAATAGTTCTTCCAACATATCTCGATCCCACAGAACAACACCTATTTTATCTGCCAGCTTGCGTGCGCTTCCGGTAAAATATTGGTTGGTAAGTACCATTGCGACATGGCATTCGTAATATGCACGCCCGGCATAGACCTGTTGTACAGCATCAATACCAACCGGGGAGTCATAACGTTTGCACTGGATCGCGTAAGTTATACCATCGCGTCTTGCCAAAACATCTACACCAAAATCAACACTTGCCTGTGTATTCTCTGCAAATTCGAAACCGTTTGCTACCAGTATATCACAAGATAGTGCCTCGAAATCAGCACCGGATATCTGGTCAAGGTCGCGGGAGTGATAAACACCTTTGCGGAAGATGGATCTTTTATGTGACAGGCATATGATCCTATATATAATGAATAAGCTGCTCAGTCCACAAAAAGCTGCTCCGGGAGTTCGTAAAGCAGTAGGTGTTCCCTTGTAAAATAAAGACAAAAGACAACCTAGGACAGCTATCATGCACAAACATGTGGAGATTGCTAAGCGGATAGTAATGTAACGAGGTCTCATACAAACAATTCCTTTCTTTTGGGGTATTAGTAGTATAGCAGAACAAATGTTCTTTGTAAAGAGAAATGTTGTAAAAAAAATTAAAAAAATTATTACTTGACATATGTTGTAGGTGCGTGTACGATTGAATTACTATCTTTTTTGTGCTATAATAATCCTAAAACATCGTAATTTGAATGGAGAAACAGCAAGGCTATTATTGTAGTACCGGGAAGTATATATGAGAGGATAATTCAACATATGTAGATGTTGATCGATTCATTACAGATAAGAAAATGGAGGATAAAAATGGTAGTTCAGCCAAAAGTTAAAGGATTTATGTGCACGACGGCGCATCCGGAGGGATGTAAAGAATCAGTGAGAAGACAGATTGAATATGTTAAGTCTCAGCCGAAAGCAGAAGGCCCTAAGAAAGTACTTGTGTTGGGGGCGTCTATGGGTTATGGGCTCGCAAGCCGAATTGCACTTACATATGCTTGTGGCGCAGATTCTATCGGTGTTATTTTTGACAAGCCCGGTAAGGAGAAGAGAACAGCCAGCGCAGGCTGGTACAACACAGCGGCGTTTGAGCAGTTTGCACAGAATGATGGTCATTATGCGAAGTCAATTAATGGAGATGCGTATTCTCAGGAGATTAAAGAGGAGACGATCGCATTGATCAAGAAAGACTTTGGTCAGGTGGATATGGTGATCTACAGTCTTGCAGCACCGCGTCGTAAGGCTCCGGATGGGGTGACATATCGTTCTGTTTTGAAAACAGTAGATAAAGAATTTACGAATCAAAGTATTGATTTGTTGACAAATGAACTCACCACAGTAACGATTCCGCCTGCGACTGAGGAGGAGATCAATGATACGATCAAGGTTATGGGTGGCGAGGACTGGATGCTTTGGATGGAAGCATTGCAGGAAGCAGATGTGTTGGCGGATGGTGCGAAGACAGTTGCATATTCCTACATTGGACCGGAGCTTACGTATCCGATCTATTATGATGGAAGTATTGGTCAGGCAAAGCAGGATCTGTATCGCACAGCAGATAAAATCAATGAACACATACAGGGAACAGAGGCATATGTTGCAGTTAATAAGGCGGTGGTAACACAGTCAAGCAGCGCAATTCCGATCGTTCCGTTGTATATATCAATTCTATTCAAGGTGATGAAGGAATTGAATTTACACGAAGGCTGTATTGAGCAAATGTATCGACTTGTTCATGACAGACTTTGCGTGGAGGGGGGAGTGCCTACGGATGAGAATCATTTGATTCGTATGGATGATTATGAAATGAAACCGGAGGTTCAAGAGGAGGTTAAAAAGATCTGGGAGAAAATTTCTCCGGAAAACCTATCAGAACTAACGGATATTGATGGGTATTGGCAGGAGTTTTACGAAATATTTGGATTTCGTATAGAAGGCGTGGATTATGATGCGGATGTTAATATTCAGACATCAATTCCGAGCATAATTTCTGCAGAATGATCTTGAAATACTCTGGTTGAAGCGGAAGGTGTAGACAGTGAGATTGGAGGTGCTAGTATGAACAAGGTAATCACAATTGGCAGACAGTATGGCAGCGGTGGTAGAGAGATTGGACAGAAAGTAGCAGAATATTATGGAATTCCATTTTATGACAATGAATTGATCACCAGAGCCGCGAAAGAGAGTGGTTTTGCAGAGGAAAATTTTGCAAAAGCAGAGGATCGAGCGACAAACAGTCTGTTATATTCTCTTGCAATGGGGATCAATGTGTATGGCAATCAGGATTTTGGATTCAATGGATTATCGTTGGATGATAGAATTTTTTTGGCACAATCGGATGTCATTCGTAAAGTGGCAGATGAGGGACCGTGTGTTATTGTTGGCAGATGTGCCGACTATGTTCTCAAAGAGCGGGATAATATTGTCAATCTGTTTGTGAAAGCATCCATGAAGTTTCGAATTGATCGAGTGATATCAGAATATGGAGAAGCACCGGATAAGGCAGCAGATATCATATTGAAAAATGACAAAAGACGAGCGAATTATTACAATTACCATGTAGGTGAGAAATGGACCAATCTTAATAACTATGATATGGTTATACGTAGTGATTTTGTTGGCATCGACCAAACAGTGGAGTGCATTTGTAAGTATTTAGGGGAAAAATGATCCAGACGGATCAAAAATTGCAAATTGGTGTCTGACGGCCCCATAATTTGCAGGGCTGTGGGAGAAGGGAGGATTATTATGGAAACTTCATTAAAGGCAATGAGAAAATTGACTAGAGAGAGTGACCATATTGTGTTGATCAGTGGACTTGGCGTGGCACGCGCAGCGGGATTAAATGGCGTTCGCGCAGAACATATTGCATATGATATTGAGCAAAAATATGGATACTCGAATGATGAAATTATTTCATCCATGTTTTTGTCAAAAAGGGTAGAGATATTTTACCAATATTATAAGGAGATCATACTAAATTGCGCATTGCAACCGACTTCGATACACGAAGGTGCTTTGCGTCTTCAGCAGGCAGGAAAGCTTGATGCGATCGTGAAGCGAACGGTATATCCATTATATGAGATGGCTGGTTGCGATGACGTGATAGAGCTTCATGGTTCTGTGGAGAAGAACTATTGTCCAAACTGTGGTAAGGTATACGGATCAGACTTTATACGACATGCGGTAGGAATACCGTCATGTACGAAGTGTGGTGTGCCATTGCGGCCCGGATTTACTTTGCTGGGTGAAATGGTAGACAATGGCAAAATATCGGCTGCAGCAAATGCTGTAGAAAACGCTGATCTTTTACTGATCGTTGGAACATCAATAAGATCTCCGTTGTGTTTAAATTTGACGAAATACTATAAAGGCGATAAAATGCTTCTGTTAAATACCCACGAGAAGGTAGGTGATGATCGCGCCAACTATCGTGCTTATGGGGATTTATGCGAATTGTTTAAGTATGTGGCAGACATTCCTCTTCCGCAGAATAAGAAAAAGAAGCAGAAAGACAAAATTCAGGAGGCAGAAAAGAATGAGCAAGATAAGAACAAGATTTGCACCTAGTCCAACAGGACGCATGCATGTAGGTAATTTGAGAACCGCATTGTATGAGTATCTGATCGCACGCCATGAACATGGAACGTTTGTACTTCGTATTGAAGATACCGATCAGGAGCGTTTTGTGCCGGAAGCGTTGGATATCATTTATAATACAATGAAACTTACCGGATTGCAGCACGATGAAGGACCAGACAAAGATGGTGGTTATGGTCCATATGTGCAGAGTGAACGTATGAAGACAGGTGTGTACTTGGACTATGCTAAACAATTAGTGGAAAAAGGAGAGGCTTATTACTGCTTTTGTACGAAAGAGCGTTTGGAAGAGCTGAGAGCATCCAGTAAAACAGAAGATGGCAAGGAAATTGCAAAATATGATAAGCATTGTCTGCATCTTTCCAAAGAAGAAGTTCAGGCAAAGCTTGACGCAGGGATTCCTTACGTTATTCGTCAGAACAATCCGACAGAGGGAACAACGACCTTTCATGATGCCATTTACGGCGATATTGAGGTAGATAATGCAGAACTTGATGATATGATCTTGATCAAGACAGATGGTTATCCAACATATAATTTTGCGAATGTTGTAGACGATCATTTGCAGGAGATCACTCATGTAGTGCGAGGCAATGAGTATCTTTCATCTGCTCCAAAATATAATCGTCTGTATGAGGCGTTTGGCTGGGAAGTGCCGGAGTATGTACATTGTCCAACCATTACAGATGAGAATCATAAAAAGCTTTCAAAACGCTGTGGACATTCATCTGTAGAAGATTTGTTGGATCAGGGATTTTTGCCAGAGGCAATCATTAACTTTGTTGCGTTACTGGGCTGGAGTCCGACAGAAGACAGAGAGATTTTCTCACTGAAAGAGCTAGAGGAAGTGTTTGATTACCATCATATTAGTAAATCTCCGGCTGTTTTTGATATTGTAAAACTGCGTTGGATGAACGGTGAATATATCAAGGCAATGGATATGGATGCATATATGGAGCATGCTCTTCCGGTTGTTAAAGAAGTGGTGACGAAAGATTACGATCTTAAGAAGATCGCTGAATTGCTGAAGACGCGTATTGAAGTATTTCCGGATATCAAAGAGAAGATTGATTTCTTTGAGGAATTACCAGAGTATGATGTAGCGATGTATACACACAAGAAGATGAAGACCAACACAGAGAATTCATTGGAAGTGTTGCAAGATATGTTACCACGACTGGAGGCAATGACAGATTTCTCAATTGATGAGATTGAGGAAGTATGCAAAGCCTATATCGCAGAAAAAGAGTTGAAAAACGGTCGTGTACTGTGGCCGCTTCGAACTGCAGTTTCCGGCAAACAGATGACACCGGGCGGTGCATATGAGATTATGGAAATCCTTGGAAAAGAGGAGTCGCTTGCACGTATCCGTAAAGGAATTGAAATGCTGAGCGAGGCAGCAGATGAAGAATAGAAGATCAAAAGTAATTCATACAGGGGCAACGTTAATGCGTTGCCCTTTTATTGAGTAGGAGGATTATGAGGGAACTAAACGAAGAGCAGAGAATTGCTGTATCGCATTTTGCCGGACCGATGTTAGTTTTGGCGGGACCTGGTTCCGGAAAGACATATACAATTACAGAGCGTATCAAACGATTGGTTAATGAGCATGATGTAGCTCCCGGCAATATTTTAGTCATTACCTTTACGAAAGCGGCGGCTGCTGAGATGAAGCAGCGCTATTTGGCAGAGGGAGGCAAGGGCGGTGTTCAATTTGGAACATTTCATGCGGTTTTCTTTACGATATTAAAATATGCTTATCATTATAGTGCAGATAACATTATACGTGACGAGATGAAGTATCGTATTTTGCGGGATCTGGTTGCTGAAAGCAGATTAGAAATACAGGATGAAAATGAGTTTCTGGTGGATCTGACTGCGGAGATCAGTCGTGTGAAAGGAGAGCGGATAGAGCTGGAGCACTATTATTCGCCGATCTGTCCTGGGGATACATTTCGACAGATATTTACGAAATATCAACATTGCTTAGAGAAGAAGCGGCTTATTGACTTTGATGATATGCTGGTATATTGCTACGAACTTTTGGAACAGCGGCCGGATATTCGCGCACTGTGGCAGCAAAAATATCCATATATTTTGATCGATGAATTTCAAGATATTAATCGTGTCCAATATGAGACAGTTAAACTGTTGGCGCAGCCGAAAAACCATCTTTTTGTAGTAGGAGATGACGATCAATCTATATATGGATTCCGAGGAGCACGACCGGATATTATGAAGCAATTTCTGGCGGATTATAAAAACGCACAAATATGTAAGCTGGGTGTAAACTACCGCTGTAGTGCCAATATTGTAAAAGCGGCAGGGAATCTGATTGCCCATAATCAAAATCGTTTGCCAAAGGACATCCTCGCAGCGCATGAGGCGGGAGCTGAGGTCGAGAACCTTTGTTATGAAAAAAGTGCTGAGCAAAATGAAGCGATACGGCAGCAGATTTTGGAGTATCGTAAAAAGGGAGTTTTGTACAGGGAAATGGCAGTACTGTTTCGAACCAATCCTCAGGCGCGCGGACTGACGGTAAAGCTGATGGAGTATAACATTCCTTTTGAATTAAAGGAGCATTTGCCAAATTTATATGAGCACTGGATCGCAAAAGATATATTGACCTATATCGAGGTGGCGCAAGGGGCAAGGGAGCGAAGTAAGGTGATGCGTATCATTAATCGACCAAAACGCTATGTACATCGGAATGCTTTTACGGAAACTTATGCAGATTTTGAAGAATTAAAATTATTTTATGAAGATAAAGATTGGATGGTTGACCGTATAGAGCAATTACAATCAGACCTTGCCATGCTGGTGTCGCTAAAACCATATGCTGCCATTAATTTTATTCGTAAGGGAATCGGTTACGATGAATATATTCGAGAATATGCAGAGTACCGGGGAATCCGCGCTGAGGATATGTTTGATATATTGGATGAATTACAGGAAGATGCGAGAGCGTGTGAGACCACGGAGGCATGGTTTGACTATATAAAACAATATGGCGAGGCGCTGCAGGAGCAAGAAAACAAAAAATACGAAACCAAAGAAGATGCGGTACAGCTATTGACAATGCATGGTGCCAAAGGATTGGAATATGAAATCGTGTTTCTTCCGGATGTCAATGAAGGTGTTGCTCCTCACAACAAAGCGGTTTTGGATGCAGATGTGGAAGAAGAACGACGACTTTTTTATGTTGCAATGACGCGCGCAAAAACAAAGCTAATTATGAGCTATGTAAAGACCAGACTTCATCATGAAACTGATCCGTCGCGTTTCTTGGACGAGATATTTCCGGAATCTGCCAAAAGTCAGAAATGACAGCATTATGCGAACAGTGTGGGAAATGATCATTAATTAACTCAAAAATAAACTTTCCCCGGAAAAAATCAAAAAAAGGGTGTAAAGATGCGCAAGGTATTGTATAATAAGGAAGTTCGAGTGGCTTTGAAAAGCAGCCAACTTTGCAGAGAGTAGTTTGGAGAAAACAAACGATATAGAAAGTGGCTTCGAAAAGCAGCCAACTTTGCAGAGAGTAGTTTGGAGAAAACAAACGATATAGAAAGTGGCTTTGAAAAGCAGCCAACTTTGCAGAGAACCGTTTTGGAAGTAACGAAATGAATGGAGGAAAATATGGCACTTAGTAAAGAGGACATTTTTAAGACAGGTCCCTCTCCGGAAGAGGAAAAATATAATACTGCCGTAGAACTGATGGATGCAATCGACTGTGTCGAGAGATTTGAGAGAGCGGTAACGTCGCTTCGCTCCGCAGCCGCCATGTTTGAGGAGTTGGGAGATTATGAGGATGCCAGGAAGCGTCGTAAGCAGTGCGCAGATAAGGCAGATCAGATAGAACGTGAAGGTTGCGAGAAAACCTTACAGACGGCGAAAGATATGTATGACAAAGCAAAAACAAAGAGTGACTACATTGCTGCAAATAGCGAGTATCGGAGATTAAAGAAATTTGCAGCATATGCAGATAAAGCAGAAGCAGGAGACAAAGCTTGCCATGCGGGGATTCGCAAGATTGAAACGCGCAAGGTGTATAAGCGTCGCGCTATTGCATTGGCAGTAATTGTTGTTATCTGTACGGTGATCATGGTAACTCCATTGTCGTATATCGTAAAAGGTTTTGGGCATAAAATGCTTGGCGATTACAAAGCTGCCATCAATTCATATGATCAGGTAGAATATTTGCCGGGTGTAGGAAAAATGAAGAAATCCTGTTATTACAAGATCGCCAAGAAATATGACGATGATAATCACCATAAGAAAGCAATGAAAGTATACCGTTTAGCGGGTGCATATGCAGATGCAGAACACCGCACAACCCGTTACCAAAAACGCTTTATGCGTAAGGCAGAGATTGGAACTAAAGTATACTATGCCGGAATGCGCTGGATGGTATTGGATAAAGCTCTGTTAGGGGAAAAAGCGATGTTGATTCGCAGCACACCGCTGAGTAAGGATGAATTGCCATCCGGAAAAGAGGGCGAGAATCTAAAAGGCAAGAAATTGACAGAGTTCCTGAATGGAAAATTTACGAGTGCTAATTTTAGTGATCGTGAAAAGGTAATGATGGGAAAAGAAATTACGGCAAAAAAACGTGCCGGTATGCAAACGGTTGAGACCAAAAAAGAAGATATTGTTAAGAATCCAATATTTGTATTGCCGGAAGATACGATTTCAGAATATAAAGACAATCTTCCGCCCAACTGGGATCCGAATGGAATCTACCCGGTTGTATGGGTAAGTTTCCGATAAATTGAAACAGGACCTGCGTGACGTGCCGGACATGTGTTTATCAGGATCTGCGTGACAGGCCGGGCATTTGTTCACCAGGACCTGCGTGACGTGCCGGTTGTTAAATCGTTATACTGGAATTAGAAAGTCCCTGGATATACTTACGGTATTCCAGCGGGCTTTTTCCTGTTTCAGCCTTAAATTTTCTTGAGAAATAATTACTGTCTGAAAAACCGCAGAGTAAAGCGATCTCTGTGATCGAAAGATGGGGATTTTGCAGAGCTTTCATAGCGGCCTGAATGCGCAATATCGTCATATATTTTGTAGGACTAATGCTGTATATGCGCTGAAAGATCCGGCGGAAATGTCTGGAGGACAATCCGGAATACTGTGCAAGTTCTTCGATGGATAAATCTTCATTGTAATGATTTTCCATATAAGCAATAGTATTTGCGATGGAAACAACCTCTTTACTGTCAGATTTTTGGGACACGTCATAAAAACGTGACAACGAAGTAAAAAGCTGTGAGAGCAGACTGATGATCATTGTCTGATAGCCGGGGAGTTTAGTTTCGTATTCATTTTTGAGTGAAGCGATCAACGTGTGGATTTCTTCATATTGTGCTAAGTTCAACGTTAATTGTCGTTTAAAACCTTGGGTTTTGGTTAAGGTGGGTTCAATGACAAAAAGTGCATGAAAGCCTGCCGTTGTTTTAATATCACTTTGATAGTCCAAAAAATAGGACAGGTGGAACATGATATTACATATATGAAAATTTTTGGGGTGTTTATAGCCGTGTGCAGTATTATTACTGATCACAAAAACATCCCCCTTACGGATTGGATACTCTTCTCCGTCCACCACATGTGTGGCGGTGCCGCTCAGCACGATCACAAGCTCTGAAAAATCGGCATGTGTATGTAGACACAGATCTTCGTCATGTGTTCCATATTGTATAAAAAAAGGAAATGTTTCATCCTGTGTAAACCAATTCAAAAAAAAATTCATACGAAATCTCCATTCTATCTTCAGCACGTTTCTTTTGGGTGAAAATACAAACATTACTCCATGGTTCTATCCCCCCGTTCTGATGTTCCGCACTGTCTCTGCGCTGAAAACACAAACATTACTCCATGTTTCTATAACCATTTTCGTAAGTCCGAAAATGAAAGATATATGTATTTTTGTTCTATTGAACCACAAACATTCTTTTTGTATAATATACACAGTAATGGGGTTATGGTCGAACGATATTTTTCGTTTGCATCATAGTAATTTTACAATGAAAAGTTATTCTCGTCAAAATAAATATCACGATGCGAGAGCAAACTAACAGTTGCACCGAATATCCTATCGAAGAACAGAACGGAGGTTAACTATGGCAAATCCTTATTTACCATCTTGGGAGTATATCCCGGATGGAGAACCAAGAGTATTTGGGGATCGCGTATATGTATACGGATCACATGATCGTGTGGATTGCGAAAGATTTTGTGATTACAAATTAAAGGTGTGGTCTGCATCTGTCCATGATTTGAGTCATTGGACATGCCACGGAGATATTTTCCGATCAAAGGCAAAAGAGGGCAAAACAACGGATACACCTTGGACAGAACATGAATTATATGCACCGGACGTTGTAGAGAAAGATGGTAAATATTATCTCTATGCATATCTTGTAGATGCGAAAGGCTGTGTAGCGGTGAGTGACCGACCGGAAGGCCCATTTACGATGCTGTCCCAGTATCAGTACAATATACCGGATCATTATGACAACGGTACGTTTATCGACCCGGGTGTATTGGTTGATGATGACGGAAGAGTATACGTGTATTGCGGATTCTTGGGATCTTACATGTGTGAACTGAACGGGGACAATATGTATGAAGTCGTGGATGGAAGTTATCAGACGGACATTATTCCGGTTACGGAGACGGAGGATGGATTTTTTGAAGCCTGTTCCCCACGAAAAGTAGGAGATACCTATTATTTGATCTATTCACCTAAAATTGGCAGCAGGCTTGCATATGCTACATCGGATTCTCCAACCGGGCCATTTACATATCGAGGATATATTGTGGATAATGGCGTCGACTATCCGGGTGGTAATGATCATGGCTCCATCTGTCAGATTAACGGACAGTGGTATATTTTTTATCATCGCATGACCAATGGCTCGATCATGTCACGCAGGGGCTGCGTGGAGCGGATCGAGATATTAGAAGATGGCACGATCCCAACCGTGGAAATGACATCTCTTGGATTTGAGGAATCGTTAAATCCGTATGAAGCAACGGCGGCAGATACGGCATGTGTCCTGAAAAACATACAGACAAAAACTGCTCAATTGGAGGAAAATGTTGAAAGTACAGGCCAGCATTTATGCAATGAGCCGGAAGCAGATACAACGGAGCAGCCGTCAGAGGCAGAACCTAAGGTTGACACAGAGTCAAAGGAAGAGAAAATTGAGGCAGATGAACCAGCGGCATTCATCACAGAATTAGATCCTTTTACAAGAATCATCACTAATATTACCGATGGCTGCGTAATGGGCTGGAAGTATTTTGATTTTGGCGATGATTTTACCGGAGATGAAATGACATTTATGGCAAAAGTACATCCGCGGGGCTGTCATGGCAAACTGCATATTTGTATCGACGATGAGCAGACAGAAATTGGCGTGGCAGAGTTTGAGCGAGATAGCACTACGCTTCGTACAAAAGTGCAAAACGTCACAGGAAGACATGCGGTTTATCTGATCGCACAGTCAGAATATAATGGATGGTCAGCTTGCTATTTTGAACGTCGCCAGTTATTCGACCTAGAGGCATTCCAATTTTGCAAATAGAGGATTTCACAGCAAAGTTGTTTATTCTTAGGGCGTTCCAATTTTGCAAATAACACCCTTGCCCACAATTAGTAGTTTACCTTATGCTCAATTTTTGATAAAATATTATCAGTATTATGCAGGATGCGCTCTCGCGAAGTTCATACATATTATTTCGAGAGCACATTAGATAAAAAGGAGGAACTGCTAAATGAAACAGTTAATGATAGGTAACGCTGCAGTTGCACGAGGTCTGTATGAAGCGGGCTGTGGCGTTGCTTCCAGTTATCCGGGTACGCCAAGTACCGAGATTACGGAAGAAGCAGCTAAGTACGATGAGATTTATTGTGAGTGGGCGCCAAATGAGAAAGTAGCACTGGAAGTGGCTTTTGGTGCTGCCGTAGCGGGAAAACGCAGTTTTTGCGGAATGAAGCACGTAGGACTTAATGTCGCAGCAGATCCGTTATTCACGATCTCTTATACCGGAATCAATGCCGGAATGATCATCGGTGTTGCGGACGATGCGGGTATGCACTCATCCCAGAACGAGCAGGATTCAAGACATTATGCGATCGCTGCCAAGGTACCAATGTTAGAGCCTTCGGATTCTGCAGAGGCACTTGCATTCACAAAGATCGCTTATGAAATTTCTGAGAAATATGATACGCCGGTATTCATGAAAATGTGTACCCGTGTTGCACATTCACAGAGTTTGGTTGAAACATCCGAACGTGTGGAGCCGGCACTCAAAGAATATAAGAAAGACATAGCAAAATATGTTATGATGCCGGCAAATGCGAAACGCCGCCATCCAATTGTAGAGCAGCGTACCAGAGACTTGATCGCATACGCTGAGACAACACCACTCAACCGTGTTGAGATGGGTGATACTAAGATCGGAATTATAACATCTTCAACTTCGTATCAATATGTGAAGGAAGTGTTCGGAGACAATGCAAGTGTCCTGAAATTGGGACTGATCAACCCGCTTCCTGAAAAATTAATTCTTGATTTTGCACAAAAAGTAGACAAATTATTCATTATAGAAGAATTGGATGATATTATCGAGAGCCATTGTAAGAAATTAGGACTGGATGTGACAGGTAAAGACGTATTCCCATTAGAAGATGAATTTTCACAAAATCTGGTTGCAGAAAAGATGGGTATCCCGGTAGAGGAAAGCCTGACTTTGGATGAAAACATCCCGGTCAGACCGCCGGTAATGTGTGCGGGCTGTCCTCATAGAGGAATGTTCTACACATTATCCAAAAACAAATGTACCGTTATGGGTGATATTGGATGTTATACATTAGGAGCAGTTGCGCCATTGTCAGCAATCGACGTAACAGCATGTATGGGCGCATCCATCAGCTCGATCCATGGATTTAATAAAGCGCGTGGCGAAGAATCTGAAGGCAAGACCGTTGCCGTGATCGGAGATTCTACATTCATGCATTCCGGAATGACCGGACTTGCTAACATTGCTTATAACATGAGCAATTCAACAGTTATTATCTTAGATAATTCCATTACGGGAATGACAGGTCATCAGCAGAATCCAACGACCGGTTACAACATCAAGGGCGATCCGGCAGGTAAGATCAATCTTGAAGCACTTTGCAAGGCGATGGGCTTTAACCGCGTTCGTGTCGTTGATCCATACGATCTGGAAGCATGTGATAAGGCAGTCAAAGAAGAACTTGCTGCCGCTGAGCCATCTGTGATCATCAGCAGAAGACCATGTGCACTTCTCAAATATGTTGAGGTAAAACCTCCTTTGAATGTTGATAAAGACAAATGCAAGGGCTGCAAAATGTGCATGAAGCTTGGCTGTCCGGCAATTAGTATTAAGGGCGGCAAAGCGCAGATCGACAACACACTTTGCGTTGGCTGCGGCGTTTGTAAACAGCTTTGCAAATTTGATGCAATTACGGAATAGGAGGACGCAAAAATGACGAAAAATATTATGATCGTAGGTGTAGGTGGTCAGGGTTCTCTGCTTGCCAGCAAGCTTTTAGGACATGTACTTCTCAGTCAAAATTATGATGTAAAAGTATCTGAGGTACACGGAATGAGTCAGCGCGGAGGAAGCGTTGTAACATATGTGCGCTATGGTGACAAAGTGTATTCACCGATCATTGACAAAGGACAAGCAGATGTTATTATCTCTTTTGAGAAATTAGAGGCAGCCAGATACATGAACTATCTCAAGAAAGGCGGCAAGATTGTCGTTTCTGATCAGGAAATCGACCCGATGCCGGTTATCACAGGAGCAGCAGAGTATCCGGAGAATCTCATCGAAAAGATGAAAGCTGCCGGGGCGGATATTGATGATATGGATGCATTGTCTCTTGCTATGGAGGCAGGCAGTCCAAAAGCGGTAAATATCGTGCTTATGGGACGAGTATCACGTTACTTCCCGGAGATCAGCGAGGAAGCTTGGCTGGCGTCTTTGGAAGCGTGTGTACCGCCGAAGTTCTTGGAGATGAACAAGAAAGCGTTTATGCTGGGACGCAACTAGAATAAAGATATATTAGCGGTTTACAATGCGAAGGAAATTCGCAAAGCAAGTTTTGGGAGGGGAAGCTCCCGAACTTGCAATATGAGAGAGGAATGGGTGAATACCATGGCACAAAATTATTTTCAGCCGGAAATCGAAACGATGCCGGTAGAAGAAATCAAGAAACTGCAGAGTGAGCGACTTGTTAAGCAGGTGAAACACATCTACGACAATGTTCCATTCTACAAAAATAAAATGGACGAGGCAGGGATCAAACCGGAAGATATTCATGGCGTTGAGGATCTGCATAAATTACCATTTATGGAGAAGGACGACTTAAGAGATCAGTATCCATATGGACTGTTAGCGATGCCATTAAAGGATTGTGTACGCATCCAGTCAACCAGTGGTACAACAGGAAGGCGTGTGGTAGCTTTTTATACACAGCATGATCTGGATCTATGGGAAGACTGCTGTGCCAGAGCGATCGTAGCAGCCGGTGGTACCAAAGAAGATATTGTGCATGTATCCTATGGTTATGGATTATTTACCGGTGGTTCCGGCTTAAATGGCGGTTCCCACAAAGTTGGATCCCTAACGATCCCAATGTCTTCCGGTAATACAGAGCGTCAGATTCAGTTTATGACCGATCTGGGATCCACGATCCTTTGCTGTACACCGTCTTATGCAGCATATTTGGCAGAGAGTATTCATGAGAAAGGCGTACAGGATCAGATTAAGTTAAAGGCAGGTATCTTTGGTGCAGAGGCGTGGACTGAGGAGATGCGACATGATATTGAGGAAAAACTTGGTATCAAAGCATATGATATCTATGGCCTGACAGAGATTTCCGGACCGGGTGTAGCCTTTGAGTGTTCTGAGCAGAACGGTATGCATGTCAATGAAGATCATTTTATTGCAGAAGTAATCAATCCAAAGACGGGGGAGGTTCTTCCGGATGGAGAAAAAGGTGAGCTTGTATTTACAAGTATCACGAAAGAGGCATTCCCGCTGCTTCGTTACCGCACGAGAGATATTTGTATCTTGAGCCGCAAGAAATGTTCCTGCGGACGTACACATATCAAAATGACAAAACCGTTGGGTCGCAGTGATGATATGTTGATCGTCAAAGGTGTGAATGTATTCCCATCACAGATCGAAACGGTATTGATGAATAAAGGATATGCGGCAAATTATCAGATCATCGTTGATCGTGTCAACAACAGTGATACGATCGAGGTACAGGTGGAGATGACGCCGGAGATGTTCTCAGACAGCATGAGCGAAGTTACGGCAAAGGAGAAAGAATTGGTAACTGCATTGAAAGCAATGCTTGGTATTTATGCGAAAGTAACTCTTGTAAATCCGAAAACAATTACAAGAAGTGAAGGTAAGGCGGTACGCGTTATCGATAAGAGAAATTTGTATAAATAATGTAAAAATGAATGGGGGTGTCCACTATGATGGTTAAGCAGATTTCTGTATTTTTGGAAAACAAGCCGGGTAAATTAAAAGAGCTGACCGATGTACTTCGTGAAAATAATATTAATATGCGTGCATTATCGGTTGCGGATGCGCAGGACTTTGGTATCGTTCGATTGATCGTTGATGATGTCTACAATGCATCCACAGTGATAAAAGATGCAGGTTATGTATCTTCTACGAAGGATGTTATGGCGATTGAGTTGTCGGATCAGCCGGGAAGTCTGGCAAATGTGTTAGATATTTTTGGCGAGAATGGGATCAATGTTGAATATATGTATGCTTTTAACACGCATACATCCGGTAAGGCGCATTTGATCTTCCGTGTTACCGATATTAAGAAAGGTGCAGAAGTGCTGAAAGCGAGCGATGTTCGTCTGATCAGTCAGGAAGACTTAGCGAAACTGTAAAGAAATGTTACGTGCAACATAAAGAATGGCTGTCCTGCAGTTTGATCCGCAGGACAGCCGTTTCTTTACTTTTTTATAGGAAACTGCTCACAATGTGGTGTTATACCACCAAGAATTGCTTTAGCAATTCTTGCAGAGCAAAAAACGTAGGCTTTGCTCTTTTATAAGTTATGGCATAAATAGTTGTTTATTCGTATAAGGAAATTCCAAATCTAACTTTGCGGTAGATCTTAAAAATAATGACAGCGATCAAGCCGATCACCGTGCCGCCAGTTAAAACAATTCCAAAAATACTTCCAATAATAATTAAAATCCACAATGGTATACTCATAATAATCCTCCATAAATCTAAAAATAAGAACGCTAGACTTTTTATTACGCTACTCGCTATCGTGGATTAAAGTGGCTTTTTACCATCCTGCCGCTGTATATAACGCAGAATTGTCCTGCAGCTAAAGGTAATATTGCCAATGCAGGTACAGTCTGCCATTTCCGAAATATAGGAAATCTTTGAATCTAAAATATGTACCAAGGACAAGAATACTCGTACTTTTGCATTGCTTCTGCGACCGTCTCTTACACCACGCAGACTGGAGGCGTCGCGTGATTGTATGCCGAGCAGATCTTCTGTGCAAAAATCAGCATTTCGTAGGATATTTGCCGAGGCATGCAGTATCGTATCCTGATCTGAAAAAACAACTTTGTGATTGGCGAATGTGAACTGAGATGCAGCTTGATGCAGTTCGGGAACATCAAGAAAAATACCGTTGAGGATAAACACCAAAACGAGGAACAGACTGATCCAACGCCTATGCTGCTTCTTCATATTCTTCGCCTCACTTTCCGTTTTTAATCTTTGATCCCAAATGTGCATAATTCAGTATATGAGAAGATGGAATCCCTGACTATTTTAACACTAAATAATTATGTTGTCGACATGGAGTTCTCGGTTGAGATTTAACCTGAAAAAGATTTGTCAAGACATATTTTAAAATTTTTCATAAAAAAATATAGTCGAATTTTTACATGAAATAGTCGAATTTTTACATGGACATTGAAATTCGCAATGGATTTGTTAAAGTGAAAATGGAACTTTGAGATGCACATTGTCCAGATGGAGGACACACATGATAACCAAACTTGTGGATCGGATGATAGGTCAGGAAATTTTGGAAAGCGAGAACCGTGATGAATATATTTATGCTTTGACAATACGAGCAGAGCAAGTCATTACGTATACCTTGCTAGCGATGGTATGTTTATGGACGCATAACATACTGGAGGGATTAATATACGCTGTTGCTTTTAAAGGGATACGGCAGTACTCTGGCGGATATCATGCGAAAACCTTGCTTGGTTGTTTGGTGGGAACGATTGCGATGCTATTGGCAGTAGTCAGATGGATAGCGCCTTTTCTTCAAGCACACCCGATTGTAATGATTTTTCTAGTGATAATCAGCATTTGTGTATTGTTTATATTTTCACCGGTTAATCATCCCAATCTCAATCTGTCAAAGGAAGAGATGTCTGATTGTCGAAAAGGTGTTTATGTAACGATATTGACAGAAGTATTGATTGCAAGCTGTCTGTATCTATTGTCAGGGATTCTGCACATATTTATTGCATCGGCAATTATCCTATGTGCGCTGACGGTAATCTTGGCCAAATTACTTCGTCAGGAAATAATGTGAAACATTATGGAACAATGTGCTTATAGTATTAACAAATGGAGGATTATTATGGAAAAGAAAGAGAACCCAGTAATGAAGTTGACCGGTAAGATTGTAAAACGAGATGTGAGAGTCATTGAACAGGGATGGCCTCCGATGTGTGTAGGATTTTTACATCAGCCGGTAAGACCACAGTCATTGCAACATAAAGATGTTACGGAGAGGGCGGTTTTTAATTGAGGGGAACTTGAGGGGATGATTCAGGATGGAGGAACGGAATGAAAACAGGAATGAAATGTCTGATCTTACTGTGTATTGGTGCAGCGCTGTGCTATGGGATATATTCGTTTGATCAGGTGAACAGAGAGAATGACCGGCTGAAAGTGACAACATTCAGCGACAGGAAGCCGCAGACCATAAACGGAACAGAGTATACGGTACTGAAGAATACGATTTGCGACTATTCCAAGATCAAGGAGCAGTATCCGGTCATTGAACCCATGTTGGATGTTGACGGAGATGTTGCAAAAGGAAAGCCGGGACGTCTGAAAGTGCTTTTGGTAAAGATGCGGATCAAAAACAGTTCAGAGCATATGCAGTATTTGGATCTCGCAGATATCGTTATTAAATCCCCGGCGTATGGCAATGCCCTGTCCACAGAGATGTTTTGTGAGATCAATCACATTGAGTCCTGTATGCTCGCCATTGCACCGGGCGTAGAGGTGCCGGTAACGCTGCCGTATGAACTGTATGAAATATCGTTTTCCGATGCTCATTTTCGTGATCTGCAGAAGCTGCCGTTTTCTATCGTACTGACATCGTATCCGGACATCCGTGAGATCAGTCTTTCGAACATTACATATAAGGCAGGTACTTCCTCTAAATCTGCACAAAAACAACAGAAAGCAAAGAAAAAGGATACACCGGAGGGTTCCATCCTTGACATGGATCAGGAGTGCATTTATGAGGAAGTGGGATATCGGATCGAAGAGGTTGCGTATACCACAAATGTTAAACGCTATAAAGAATATAAACGGAAAGGTCTGTATGATCCGGAGTTAGTGGATTCGAAGGGAAACGTGCAGCCAAGTGACCCTGAGCTAAAGGGCGGTGCAGGCACATGTTATATGATGTTTATCAAGTGCAGGATCAAAAATTATTCTGACACGGCAAAACGGATCCGTGCTTCCGTACCGGCGACGGGAAATTATATGAAAGATGGCAGGTATGCATATGAAGGGGATAATACATATTTTACCTGTAGTAAAAAGATAGAGTTTGATCCGGATGTCATTCAGCTCAATCCGGGAGAAGAGGTAACGTGTGTTACCGGAAAACAGCAATATTGCCATAAGAAGTACTGGGACATTGACAAGACGGACTTTTATGTACGGCTGTGCGGCAGAGGCGATGGTATTTCGGAACCGGATAAGCTGGATCCACGGGCGGGTGTGCTCGGAACGGCAGTCAACATACTGGTAAAAAGTTCGCAGATCAAGAAGAAATAAGGAACAGATAACAGGAAATAATGATAAAGGGGATAAGACAGTATGAATATATCAATCGAACACGTGACAAAGAAGATCAAAAACGCCACCGTACTAAAGGATATCTGTTTGGAAATGAAAGGCGGAACAGTGTATGGCCTTCAAGGTAAGAACGGCTCCGGCAAGACCATGCTGATGCGGGCGATATCCGGACTGATCCGTCCGACAAGCGGACGGATCGTGATCAATGGTGAGCAGCTGCATAAAAATATATCGATTCCGAGAAGCATTGGATTATTGTTAGAAAATCCGTCGCTTCTTCCGGAATATGATGCTTCCCAGAATTTAAAACTTTTGGCAAAGATGCAGGGCGGAGTGCCTGAAGAGGAGATCCGGCAGCTGATCCGTGATGTGGGACTGGAAGATGCCGGACACAAAAAGGTAGAGAAGTATTCTCTCGGTATGAAACAGAGGCTTGGCATAGCTGCAGCAATCCTTGGGAGTCCGGACATCATTCTGTTGGATGAGCCGATCAATGCGATCGACGGAGAAGGTGTGGAAGAGATACGAAGCCTTATTCTGTCCCTGAAGAATGAGAAACGGATCATTATCGTGGCATGTCATGACAAGGAAGAGATGAACCTGCTTGCAGATGAGATCGTGCATCTGCGCGATGGAAGGATCGAGGGACAGGAGAATGGAGGGGCAGCATGAAGTTTGGAAGGATGTTGAAGTACGATCTGCGTTATGGTACCGTCAGACGTTTTGGATATTACCTGCTTCCGCTGCTGCTTGGAGTGGCAGATGCCGTGAGACAGGTGTTGAATTATTATAAAGTGCGTAATCCGGGAACCTTATTGGATCACTGGCTGATCATGACGGCAGGAACACAGCCTTATCAGCCAAATACACTGCATTCATACAATTTTCCGACGATATGGCTGATCATGCAGGCATTTATGCTTCTGGTGGTAAACGGATATACATCCGGGGATCTGGAAGAGCATGGCAGCGTCATGATCGTGAAGAGCCGGTCACGTGCAGGCTGGTGGCTGTCAAAATGTGTCTGGTGTATGTTCAGCACACTGCTTGCCTATGTGATCTACTACATACCGATGTTTCTTATCTTTGCATGGCGCGGTATCCCGATGAAAATGCATCTGACCAAGCGTCTCGTCACCACGTCGGTGGAAGGATTCTTAAACTGGAAGACGGCAGATGTGTGTGCCGTGGTTCTGTTTATTCCGGTTGCTGTGATGATGTTTCTGTGTCTGTTACAGATGCTGTTAGAAGTAGTCTGGTCGCCGGCAGTGGCAATCATACTCTTGTTGGTGATACAGGGAATTTCGGCGTATAAACAGAGTGTTTTCCTGTGGGGCAATTGGGGAATCCCGGTCCGTATGCTGAAGACGCCGATCGGGTATATTGGCAATCTGCGGTGCTCCATAGCAGGGATCATTGTATGCATTGTCATCGGAACAATACTGTTTAAGCGTAGAGATCTGCTGTTTAAAGAATAGAGAGGAAAGAATTATGATCGAAACGGAATTAAGAAGAGCATTTCGTAGTCGTGGGATGTTAGTTGTAGTTTTAGTGGCGGTTATCCTGGCTGCCGGTAACTTATATAGTTCGCTGCAGATGGACAGGCACTTTGCGGAGATACGGAAAATGATGTTGGAACAGCATGATGTGACGTATTATCCGTATATAGCATTTGAAAAATATATCGGAGACAATATGTTCCTACCGTATAACGGGATTTATTATATTTTGTTCCCGATCCTCGCCGTGCTGCCGTTTGGAACAAGCCTGGTACGTGATGAGCAGCTGCATTATACCAGAAACATTCTGGTAAGACAGAGTAAGAGAAGATATTTTTTGGCAAAATACATCGCAGCATATGTCAGTGGTGCCGTTGCAGTGTTATTACCGTTAGCGCTGTCGTTTGCACTGTGTGCGACAAAGTATCCGTGTGCGGAATTGTACCAGAGAGCCCAACGTAGCGTCATAATGGACAGAAATATGTTTTCGCAGTTTTATTATACGGCTCCATGGATCTACATGCTGATCTACTGGTTCGTCAACATGCTGGCGGGGGGGATGCTTGCCGGAACGGCGCTGTTACTTTCCCAGTTTATCCATAAGAGGATGTCAGTGGTATTTATCCCATTTATCGTGTATTCCTATATGGCGTATCTTTTTGGCGGCCAGGCACAGTACGAAAGGTTTTCCTTAAAAAGTGTGATCAACATGTCAGAAGGTGCCATCACGGTGACGGCAGAGTACACAGCAGTCATGCTTGCGAGTGTAACTCTGGTCACTTTTTTGGTCTATTATGTTGTCGGTATCACGAAAGAGAGGATACATTAACATGGCAAAGTATCAGACAAACAAAACAAAGCGGATGCAGCATGGGAACGACGTGTGCTGCAACGCTATCCGATCCTGCGTGGCAGTGTGAAGTATATTCAGATAGAGGAGCTGCCACGTACGATGAATGGAAAGTTGGATTATAAGAAACTGCAGGAATACATCTGAAATCCTTGATTTTATGTCTTAGGTGATTGACTTTTCCCCACCAAGAAAGGATAATAGAATAGATGCATATGCTTGCTTTTTGTCGATGGGCATACGGCATGGAAAATGGGAAAGGCAGGACGTGAAATATGGGTAATAAATATGATGTGATTATTGTGGGGGCAGGACCGGGAGGCATTTTTTCAGCATATGAGCTGGTGCAAAAAGCACCCAATCTTAAAGTGGCAGTATTTGAGGCAGGTCATGCTTTGGAGAAACGTCACTGTCCGATCGATGGTGATAAGATAAAGAGTTGTATTAATTGTAAGAGCTGCTCCATCATGAGTGGTTTTGGTGGTGCTGGTGCATTTTCCGATGGTAAATATAATATTACGAATGATTTTGGTGGAACTTTATACGAATATGTTGGCAAGCAAAAGGCAACAGAATTAATGAAATATGTGGATGAGATCAATATGCAGTATGGTGGCGAGGGCACGAAAATGTATTCTACAGCAGGAACACATTTTAAGAAGCTTTGTCTCCAAAATAAATTGAACTTATTAGATGCATCCGTACGGCATTTGGGTACAGATATCAATTATGTTGTATTAGAAAATCTCTATGCGTTCTTAAAGGATAAAGTGGATTTCTACTTTGATACGTTAGTAAATCGTGTAGAACGACAGGGCGAGGCATATCGTGTATGTTGTGATGATGCGGATTATGATTGCGCAAAATGTATTATTTCCGTAGGACGCAGTGGAAGCAAATGGATGGAAAAAGTATGTAATGAATTGGATATCAGCACAAAATCCAATCGTGTAGATATTGGTGTGCGCGTGGAACTGCCGGCAGTTATCTTCTCGCATTTAACGGATGAACTTTATGAGAGTAAGATCGTATATCGCACTGAGAAGTTTGAAGATCGTGTGCGTACGTTTTGTATGAACCCTTATGGCATTGTGGTCAATGAAAATACAAATGGCATTGTTACGGTGAATGGACATAGTTATGAAGATGCGGATAAACAGACCGACAATACAAACTTTGCGCTGCTGGTCGCAAAGCATTTTTCAGAGCCGTTCAAGGACAGCAATGGATATGGCGAGAGCATTGCAAGACTGTCGAATATGCTGGGTGGAGGCGTGATCGTACAGCGTTTTGGAGACTTGGTGCGTGGAAGACGAAGCAACGCAAAGCGTATTGCAGAGGGACTGGTAGAGCCGACATTGGCAGCAACGCCGGGTGATTTGAGTTTGGTACTTCCGAAACGCATTCTAGATGGGATTATTGAAATGATCTATGCCTTAGATAAGATTGCACCGGGAACTGCCAATGATGATACACTGTTATACGGTGTTGAGGTGAAGTTTTACAATATGGAAGTCGAATTGGATCACAATCTGGAGACAAAATATAAGGGACTGTATATTATTGGAGATGGCAGTGGAGTGACCCATTCCTTGTCGCATGCATCGGCAAGTGGTGTCTATGTTGCACGTCAGATCGTGGAAGGAACCGGGGTAGATCGATGAAGCTTAAAATAGCAGTATGTGACGATGATCTGCAATGGAGCGAACGGATCCGCCAAAGTATTTCTGAGTATATGTGCCATGTGAATCAACAGTGCGACATTCAGGTGTTTGAAAGCGGAGAGGAGCTTTGCGGTGCATTTCATGGATCGCACTCGTTTGATATTGTTTTTTTGGATGTTGATATGGATGAGATGGATGGAATGGAAACTGCAGAAATGATTCGTTCCAGAAGCAATCAGGTAACGATAGTATTTATTACCGGAGTTGTGGAAGCTGCACCGCGAGGCTATCAATATGGTGCGATGCGCTACATTATGAAGCAGGATATCGAGGAATTGCTGCCGGAATGTTTAGGGAGCTTTTTGAAGCAATATTCCGGTATGGATGTGTCTTTCAACATTAAATTTCTTACCGGAATGGAGAACGTTAATTTATCACAATTGGTTTATGTGGAGAGTAAGGCTCGTAAATTATGTTATGTGTTTGCGGATAAAGTGTTGGAACTGTATGATAATATTACAACGGCACAGAAACAATTGGAGCCATATGGTTTTGTTAGGATTCATCAGAGTTTTTTGGTGAATATGAAGTATATCCAGAAGATCAGTAGTTATCGCGTATATCTTACAACGCACAAAGATTTGCCGGCTACGAAAGCGAGATATCAAGAGGTAAAAGATCAATTCTTTGAGTACATAGAATATGATAGCGAGGGGTAGTGTACTATGGTAGATTACATACAAGGAGTGATATTGGTACTATTTGAAGCGTTAATATGTAGTGCGTTTTTGAGTAGTTTCCTACAACGTAAGCATAGAGAAATCCGTTGGCAGATGCTTGAGGTAGCATCTTTGGCGGGCTTGTATTTGATAAGTGCAGCCACCACATATTATTCAAAATCGCTCCTGATAAGGGGCGGTGGACAGGTGCTTGCAGTGATACTGGTTGCCGTCATATTTTATCAATGTAAGTTGGTTCATGTTTTAGTGTTAGATCTGGCTTTTTATGGTATTATGATTGCGGTTGATGGGGGAGGCATTGTAATCTCTGAGGCTTTGTTTCGACGAAACCTATTAGAGAATCCAATGTTTCAGGTGATGATATCATTGCTTTTTAAGATGGTTACTTTGGTGATTGTCGTGATGATCCGTTATATATGGTCACGAAAAAAACATGTTATGGAAATGCAGAGAGTAGAGTGGATAATGTTGTTTCTTTTTCCACTTATGACAGTATGCATCATGATTATTTTGATGACAAGTTATGGAAATGGGACGATGCTTGCCGGTTATGTCGGGATATCTTTAGGGATGATTGTTGTTGACAGTGTGTTGTTTGTGCTGCTTAGTTATATTTCTGACCGCGAGCGGAAATTGCGTTTGCTTCAGCTGCAGCAGACGCGGGCTCAGGAACGCTTAAAAATGTATCAGGAACTAAATGTTACCAATACATATCACAAAAAGATATTGCATGATTACAGTAATCAGCTGCATTGCATTCAGGGATTGATGGCGGATCAACAATACGAGAAGGCAAAAGAATATGCACAGAAATTGACAAATGACCTTTGTCAAGGCAGTGATTTTATTGATGTCCATAATACGATTGTGAATGTTGTCTTAAATCAAAAGTATCGTTTGGCAACACAGAAAGGCATCAAAATAATATTTGATATCATGGACTTTTCGGAGATTAAATTAGACGATCAGGATGTTGTGATCTTGCTGTCCAATTTGTTGGACAATGCGATAGAGGCGACTGCGAAAGAAACAGCGCACAAGGTGATCAAGATCAAATTATTAAATAAAAACGATACCGTCATCATTAGTATTAGTAATCGAATAAGTAAACCTGTTAAAATCGTTAATGGAATGATTCAGACATCGAAATCTGATAAAGAAAATCATGGTATTGGACTGAATAATATTATGACAATCGTGAAAAAGTATGATGGCGATGCGAGAATGCGATATAAGGATGGATGGTTTTATTATACGGCTATACTATAATGAAAAGACAGAAGGAGGATAATGATGGCAGAAAGCATGAAAGATTTTGAAACGGAGTTAGAACAATCTTTTCAGGTGATCAAAGAAGGTGATGTGCTGGAGGTAGAGGTCATTGGTATTTCAGAGACAGAACTTACCGTCGATCTGAATTACTATACGGAGGGAATCATTCCGCTTGAGGAATGCAGTGATGATCCTGCATTTTCGATAAAAAATGACTGCAATATAGGCGATCGCATTCAAGCGATGGTCATTGATGCGGAGAATGAAAATGGTGTTGTGATCTTGTCCAAAAAGGCGGCGCACAACCTAATGATATGGGATGAATTGGAAGAAGATTATCAAAATCGTACAGTATTTCAGGTTAAGATCACCGATACGACATCCGGTGGAATTATTGGATATGTGAAAGGGGTACGTGCGTTTATTCCGGCTTCCAAGATCGAGCTGAATTACGTAGAAGATACCTCTGGTTATTTGGGGATGACATTGGAGGCAATGATCATTACTGTGGATAAAGAGGCAAAGAGATTGGTCTTGTCGGCGAAAGAAATTCAAAAAGAGCGTAAGGCAAAAGAATATGTCCAAAAAGTTGGACAGCTTACGGTGGGAGATGTAGTGACCGGAACGGTGGACCGCATCGAATCTTATGGTATATTTATTACGATTGGAGAGGATCTGACCGGCTTATGTCATATATCGCAGATTACCAATAAGTTTATTAAGTCGCCAAAAGAGATTGTCAAACTGGGCGATACGGTTACTGCGCAGATCATTAAGTTAGAGGGAGACCGCGTTTCGTTGAGCATGAAGGCGCTGACAGAGGACGAAGTCCCAAAGGAAGAAGATGACTATGAGATCCCTAAGGAATTTCAGGCAGATCATGAAGAGGATGCTGATGCCAGTCCGTTTGCAGCACTTTTGAAAGGAATCGAATTGTAACCATAATATGTCAACGAAGAAGGGAAGTGAAACTTGATGAGTATACCACAGAATTTTGAGAATACAGCAATGTTGCATGAGAATACGATGCCGGCAAGAGCCTATTATATTCCGGCATCTGTTCGAATGGATCAATTGGTGAAACATAGAGAAGAATCGGATCGTTTTCAATTGTTAAATGGTAAATGGAAGTTCCGGTTCTTTTCTGATATAGGAGATTTTGAGGCGTTGCTGCCGGAAGAAACGAGTTTGACAGACGTGGCTGCCGGTACGGCTTGGGGTCGTGTCGGGGATCTATTTGAGGAAGGTGGACAGATCGATGTGCCGGGAATGTGGCAGATGGCAGGATTTGACAGACATCAGTATACAAACGTCCGTTACCCGTTCCCTTTTGATCCACCCTATGTACCACAGGAGAATCCATGCGGTTTGTACGAGCATACATTTGAGTATGAGGTGGATCAGAATGCGTCCGAAGTTTTTCTTAACTTTGAAGGGGTAGATAGCTGCTTTTATGTATGGCTGAATGGTGCTTATGTTGGATACAGCCAAGTATCGCATTCGACAAGTGAATTTGATGTGACGTCCTATGTGAAGTCTGGTGAAAACACAATGCGAGTGCTTGTATTAAAGTGGTGTGACGGTTCTTATTTGGAGGACCAGGATAAATTTCGGATGAGTGGCATTTTTCGAGATGTATATTTGTTGAAACGTCCACAGCGGCATATATGGGATTACCGCATTACTACCCACGTAGAAGGAGCCGCAGCGGCGGTAGATGTGCATTGTTTGTTGGCAGGCGGGGATCTTCCGATATATGCACGTATTGAAAATGCGGAAGGTCAGGTCGTCGCAGAGGGAAGCTTGCGTTCGTCAGCCAACAAAGGACAAAAATCAGGTTTGGCAGAAAGCAGTAAAGAGCAGGAAATGTCATTGGATAATCTGGCGATGCAGTATAAAGCACAAGTGCAGTTTTGCATTGAGAATCCGGTGTTTTGGAATACAGAGAATCCGTATCTTTACACGTTGATCTTGGAGACAGAGCAGGAGACGATCGTCGATCGGATCGGTATCCGCACGATAGAAATACGTGATCGTGTGATTTATTTGAACGGACAAAACATTAAGTTTCGTGGTGTGAACCGCCATGATTCTGACCCGGAGACGGGTTATGTGATCGGATTGGAACAGATGGAACGGGATCTGATATTAATGAAGCAGCACAACGTGAATGCGATCCGAACCAGTCATTATCCAAACGCACCAATGTTTTATCAATTGTGTGATGAGTATGGATTTATGGTGATCGATGAGGCAGATATTGAGGCGCATGGTCTATTTTTGCTGTACCGAAAAGAGGACAATGAATTTCAGCGGAACGGACGTTGGAGTGAAAAAATTGCGGATGATCCGATGTGGGAGCAGGCAATCGCAGATCGTGTCCGTCTTTTGGTGCATCGAGACGTGAATCGTCCTTGTGTTGTAATTTGGTCTATGGGAAATGAAAGTGCCTATGGATGTAACTTTGAGAAAGCATTGGCATGGACGAAGTCCTTTGATGACAGCCGATTGACGCAGTATGAGAGTGCAAGATATCGTAATTATCATAAAACATACGATTATTCTAATCTGGATCTTTATAGCCGGATGTACCCGTCTCTGGAAGAAATAAAGCAGTATCTCGAGCAAGATGGCAGTAAACCGTATTTGCTGGTCGAATATTCGCACAGCATGGGAAATGGACCGGGAGATTTCGAGGATTATTTCCAGATGATTCAGGATAATGATCTCATGTGTGGAGGTTTTGTGTGGGAATGGTGTGACCATGCGGTACGCCATGACGGAAATAGATATTATTACGGAGGAGATCACGGGGAGACGATCCACGATGACAATTTCTGTGTCGATGGGTTAGTTTATCCGGATCGCACACCGCATACGGGATTGCTGGAATATAAAAATGTATATCGACCGGTTCGTGTTGTGTCCTGTAATACGGACAGTGGAGAGTTGATCCTGCATAATTATCTGGATTTTGATGATCTGCGGGATATGTTTACCATTCGATATGAGATGACTTGCGATGGAGAGCTGATCCGGTCTGGGGAGTTGGAACCGGTATCGGTGCAGCCGCATTGCGATGGTAGAGTTTGTCTGCCGGAAGATTGTACTACATCAGCGAGTGGTGCGATTCCGACACAGGGTAAGGTTTATATTAAGTTGATCTATCAGCTCAATAAAGAACTGCCGCTATTGCAGAAAGGGCATGTGATGGGCTTTGATGAGATCGCGGTAAATAACGCAGAACCGGTGAATCAGTATGTCAAACGGCTTCTTTCTGGTCCGCAAAGTGGGACAAGTAAAGCTGTCGGCGAAGGCTGCTTGGATAGTCCGCAAAGTGGGACAAGTAAAGCTGTCGGCGAAGGCTGCTTGGAAAGTTCGCAAAGTGGGATAGGAAAATCTGTTGGTGAGAGCGGCTTAGACAGTTCGAAAAAAGGGATAGGAAATATATGCGTAGCTGAGAATGCGAGGGAGCTTGTTTTGTCTGCTAGCGTCTTTCGGTTTGTTTATGACAAGAGAACAGGAATGTTTTCTTCCCTGCAGTATAACGGCAAGGAGTACTTAAATCGACCTATGGAAGTAACGATTTGGCGCGCACCGACTGACAACGACCGAACGATACAGCATCGTTGGAAAGCGGCACATTATCATGAAACTTATACAAGGGCGTATGAAACTCGTGTCGAGCAACAGAAACATTTAATTTGCCTTAAGAGCCATGTGGCACTGCTGGCTCCGACCGTACAGCGGATCTTGGACATGCAGATAGAGTGGCAGATTGATGAGGCCGGAGGCATTGCGGTACATTTTGCTGTTCAAAAAGATCCGGATTTCTTAGAGCTTCCACGGTTCGGCGTACGGCTCTGTTTGGATCATGCGCTGGAACAAGTAGTATACAGTGGTATGGGACCTCAGGAAAGTTATCGCGACAAGCATCGGGGCAGCAGTCATGGGCGTTATGAAAGCACAGTTACAGCGATGCATGAGGATTATATTTTCCCGCAGGAAAATGGCAGCCATTATGACTGTGACTATGTAGAAGTTAGCTATGGGCAAGCATTACCGGGATTGGTGGTGGCGTCCGCTACACCGTTTTCTTTTAATGTATCGCATTATTCAGCAGAAGAGCTTACGCGAGCGGCACACAATTATGAGTTGCAGGATAGTGGCAGTACCATATTGTGTATTGATTATGCGCAGAATGGAATTGGTTCAAATAGTTGTGGTCCGGAGGTGTTACCACAGTATCGTTTTGAGGAGACGGAATTTACGTTTTCCTTTAAGCTGCTACCTCTGACTGCGGACAAACCGCACAAAAGACGAGTGCGGTATAAGGGGAAATATCCTAAAAAGTTTGAGGAGAAATATAAAGAGCTGCAGCCGGAAAAATACGGGGATATGGTACAACACGTGATAGATAAAGGAAATACTCCGGCGGGAATGCACATTTCTATCATGGTGGAGGAGATCCTTCAGTTCCTCGATATTAAGCCGGGACAGATTGGTTTCGATGCAACGTTAGGGTATGGGGGACATACCAGAGCTATGTTAGAGCGTTTGCAGGGGCAGGGACATATGTATGCGACAGATGTAGACCCGGAAGAATCTGCTAAGACCCGAAAGCGATTGGAAGATCTTGGATTTGGAGAAGATCTGCTTACAATCAAGCTGCAAAATTTTTGCACAATTGATGAGATCGCAGAGGAAGTCGGTGGGTTTGATTTTATTTTGGCAGATCTGGGAGTGTCTTCGATGCAAATCGACAACCCTAAAAGAGGCTTTTCCTTTAAGGTGGATGGACCACTTGATCTGCGGTTAAATCAGCAGAAAGGGATTAGCGCAGCAGAACGTTTGGAGACAATTGGCCGAGATGAACTTGCCGGGATGCTGTACGAAAATTCGGACGAGCCGTATTGTGATGAAATCGCAAAGGCAATCACCGATGTTGTCCGAAAAGGCGGACACATAGACACAACGACAAAGCTGCGTGCATTGATCGAGGAGACGCTGCAGTTTATTCCGGAGAAGGAGCGCAAAGAAACGGTCAAAAAAACTTGTCAGCGAGTTTTTCAGGCACTTCGTATTGATGTCAATAATGAATTCGAAGTGCTGTACGAATTTATGGACAAGCTTCCGGGAGCATTGAAACCGGGTGGACGTGCAGCAATCTTAACATTTCATTCCGGTGAGGACAAGCTTGTTAAGAAAGCCTTGAAACAGGGATATAAAGCAGGAATTTATGCAGAGTATGCAAGGGATGTGATCCGTCCAACGGCACAGGAATGTACGAGAAATCCGCGGGCACGGTCAACCAAGATGCGCTGGGCGGTGAAGGCAGATCACTTACTCCAGTGAAGAAATGTCAACAGAAATCAATAAGGTAATGCAAAGCGTGGAGGTTCTGCAGAACACGATGAACGAATTTCAGGTGTAGGCTGAATTGCATTATGTTATAAAGGAAGGATGGTATATTGCTATGTTACATCAAATGTTTAAGAGTGTGATTGATCAAGATCGTGCAGCAGTAGTAATCTGCGATACAGAGCATACGATCGTGTATATGAATCCGGCAGCAGTGCAGAATTATGCAAATCGTGGTGGAGCGGAATTGGTTGGAAAGAGTCTGCTTGCCTGCCACAACGAGCAATCAAATGAAATGATCCGTAAAATAGTATCTTGGTTTGCGGACAGCAAAGAACACAATATGATCCATACATTTTACAATGAAAAGCAAAATAAAGACGTGTATATGGTGGCATTGCGGGATGAGGACGGAGAGTTGCTCGGCTATTATGAAAAGCATGAATTTCGTAATAAAGAAACAGCGAAAATGTATGATTTTGAGCAGTCGTTAGTGTGAAAACCTGTCTTTAATTTATAGGATACAAGCAAACATGTCTTTAATTTATTATAGGGTATAGGAAGGACATCTCTGAAAGAGATCAGAAGCTGAACAGACCCTCAGAAGATAATGCTATCTATCTTTTGATACTTACTATGACGACATGTTTAACAGACAGAAATGTCTATGTTTAGAGAAAAAAGGCTTGCCTTATACAAGAAAAGCACCTCCGAAGAGATGCTTAACTTTCGCCATATAGCCATTATACCGATATCAACCAGTCAATTAAATTAATGGACTTGATACCATCATAAGAGGAATCCATTCCGGGATCTAGGGACAAAACAATTTTCTCATAGTTGTCACTGATCTTTTGGAGTGGAGCCAGTTCTCGTTTGCGGACATCTTCGCTTGTCATGGCTTCTGTGACTTGAACATACATTTTGTCGTTAGTATTCGTTGCGATAAAATCCACCTCAGAGTTATCAATTTTACCAATAGAGACATCGTAGCCGCGTCGAAGCAGCTCAAAATAAACCACATTTTCTATTGCATGGCCGCTATCGCGGTCTCTGAAACCGAGCAAATAGTTTCTAAGTCCGATATCTACGATATAATATTTTCCCAAGGTCCGCAAAAATTCTTTACCTTTAATATCAAATCTTTTGATGTCATAGAAAAAATAAGATTCCAGAAGTGCATTTACATATGCCTGTACCGTATGGGCACTAGGTGTTCCTTTTTGGCGACCGTCTTCGAGCAAACCTTCGTTTACAAGAGTGTTTCCGATAGAGGAGACCGATATGTTACTGCCAATGTTATCTGCAAGAAACATTACAATTTTTTTTAGGAGAACAGGGTCAGTGATCCTTTTTTGCCCTTTGCGATTTTCTCGTTCCAATATATCTCTCATGATCACAGTAGAGTAAATACCTTCAAGCAATACCAATGCTTTTTCCTGATCCAGTCCAACATCGGCAATGCCGGGCATTCCGCCAAACCGCATATAGGCATCAAATACTTCGCGAAGCTCATAATGTTCCCCTGTTTGATCGAAGACTTGTTTACGAGTGCCGCCTAATGCACTTTTTGTTTCTTTGATTTCAAAATCATAAAAAGCGAGAAATTCAGAGAAAGACAAAGGCAGCATTTTTATTTCTACGCATCTGCCGGACAGGTAGGTCGCATATTCGGAGGAAAGCATATAGGCGTTGGAACCAGTGACATAAATATCACAGTTGAAATCCACCCGAAAAGAATTGATGGCATCTTCCCATTTTGGGACGCGTTGGACCTCATCGAAGAAAAGGTACATTCGTTTATTTGGTATAATATGCTCCCGAACATACTGATAGAAAGAGTCGCTGTTCATGTTCTTAAAAGCGTAGGATTCAAAATTCATTTCAAGAATCTGGTCCTCTGCAATGCCGTTTTCCTTTAGATGTAGGGTCATTAGCTTAAGCAGACTGGATTTGCCACATCTACGGATTCCGGTAACAACTTTTACCGGCTCGGTATCTTGAAATGCTAAAATTTTATTCAAATATAAATCTCTTTTTTTGAGTTGATGTGTATCGATCATTTGCCATACCTCCTCTTAAATGTTATTTGCGTTTGCTCTGTGTATTATGCAAGAATTATAGCATAAATATCATTTTTTAGGCAAGTTTATGCACTGAAATGCAAAAACTATATAAAATTATTTTTTTTTTGCACCGTAAAGGGGAATGGTTTTATATTAAAGATCTACATGAAAAAAATAGATGTATCGGATTGTATAAAATTGGAAATGCTGATATAGTGACTTTCGTTGCGCAATCTAGAGCGTTGCTGAGATAATTGCAACACGCAAAGAATTGGGGTTGTGTAAAAAATAAATAGTGTTTGTTTGCAAATCGAATGTCATCAATGTGCATTTGATTTGGAGTTTGTAGAAAGGAAGGTAAATTAGTATGGGAAATCAAGTAGAATCATTAAAAAAATATTTAAGGCGTTTGGGCGCTGGGGAGGATTTAGAAAAAGTAAGAAAGGATTTTGCAGTCGAGTTTCAAGATGTCGATGCAACTGTAATCATGAAAGCGGAACAGGAAATGTTGGCAGAGGGAACACCTTTGAGTGAGGTACAAAAATTATGCGATGTCCATGCCGCATTGTTTCATGGAGCAACCCGCGAGGAAAAGATTGCTAATGCAGAAAGGGAAGTAAATGCAGCGATGATCCGAGAAGAGCGCACAACGAAAACACAAAAATTGATAGAACAAAAAGGTCATCCGCTGTACACCTTTACCAAGGAAAATGAAGCGTTGGCAGGCTTGCTGGATCAGATAAAAACAGCTGCCTGTGCTGGAGATGTTACGCAAGATCTGCTTGGGTCTCTTCGTGATATTTCAATACATTATGCCAAAAAAGGCGATCTGCTTTACCCTCATTTGAATGTACAATATGGAATATCCGGGCCATCTAATGTTATGTGGACAGTTGATGATGAGATTCGCGATGAGATTTCTGCGTTGTTAAAGGATAAACAGTACGACAAAAAATGGTACGAGAGATTGTTGGCAGTTGTCCAGCGGGCTGAGGAAATGATTTACAAAGAAGCCAATATCTTGTTCCCAAACTGTGCTGCAAATTTTACCGAGGAAGAGTGGATCGGTATTTATCACGATCAAAAAGATTATGCCGATTGCCTTGGTGTAAAGGCTGAAATCTGGGAAGATGCAGAGAGCAATAAAAAAATATCGGAGGCCTCTTTTTCAGATTCAGAAATCATTATGCCAGGTGGACATCTGACCGTAGAACAATTAACAGCACTTTTAAACACTATTCCGTTGGAGATCACATTTGTTGATGTTCATAACATCAATCGTTTCTTCAATGAGGGACCAAAAGATTTTAAGCGACCTGCAATGGCAATCGACCGAGAAGTATTTTCGTGCCATCCACCAAAAGTGGAAACCAAAGTACGCAGGATCATTGAGGAATTTCGTACAGGAACACTGGACGAGGTACCGATTTGGATGGAAAAGAACGGTAAATGTATGCTGGTACGATACATCGCAGTTAGAGACACCCAAAATAATTATCTGGGAACTTTGGAACTTGTACAGGATATGGATTTTGCAAAAGAACATTTCTCATCTAAAAAGTAGGAATAAACTTGCATGGATGAAAAAACAAACCTTGTTGAGGTTAAATTGAGATTGACTTTGTATTGTATAAGTATGAAATAAAAAGGAATCAGGTGATGTACAATGAAAAAGTATAAAACATGTAAAATCCTTCTTGTTATACTGGCAATTTTTTTATGTGTGGCTTTTTATGAATTGCTCGGAATCTGCGTTGCATATAAAAAGCAGCCGGAAGTGTCCAATACAACCAAAAAAGAAACAAAAAATGGGTCATGGAACGAATGCAGTGAAAATACAGAACGGGCAGTAATCATAGAAAAGAATCCAGAAGCGCTTTTACAAAGAGTGCGTTTGATCAAGAATGCAAAAAAGGAAATTATTCTTTCTACTTTTGCATTTCAATCCGATGAAAGTGGAAAATTGATTTTAGGAGCACTGCATGATGCGGCAGACAGAGGTGTACATATTCGTCTGTTAGTAGATGGAATGGAGAGCTGGATTGATATGGAAGGAAATCCGTATTTCTATGGATTATCTTCCCATGAGAATGTTGAAATTAAACTATATAATAAGGCCAATCCGTTGAAACCGTGGAAGATGATGGGTAGAATGCATGATAAATATTTGATTGCAGATGGAAAGAGATATATTCTTGGGGGAAGAAATACATACAATTATTTCCTGGGTGATTTTCCGGGACATAAGAACTATGACAGAGACGTGTTAGTAGTTTGCGATGAACCTGAGAAAGAAAATTCAGTTAACCAGTTGTTAGAGTATTTTGAAACGATATGGGAACAAGAAGACAGTGGTTATTTTCATGACAATAAAAAACTGGCAAATAGAAAATCTGTAAAGAACGCAGTTTTAGAGCTGCAGAACGGCTATCAGAAATATTTTGAAGAGAATAAGGAAAGAATCTGCGATACCGATTACACGGACGAAACTTTTGAGACAGAAAAGATTGCATTAGTGTCAAATCCTATCCACACAGGTCCCAAGGAACCAGTAGTCTGGTATCAACTGGGAGAACTAATGAAAAATGCAAAAGAGCGCGTGAAAATTCATACACCATATATTATCTGCAATGATATGATGTATAATACATGGAAAGAGATTGCGGAGAGAGTTCCGGATTTTTCTATCATGACCAATTCGGTTGCCAACAATGGAAATCCGTTTGGCTCTGCTGATTATGTGAGAAACAGAAACAGAATTTTAAATACAGGAATTGATATCTGGGAGTATGAAGGCGGCTATTCTTACCACGGAAAAAGCATCCTGATTGATGATGATCTATCCGTAATCGGTTCCTTAAACATGGATATGAGAAGCACGTATCTGGATACGGAACTGATGCTTGTAATTCGCAGTAAAGATATTAATAAACAGTTGGAAGAAGGCATGATGGAATATGAAAGAGTGTCCCGACAGGTATTGGAAGATGGAACCTATCGTGATCCGTATCATGTAGAGCCAATTGAATTGACAAAGAAGCGTCAGAGAAACGTACTTTTGGTACAGCATCTGCTTGGATGGGCAAGATATCTGTTCTGATAAAGGAGGAAGAAGATTATGTTTCAAATATTAATTGTAGAAGATGATAAAGAATTAAGCCAGCTGTTCCGAAAAGTGCTGGAGAAGAATGGCTATCAGGTCAAATGCACATCGGATGGAGCACAGGCATTAGAAGTATTGGATAAGGAATATATTGATCTGATCATTTCCGATATTATGATGCCGGTTATGGATGGCTATGAACTGGTGTCAGAACTTCGTTCAGCAGGATATCAGATACCGGTACTTATGATCACTGCGAAAGGTTCCTTTGATGATATGCGCCAGGGATTTCTTTCGGGAAGTGACGATTATATGGTAAAACCGGTAAATGTGAATGAAATGGTTTTAAGAGTCGGAGCACTGCTTCGCCGTGCACAGATACTGAATGAACACAAAATTGTGATCGGTTCAACAGAGTTTGATTATGATGCAATGACGGTTACAACTGATAAGGAAAGTCTTGTTTTGCCTAAAAAAGAATTCCTGCTTTTATATAAGCTTGCAGCTTCGCCAGGCAGAACATTTACAAAACAACAGTTGATGGATGAAGTATGGGGATACGAGACGGAGGCAGACCCACATACGATAGAGGTACATATAGGAAGAATCAGAGAGCGTTTTAAAGATAACCCTGATTTTGAAATCGTAACAATGCGTGGAATTGGATACAAGGTGGTGAAAAAATAATGGAACAAAAGAAAGAAAAAGGATTGCGGATCCGATCCTGTCTGACTGGTGCAATCTGGCTGGCACTTGTATTTTCAACAGTCATATCTGCTTTATTATTTGCTTTTTTGAATCATTTTTTTAATCTGCCGGGCAGCATACCTGTGCTTGGCTGGCTTTTGATTTTCTATACATTGATTGCAGGGCTGATCACTTCCTTTATTAATGCAAAGTTACTGGAACCAATTACCAGACTTAGTAAAGCAATGAAGGAAGTTTCTCAGGGAGATTTTGAACAGCATTTGGAAACGAACAGCCGTATAGCAGAAGTTGGAGAATCTTATCAAAGTTTTAACGTTATGACAAAAGAACTTCGTGCAACAGAGGTGCTGCAGATGGATTTTGTATCTGATGTTTCTCATGAGTTTAAGACCCCGATTAATGCCATTGAAGGATATACAATGCTGCTTCAGGGAGAAGAACTGTCTCCGGATCAAGAGGAATATGTAGAAAAAATCTTATTTAACACCCAAAGACTTTCCGGATTGGTTGGTAATATTTTGCTGTTATCCAAGTTAGAGAATCAGAATATACCAATGAAAAAAACAGAATATCGTCTGGATGAACAAATCCGCCAGGCATTTCTTTCATTGGAAACAAAATGGACAGAAAAAGAAATTGGTTTTCAGGTAGAATTGGAGGAAGTTAAATATACTGGGAATGAAGGACTTTTTATGCATATCTGGATAAATCTTTTGGATAATGCGATTAAGTTCAGCCCTTCAAAGGGGACAATTACGATGTTTCTGAAACAAGAACAGGATTCTGTTAAGTTCATTCTGGAAGATGAAGGACCAGGAATAGAGGATGATGTAAAATCCAGAATATTTGACAAGTTCTATCAGGTAGATGGATCTCATAAAGCAGAAGGAAATGGCCTAGGTCTTGCACTTGTAAAACGGATTGTAGATAGTGCCGGAGGAACAATCAAAGCAGAAAACCGTGAATATGGTGGATGCAGATTTGTTGTAGAGCTTCCAATACAGAAAGATGAGGCCATATAAGTTTAAGAAAAACAGATAGAGGAGGAATTACATGACATTTTATCAGGAATTGCAGTTAAATCAGGCAGGTTCTAAAAATCTGTTGAAAAAGAGTGAAACAGTGAAAGAAAAATCATATCATATACTGGTATATTTGGTAAAGATAGCTGTTACAATGGCATTTTGTTTTTTATTTGTTACTATTTTCAGTATCTTATTTGGAAATGAGAATAGTATTGTGGGTGTAGTAGTTTTATTATGCCTTATGGTATTTCGGAATGCGGATCTGGGGATCCACACCGGACAATCTACGATGCTTTTGGCTTTGTTCTTTGTAATTATGACGGTATGTCCGCATTTAGCAAATCAGTTTTCACCGGTATTGGGAATGCTGTTAAATATTGCGGCACTGGCTGTGTTGATTCTGTTCGGATGCCATAATCCATTCATGTTTAATCAATCTACATTGGTTCTTGGGTATCTACTGCTATATGGTTATGATGTTACGGGAAAAAGCTATCAGATGCGATTAGTCGGAATGGCTTTAGGTGCAGCACTTACCTGCTTTGTATTTTATCGAAATCATAAAAACAGAACCTATAAAAGAAATCTGAAAGATCTGATACAAGAATTTGATATCACTTCTTCCAGAACAAAATGGCAGATATGTCAGATTTTATGCGTACCGATTGTCCTTTGCATTGCAGAACTTTGTAATATGCCACGTGCAATGTGGGCTGGTATTGCGGCCATGTCCGCGATTTTGCCGTTTATGGAAGATATGCACTACAGAGTCCGTAAAAGGATTGTCGGAAATATTGCAGGTGTTATATGTTTTACAGTATTATATTTTCTGCTTCCTTCGTCAATCTATGCATATATAGGAATTCTTGGTGGAATCGGTGTAGGATTTTCAGCACAATATGGCTGGCAGGCAGTATTTAACACATTTGGTGCTTTAGCCATTGCTGCAGAGACTTATGGACTACAAGGAGCGGTTAGTCTTAGAGTGATTCAAAATGTTTTTGGTGTTGTGTTTGCTTTAGCATTTTGTGTTATATTTTATTGGTTTATGTCTAAAAAAAGGAAAGTGAGGTGACCGTACATACAGAGTGAAGTGAATCAGGAAGAAAATTTGAATAGAATTATTACGGTTCCTAATCTTCTTTCTTTTTTTCGGCTTTTTGTCACGCCGATTTCTGTATTGATTATACAAAGTCTTTGTTAATAGGTGGCAAAAAATACAAAACCGTGTTATACTTTTTCGTTGCAAAATGATAATAAAAACACAGTGTCGAATTGCTCGCCGTTCTGTGACGCAACATGTCTGAGAAATAATGAATATAATGAATTTTTTTGGACATTGACACTGTCGATATAGAAAGGTACTTACCATGAAATTACTTATGACGATCATTGTGACATTTTTTGCAGGAATGGGGGCAGGTCTTGGCACCGGTTTTGCCGGAATGAGTGCGGCTGCCGTGATCAGTCCGATGCTCATTACTTTTTTACATATGAATCCTTTTATGGCGGTCGGTATCGCGCTGTCCTCTGATGTGTTGGCAAGTGCGGTGTCAGCGTACACCTATGGCAAAAATAAAAATCTTGATGTCAAAAACGGCAGTATTATGATGGTGACAGTGCTTGTATTTACAGTGATCGGAAGTTATATTTCAAGTCTGGTACCATCGACTACGATGGGAAGTTTTTCGGTAGTTATGACATTTTTTCTTGGAATTAAATTTATCGTTCGTCCGGTCATGACGACCAAGGAAGCGATGAATAGTGTGTCTGCCAAGAAAAGAGCGGTGCAGTCTGTTCTGTGTGGAATGATCATTGGGTTCATCTGTGGATTTGTTGGAGCGGGCGGCGGTATGATGATGCTGTTGATTCTTACGTCCGTGCTTGGCTATGAATTGAAAACAGCTGTTGGAACGAGCGTTTTTATCATGGCATTTACAGCATTTACCGGAGCAGCCTCGCATTTTGCCATTGGTGGGAAACCGGATTTTTTAGTGATGGGATTGTGCATTATTTTTACATTTATCTGGGCGCGGATTGCAGCATTGTTTGCCAATAAAGCGCAGCCGAAAACACTGAACCGTGCGACAGGACTGGTGCTGGTGGTGTTGGGAGCTGTTATTATGGTGTTTGAAGTATAGGAGTTGTGTGCATTTTTATAGATCTGTATATATAGGAGTTATGATAGTTGGCAATATGAATAAGGGTCCTAAATGAGAAATTTTTATTGATAAGCACGTGGATAAGTTCTTAAGTATATGTTATGATGTATTATATCGATCGATAGTGGTAAGAAAACCTATAGTTCTATATTTTTAGGAGGAATTTATGAGAAGAATAATGGTTACAATAGTTGCTCTGGTATTATTTTTTCAGCAAGTTTATAGTACAAATGTTAAGGGGCATTCATGTGTCCGAAAGATGTAATATGAAAGGAGAATTTAAGTGAAAAGATGGTTATGTATATTAGGTCTTGATTTCTTTTTTTTGCTATGTAATATCGTGCTATTGGTTCATTATGGTTTTTTTGGTGATGTATATCCTAATGTTAAAGTGGATAAAGATATTATATATTTTACATGGATTTCACTTGTGCTTACTACCCTTGGTTTAGGAGTTGTTTTGAGAAATGTTATAACTCAGCCAAAAGTCAAAAAGAAAAAGAAGATGCTTATAATATTCGTTTTGTTTTGTTTGTTTGGAACTAATTTGTATTATGGTAGTCGGTATTACCATATTGTTAATAAAAAGTACATTAATACCGAAAAAAGGGATTATATTGATTCAGAATACTATTATGGGATTTCACTTGCAGAACTAAAAACAGATATAAAGTCAAATGAACAAATCGTGATATATATAGGAAGGGCAGATTGTACAGATTGTTTTAATTTTGAAAAAAAATTAGAACAGACTCTAAAGGAATGTCAGGTGGAATTGCCAACATATTATACATCTAAGGACAGAGATGGAGAGAATAGCAGGGAGATGTATCAGCTTTTAGAAAGATTTGGGATAACGAGTGTGCCGGCTATTATAGTGACTCAGAATTCTAAACTGGAAAAAAGGTGGTTAGATCCAGAGAAATATTTGGATGAAATACAAACATATATTAAAAAGATGTATTAAAATAGGGGCTGACTTTTTGATGTCTGGCTGTATTGTGTGAATAAAAGTTAATAGTTAGATATAGATTCATTTACGGTGAAAACAATATTTGTGAGATGAAAATGGATGCATAGTTTTTAATCTTAATCTAGAAGGCCAAATATGAAATGGTAAGTTGAAATTCTGGTGCGAAAGCAGACGCTGATTTTAAGTCTTAGGTTTTAGATAGTATCATATGGTTATTTGTAATAAATCATGATATACTCTCTCAAAGAGAAAATTCTCTACCCCCGGGGTAGAAATAATCGGTCCAGGGTAGAGTCAAACAAGCAGTCAGGGCGGATTTCTCTATCCCCGAGGCAGAAATAATCGGTCCAGGGTAGAGTCAAACAAGCAGTCAGGGCGGATTTCTCTACCCCAGAGGCAGAAATAACCGGTCCAGGGTAGAGTCAAACAAGAAGTCAGGGCGGATTTCTCTACCCCAGAGGCAGAAATGACCGGTCCAGGGTAGAGTCAAACAAGAAATCAGGGCGGATTTCTCTACCCCCGGGGCAGAAATGACCGGTCCAGGGTAGAGTCAAACAAGAAGTCAGGGCGGATTTCTCTACCCCAGAGGCGAGAATAACCAGCTTAGGGTAGACATTATCGAGATATTACAGGAGGATACCTATGATTTTTGGAATGACATTTTATCAATTGGCGTGGCTATTTGTAATCTATTCCTTTTTGGGATGGTGTGTGGAAGTGATCTACCACGCGGTCACTTGGGGCGAGGTTACGAACCGTGGATTTTTGAATGGACCGGTTTGCCCGGTATATGGATTCGGGGTTGTGAGTGTGTTTGCATTGATCAATCTGATCCAGCCTGAAGGGACACAGATGAGTGATCTGTTGGTTTACGTGTTCGGCGTGATTTTAGCAACATTAATTGAGTTGGTCGCAGGCTGGCTTCTTGATATATGCTTTCATGCGAGATGGTGGGATTATTCCAAGCAACCATTTAATTTTCGTGGATATATATGTTTGGAGTTTTCATTGATCTGGGGATTTGCAATCTTGTTTGTGGTCCGGATCTTCCAGAAATATATTGACAAGCTGATCACGGGGCATGACAGCAGTGTACTTGGGTGGACCATTCTGGTGATATTATACGTTGTGTATTTTGTTGACTTTGTTGTTACGGTAGCAGTGATTCGAGGCTTTAATAAGAAGCTTGGACAGCTTGATAAGCTTAGTGGCGATCTTCGGATTGTTAGTGATAAGGTAAGTGAGAAACTTGGTGAGACAACGATCGAAACGGCGCAAAATATTGGAGAAGGCAGAGTACAGGCGGCCTTAGCTAAGGCGGAATTACGAGATAGAGTAGATTCTCTGAAGGATAGCTTGAGCACGTCAGAAATGAAAGAGAAAGTTGGTTCTTTGAAGGATAGCTTAAGCACGTCAGAAATGAAAGAGAAAGTTGGTTCTTTGAAGGATAGCTTAAGCACGTCAGAAATGAAAGAGAAAGTCGGTTCTTTGAAGGATAGCTTAAGCACGTCAGAAATGAAAGAGAAAGTCGGTTCTTTGAAGGATAGCTTAAGCACGTCAGAAATGAAAGAGAAAGTCGGCTCCCTGAAGGATAACCTGAGTACGGCAGAATTGCGTGCAGCGCTTAGTTCTTTGAAAGAAAATATCAGCGCAGAAGAGTATAGAGAAGTGATTCGCACGAAGAGAGCAGAGTTGCAGAAGAAATATGAAGAATTAGTTGGTTCTATGACCAAGCACCGTCTTTTTGGACAGGGGCGTTTGCTTCGGGCATTCCCGGATATGAAGCATAGAAAATATCAGGATATTGTGGTAAAATTAAAAGAAAAAATGCGCGATTAAAAATGTGCGATTAAAAATGCGCAAGTAAAAATGCGCAATTAAATATGTGCCAGCAAATATGTGATATACTGTTGTCTTTTCGCTGGATAGGATGCTGATAAACTGTTGTCTTTTCGCTGGATAGGATGCTGATAAATGGAATCAGAGCAACGAGCGAAAAGGTATTTGGTCGGAAACGGGAGATGATCATGCCAGTGGCTTAGTTGCTGCGACATAAAAGGTTGAAAAACCTTTAATATTTAATAAAACATTTGATGATATGAGGAAGGAGAGTTACTTATGAGTCACACATCAAAAAAATGCAGAAAAATATGGCAGTTTATTGAAATATTTATGTTAATATGTGTCGTTAGTGTGTTGCCGGCATCGCTAGCAGGGGCGCAGCGTGCAACCAAATCGACAGCTGCACAAATGGAAAAAGAGGTTGGAAGATTGGAGCTGGATATACCGATTGAGACGTCAAGGGTTGGCTGGACATATGTCCCGATTTTAAATATATATCCAAGCAATACGACAGGTCTTAACACAAGCGAGCCGATTTCCTATGCGAATTGTCTTAATGCAAACAAAGCCAAGGCATACTACGAAAGCGCAGTTACTTGGACGTCATCGAATCGTAAGGTGATCGACCTGGAATATTATGCGACAGGATGCGTACGCATGGTAGCAAAGTCAGAGGGTACTGCAACGATCACAGCACGTTTGGGAAAGCATAGTGTGTCGCAAACGTTTGTTATTGCAGGAAAATCTACTACAAAATTTTTAAAAGTACAGATGTGGCCATTAAATAGTGAAGGAGAGTCAAAGCCGGGAAATACATTAACGGTAATGCAGGGTAAGGAATTTCAGGTGCCCGCACGATATTGGTATCAATATATTACGGATGGCAAAGTGTCATCAACATTTGAGGCGTTATCGTCTAATATAGAATATGGCAACAAACTTCGCTGGAAGAGTGCAAACAATTCCATTGTTGATGTGAAATATGTTCATTTTGGCGGATTTAAGGCGCTAAAACCGGGAAAGACTGTCTTGACAGTATCTATTGGCGGCTGCACAGATACTCTTACCGTAACGGTCAAACCGAATCCCCGCAAAAAATGGGTAGAGCCGGTGCAATCTGATGAGGAAAAGACAAACTACGTCAGCAAGTATGGCAAAGAAATTCATTCTAAAAAAGAATTGTACAAATATGTTTTCGATCATTTGAAAGTTGGAAACTACGAGTTTGGTGTTATTTATCCAAAGACATTGTTAAATTTTAATCTAATTGACGAGTTGGATAAAGCGATCAATATGTATGATGAATACGTCATTGACAATCCGAATTGTACGAAATATGATGAACCTTTGGGATCAGGAGCCGCTGTTTACTTGCAGGATGGAAGAGAGGGTTATCATTTCCGGATGTATCAGCCGAAGTCCCGACAATATGTGCAGAAGATGACCCGAAAAGCGGACAGTGTATTAAAAGGGATTCTTAAGAAAAACAAATCGACCAAAAAGCGTCTGCGTGCAATTCATGATTATATTATAAAGCGATGTGATTATGATCGCATGGTATATAAATCTTTTCGCTATAAAGGAAAACGATATGTCAATAAAAAGAAACCAAGCGAATTGTCGTTTACTGCATATGGAGCACTGATCCGGAAAAAAGCAGTTTGCGAAGGGTATGCTAAGGCATTTACACTGCTGGCGCGTCGTGCGGGAATTCCATGCGTTTATGTAACCGGGACTACTTATGGAATAGCACATGCGTGGAACATGGTTAAGGTTGGTGGTAAATATCGCTATATTGATACGACATGGGATGATCCGGTTCTGATGAGAAAATTTAATCCGAGGAAGCCGTTCGCTGTTATTAAAAATAAAAAGGGAAATACGAAATATTTTTTGGTAAGCAAAAAGAAGCTGAGCAAGGATCATAAGTTTAGTTATAGTTATCATGTGAAAACATATAAGAACTATTTGCCATATCACTTCAAAAAATAGAGGCAACTATGAGAAAATATTTGTGACTTTTAAGCAATATTAATGGAAGACTGACGTAGATAATGGACTCACCATTCCGATTACGTCAGATGGTATCGTAAATGGATATTAATAAAAAACTCCCCTGCAACGCTTTGCCGGGGAGTTTTTTAGTTTGAGTAAATTTATAGATGCAGTCTATCCAAAATAGCTATATCGAGTACTTGTTTGATTGCATTTAGCAAATAGATGTGATCTATCCAAAATAGCCCTGGGACTGCTTGCCATCTTCTTTTGCTTGACCGTATGTTTTGTAATGCTCGATTACTTCTGCCATCTGCTCATCAGACAATACATTTGGCGTAGAGATTGCCATTGCGCGCCACTGAACCTGTGCGCACCACTCGCAAGTATTTGCGATGGCAAATGCCTTTTCTAAGGAATCGCCGTAAGCGACCATTCCGTGATTTGCCATGAGGAGTGCTTTGCTGTCAGATTCGCGTAAGCATTTGCGAACCTCATCAGCAAGCTCTGGAGTGCCGTAAGTCTCATATGGAACCGTAGGAACCGTAGCAACACCAGTATCTGCGATTGCATAATGAGTCGCCTTCAGATCAACGCCGGCACATGCAAGCGTTGTGCAATACATAGAATGTGCATGGACAACGGCACGAGCGTCCGGTTTCTCTAAATAAAAGGCAGCATGTAAACTGTGTTCACTGGAAGGTGTGCGTTTGCTGTCCACAATATTGCCCTGCAGATCCATAACGACAACATCTTCTGCTGTTGTTTTTGCGTAAGGAATACCAGATGGGCTGATCACCATATATCCGGTTTCCGGGTCATACATACTGATATTACCTGCAGTTCCAATCGTCAGACCCGATGAAATCAACTGATTCCCATAGTCAACTACCTTTTGTCTCATTTCTTCTAATAACATAATTATCCTCCGTTTCAAGTGAATGTACTCTCGGTATCTTCTTAAAACGAGCCATTTCGGCTGCATTTCCGATATACTGTTTCCATTTCCTCGTCGTACACACCGTGTACGCACTGCGAAAATGTCATTGTGTATCAAAAATTCATCTTGAAATTCTTCGTTTAGATGAATTCGAGAGTACATGTGATGTTTTCGCTGTCAACATATTGAAGTGTTGGCGCGTTGACATCTTAATCTTATAAATAAAAGAATCACTGTCTCAAATGTATCTATACACTCTATTTTGCGAGTGAATAGAATATTTGCGCAACTAAAATAAGTTTAGCATAAATGAGTACGATTCTCAATCATGATTGTGAGTAAAATTGAAATAAAAGAATGCATTTCGGAAAAAGATTTGAGCGGATTGGAAGACATGATCGGATGAGATGAGGGATACCGAGCTTATAAAAGGCGAAAAACACAATAGAAATAAAGAAGTGACGGTTTTTCGTTTTGACAGCTATCTTGCATATGTGGTACACTAAACGTGGTTAGCTGCAACTAACTGCCGCGCAAATAGTGAGTAAAGCTAGGTGATGTATAAAATATCTGCGCTATGATCGTGTCAAGTGATATGTGAAAAAAACGAGTCAGGGAAAAGGTTTAATTGGGACCTTGAAAACTGCAGATATTTTTTTCTGGATGGATAGGAGGAAAAAATGAGTGAAAAAATCAAAGTGACTTTGGATGGAACAGCAGAGACCATGTTGCAAAGTTTTTATGCGAGAGCAAAATATTCGCTGAAAAAGGGACATAAATTTTATGATGCGAAAGCAGTGGAACTGGTGAATAAGATAGATTATGATTTTTCGTCGGCAGAGGAAGATTCCACCATGAGCAATGGTGTTATCGCACGAACGCTTGTATTTGATGAGTTGGTAGAGGATTTTATTGATCGTAATCCAGATTGTACGATTGTAAATATTGCCTGCGGATTGGATACTAGATTTTATCGAATGGATAACGGCAAGCTGCGGTGGTACAATTTGGATCTTCCGGAGACGATCGCCGTCAGAGATCAGATTTATCAGGAATCAGGAAGAGTATCAACGATTGGGATTTCTGCCTTGGATCCGGCTTGGGCGGATCAGATTGATGCACAAGGAAAAATGTTGTTTATTATCGAAGGCCTTAGCATGTATCTGACGCCAGAAGAAAATGCGACGATGCTTGGAATTATTCGGGACCATTTTGACAATGCAACGGTGATGATGGAGTGTCTGGCCAAGAAATGGGTCAATAAAGAGGACATTGAAGAATCTATTCAAAAGACGGGCGCAAAATTTATTTTTGGAGCGGATTGTTTTGAAGATCTGGGAGATGTTGCCAAGGGATTCCGCAAGATCAAAGATGATAATATTACACGAGGCATGACCAAGATTATTCCAGTGTTAAGGCCATTTGGCTGGCTGCCGATCATTCGTAAAATGACGCAGAAAATTTTGATTTTTGAGAAGGTGCAAGAGTAGTGATTTGCAGCGCCTGGGGTAGAGAGAACGTTGGTCATAGCCGGAGAATCTCTACCATGAGAGGAGAAATCCAGTGCCCGGGGTAGAGAAAACGCTGGTCATAGCCGGAGAATCTCTACCATGAGAGGAGAAATCCAGTGCCCGGGGTAGAGAAAACGTCGGTCATAGCCGGAGAATCTCTACCATGAGAGGAGAAATCAAGCATCCAAGGTAGAGATAATATTGGGATATGCCGAGAAAGTTCTAAACTGCGGTAAGAAATCAAGTGCTCGAGGTTCTTTATTACCAGATCACGTTTTCCTAAAACTATTTCACGGTAATATGAATTACCGGACGCAAACCGCCGTTTACAACATAATCATCAAACACTTTGTGCCTCGCTTTGTTGACGCTACCGTAATCGCCGCCTTTTGTATCAAAGGCATCATTGTCTTCGCTCACCTAAGATATATGTAGTGTAAAGCGATCATTTCTGTTACAATTTGACATAATTCACCACTATGATTCGACAAATGTGTTATAATAAATATTGGGATTTATGGAAATACGCAACAAAAGCCTGAATCAGGCGGCCAGGTATAAAGCGTTATTGTTAAGAGTGTGGAGGTAAAAAATGAATAAAGAGATAATACTTGATCCGGAAATAAAAGCGATGTTTGAATTATTAGCGGAGGATGCATCTACCATGGAAGCGTGCATGGCTAAGATCAAACGTTCTCTTTCTATTGCGGCAGAACTTTTTCATATAAATAAAGTGGAACTTAAGCTAGAGGCACCGGGCAGTAAACTTTGTCCGGAGGGACAGCGTGCCGTAGAAGTTTTGTATGACACAGGAGATGTATCTGACGGTGAACCGAATATTTCGGTATTCCCGTTACCGTCCGGCGGAACGGTAACGATCATGGATTATCCGCGTGACCAAAGCAAGTTTTCATCCAAAGAATTGGAATTGCATAATATGTTATTACGCCAAATTTTTTATAAGATCAGCAGAACGATGACGCAGAACTTACTGCAGCAGGTTATGATGACAGATATGAGTACCGGTGTAGCAAATCAGGATTATTTAATGCATTTTGCCGGAGGATTGATCGCTTCCGGGCAAATTGCAAATTACAATATTATATTTTTTAATGTACATAATTTTAAATATGTCAATAAAGTGTTTTCTTATGAGCAGGGTGATATTATCCTGCGTAATTATGCCCAGCATATCAAAAATATAATGGGAAATGATGAAATTGTTGCAAGATTAGGTGGAGATAATTTTGTGCTTGTTTTTCACAAGGAACGCCGCGAAAAATTGATCGAACAGCTTCAGAATATCAGGATACATCATCAATGGCAAATGAAAGAGCGGGAATTTGTGTTTGGCGCAACGATCGGTGTCAGCAATTTGAATGGCATCACAGTACCGCGTGCCATCATGGGAAGAGCCAGCATTGCTTATCAGGCAGCCAGACAAAAAGGGGTTGGCAGCGTGGTAGAGTTTTCGCCGGAGATCGAACGGGAAATACTAGCCAATCAGAGCATTGTGTCCAATTTCCTTCCGGCATTACAGGCAAAGGAATTTGTCATATATTACCAGCCTAAAGTCAACGTCTCAGATCGGACAATGTATGGTGCAGAGGCTTTGGTTCGTTGGATCAGAAATGGAAAGATGGTACCGCCAATGCAGTTTATTCCACAGTTGGAGCGCGAGGGAAGCGTGTGCAAACTTGATTACTATGTGTTGGAAAGTGTCTGTGCTTTTTTGAAAGATCGACAGAACAAGGGGCTTTCGGTTGTGCCGATTTCAGTGAACTATTCCAGAAGACATTTGGAGGAAGAAAATCTCGTTGAACGTACTTTGGAGATTATTGACCGCTATGGTGTTGATCATCATTTGATCGAGATCGAGCTTACCGAAAGTGAAGATTTCCAAAATTATGAGATCATGTCTGGAATTATTGATGAGTTCAAGGCGAATGGCATTGGAACCTCGATTGACGATTTCGGAACCGGTTTTTCTTCACTCAATATGATCAAAGAAGTTGATCTCGAGACGATAAAAATAGACAAATCCTTTATTCCGTTGGAAACGGATTACCCGGGAAAAGACCGAGATCTTGTTATGTTTCACAGCATTGTGCAGCTCATCAATGAACTGGATAAGAAATCCATTGCTGAGGGGGTTGAGACGGTGGAGCAGCTTGAATATCTGAAAGGAGTTGGTTGCGATATCGTGCAGGGCTATGTGTTCGACAAACCTCTGCCACAGGAAATATTTGAAGAGCGATTAGCGAGTGCGCATCCATATGAGAATATTTAAAGAGCGATTAGCAAGTGCGCATCCGTATGAGAATATTTAAAGAGCGATTAGCGAGTGCGCATCCGTATGAGAATATTTGAAGAGCCGTTAGTAAACATTCGGATTGATAAAAGAAATTGGGAGGTGTTCTGCTGTGGAAGATATGAAACAAATACATGATTTCGCTGCTAAACGGAGCGATAAGCTTCGCGACCGGAATACTAATTGCACGGTTGTCCCTTTTCCGGAATTCGCCGCATTGAAAGCGGAAGTAGAAAAATTGCGAGTTGAAATTTCCATGCTTTTGCTTGAGCGGGATGAATTACGTTTTGTAATCTGCAAAAACATAGAAACGGCATATATGCTTGCTCTTGGCAGCCTTGAATACAAAGCTTTTGAATTGAACTGTAATGTGTTGCGTATCAAAAGAAAAATTGATCTTATCCAAGCAAAGAAAAATCGACAGGAAAAGATTGCGTTATCAGCCATTGATAAATTGCTTGATAAAGAGTTTGCCGGTTTTCAGTGTCAGCTCAATGAGCAGATCGATAAGATGAATAAGGCTCTTGATCATAGTCAGGGACATGTTCTTACGGATGAAGAGACCAAGCAGATAAAGAAATTGTATCGCAGCATTGTAAAGGCTCTGCATCCCGATCTGCATCCGGAGATTACACCTGCACAGATGCAGTTGTTTCAAAACGCAGTACAAGCGTATGAAAATGGTGATATAGGGAATCTTCTCATCATCAGTGAGATGGTAGCGGGACCTGTCGTTCCGGAACAAAGTGAAAGTGGGTTATCTATTCTTACTAAAGACAAGGAACGGCTGACTAAAACGTTGGAACTTATCCGTGAACAAATTGCAAATATAAAATCGGAATATCCGTACACAATGAAGGAACTGGTGAATGCCCCGGAACAGGTGGCTGAAAAACGGACGGAACTTGAGAAAATGATAGAGGAATTGAAAGAAGCATATGATCTGTATGTTGGAAGATTGAAAGAAGTGTTGAGGTGATAGGATGAGTAATATCGTAAAAACAGATGGCGGCAGTCTTGCAAGCCTACTTCATGGCAAAGGCGGTGGCCTTACTATACCGAAACCTTATGAACGTGATATTTTTTTGTTTGATACTTTTATTGCCGGGACAACGCACATTGAAGGTATTGAGGAATTGGCTCAGTATCTTAATGTTAACGATAAGTTGGATTTTTATCGTGAGCCACATAATCGTTTCGATCCCCAAGCGATAGTGATAAAAAACAGTAATGGGGTCAAAATTGGATATGTGCCCAGAGAGGATAATGTAGTATTTTCACGTTTGATGGATGCAGGAAAACTACTCTTTGGGAAAATCACTGCCAAGGAAACCAAGGGAAAATGGATTAAAATCAAGATAGGCATTTATCTGCATGAGTAGGCGATTTCCTCCGACGCAGCAGTGATCAACGTATGGCATAAGAGCCTCGAATTTATAAGTCCCTCCTTCTGCATAAAAACGTAAAGTTTGAATTCATGACTCAAACTTCGCACTTCCAATGCTACTGTCTGGTCACATATTGCTTATTATGTCACAAAAATAATAGCTATTTTGCAGCCAACAAGCTGACTTGTTCTGCCGGCAGAGAATTATAGCTTGTAAATCGCTTTAAGTTATCGAGATGGCACCACGTTATCGGTTGGCCATGATCTCCTAAGAGCCATATAAGAAATTAAAAAGTTTGCAAGCCAACCGGCCGGTACAGCCAGCCAGACAAATGCAATGCCAAAACGAGGTGCAAAGATCAAAGCAACGGACAGTCGAATCGCAAGGTTTACCATGTTTGCCAGGAGGAATGGCCGCATGATTCCCAGACCACGAAGGACTCCATCGGTTGCCATTTTGATTCCCATAAAGATAAAGAAACAACCAAGCCATCTCATATAATCTCCGGATACCTGATAGGCAAAAGCTGTTCCGTCTTTACCGAGAAATAGAGAGGAAATTTGCGTATGCAGCGTTTCGATGATGATGAAAGCAAGTACTGCAAAGCATACATCCAATACTAATGCGGCTTGGTATCCTTTTTTGATACGCCGTGGTTTGTTTGCACCGAGATTCTGGGAAACATATGGAGACACTGCATTGCCGATGGATACAAAGATCAGGGAAAAAACATTTTCTATCCGCATCGTCGCCGCATATCCCGCAAGTGCCTGTGTGCCAAAAGGATTTACAACTGCCTGTACGATCATCATACCGATAGATACCGTGGACTGCTGGAGAACCGACGGAACAGCGATCCGCAGCATGGAACGCAGCTCGTGGCAGTCAAATCGGCGGAATGGGCTATTATAACGTCGCATCCGAAAGAAGAAGATCAAAAACGACAATACGGCGGAAATGCCTTGGGCGATCAAGGTTGCAAGTGCCGCACCGAACACGCCAAGACCAAGACCGGCTACCATCCAAAGATCCATAAATATATTTAAGATAGACGAGAATATCAGGAGTGCTAGTGGAATCTTTGATTCGCCTATGGAAGTAAACATCGTTGAAAGAACGTTGTACATAAACAAAAACGGAAATCCCACAAAATAGATCCGAAGATATAAAACGGCATCATGCATTATATCGGTAGGGGTTTGTAATATACGCATCATCGAGTAGGAAAAGAAATAGCCAAAAACACCAAGGATTACACTTAGAATTAGAAAGCTAAGCAAGGATGTTGACACGATGGTCTTCATTTTCCCATACTCTCTGGCACCGAAATAGCGGCTCACGAGTACACCGGCACCGACACCGGCTCCCAACGCCGCGCAAATAAAAACATTAGTCAGAGCTGCACATGCACCGATAGCTGCCAGTGCAGAGGAGCCAACGAATTGACCGACGATGATGGAGTCGGCCATATTGTATATTTGCTGAAAAAAGCTGCCTAGGATCATTGGCAATGCGAAAATTGTCAGTGCTTTCAGAGGCGCATCTGTGATTAAATACTCATCTTTTGACATAACTGTATTCCTCCATAAGTTTCGTGAGTTTACTTGTTCTATCTTATCCGATTTTTGCATCTGCAAAACGTAAGTCCCAAGGTGCGTTACGAAGCTTCGATTTACTTTGTTATTAATTCAAAATGATTACGGTTTGTTTTTAGTAATCCTTCCTTTTGCAACTTTGATAATTCTACGGACATAGCGGCTCTTTCTACACAAAGGAAATCTGCCAGTTGCTGTCTGTCAAATGGGATATCAAAAGAAAGCGATGATTTTTTGACGGATTCAGATGAGAGATAGGATAACAGCTTATCTCTGGTCGATCGTTTGCTGACATGAGTGATCTTGTCGTTAAGGATCAGTATCTTATTTGCCAGTACACTGACCAGATTCCGGATCAGTTTTTGATGGTGATCGCAGGCGGTTGGACAGGATGTCAGAAGACGTTTGATATTCAAAAAGAGAATATCGCAATCTTCTTCAGCGACAACACTGATATTTAATACTGTGCCCGGGGTTGCGGCATATGGTTCTCCGAAAAAATCTCCCGCATTGCATTTTGAAAGGATGTTGCGATGTCCCCAAAGGTCCTCCTGAATGATTAGTGTTGAGCCGGCTAGTACAAGTCCCATCACGTCTGTCGAATCTCCTGCTTTAAAAATATAGGATCTAGAAGCCTTGGATACTTTAACTGCATTCACACAATGAAGTATAGACAGAATTTCAGTATCATTCAGTTCCATGAAGAACGGACAACTTCTCAAAATCGGTAAATATTTTTCCATAAAAATCTCCATTCTGCCATCTTTGGCTGGCGGCACAACTTTCTTTCACATTATTTACTCCTTGTTTGAAATCAAACATACATGTTGCAATAATTATAATATGATTGCATCAGAAAAGCAAAAATATAATATTTGAGGAGGACAAACATGATTAGAAAGATTATCCATATAGACGAAGAAAAATGCAACGGCTGTGGTATCTGCGCCAATGCCTGCCATGAAGGAGCAATTGATATCATAGATGGAAAAGCAAAGCTTGTAAGAGAGCATTTTTGTGACGGGCTGGGAGATTGCCTTCCTGCTTGTCCGACCGGAGCAATTACTTTTGAAGAGAGAGAAGCCCCGGAATATGATGAAGAGGCAGTGAAGGAAGCGCAGAAGAAAAAGGAACTGCAAGAAAAGATGAAGCATATGCATGAGGGGGGATGTCCTGGCTCCAGAATCCATATGATGGATCATAAAGAGGATGCCCCGGAAAATGTAACCATGCCCGCACAAGTATCACAACTGGGCAACTGGCCGGTTCAGATTAAACTGGCGCCTGTGAATGCACCGTATTTCGATGGTGCAAAGCTGCTGATTGCAGCGGATTGTACAGCCTATGCCTACGCTAACTTTCATCACGAATTTATTCGAGGAAAAGTGACGCTGATTGGATGTCCGAAACTAGATGCTGTGGATTACAGTGAAAAACTGACACAGATCATTGCAAATAATGATATCCGGTCTGTGACAATCGTGAGAATGGAAGTGCCTTGCTGCGGAGGTCTTGAGATGGCGGCAAAGAAAGCACTCCAGGAAAGTGGTAAATTTATTCAGTGGCAGGTAGTGACCATTGGAATTGACGGTACGATCAAAGAATAATAGAAAAGGAGCCTTAAAAATAGTAAGTAGGTGGAGTAAATTGATTGGAAATTATGTATAAAAGGATACAAAGAACGATAATGACCATAGTGATTCCAATCAATATACCGATGTGTTTTGGAAGGTGCGGCTGTTCATTGACCGATGCTAATTCAGCAGGGTCTATGTAATGTGCCGCAGCTTCTTGATACGTTATATCCGGGTTTTGCTCTAGATCGCTCATAATATCCTGCATTAGTATTTTGCGAAGTTGTTTTTGTTCGCCAGATATAAACATACCTGATGGGTATGCCTGCTTTACAATTTTTTGAATTTGACGTCTGTTTAGCATAATTACCTCCTCTAAGGTCAAGTGTTTTTGTAATCGCATTTATGTCCACATATTAATTACTCAAACTTCCCATATCTCAAATTTCCAACGACCACATATTGCTTATTATGTCAATGACTATAGTGCATTTTGCAGCCACCAAAGAGTGATTTCTGCCATCTGAGAACTATAGTAATTGCCTTGCCGCATTTTGTTTTTACAGTGATTTCTAAATTTTGTTGTCTCTGATGGATGATTTACATGCCTTACGGAGAACTCGAGGCCCCGGAAGCAAGGTATTCATCATTTTTGAAAGGGACTTTGCGCTCGTCGTTACTTATGTCTCGTATTTCAGAGACATTAAGTAACGTGACGTAGCGCATCGTAGCGAAAGCGTCCCGTCCAAAAATTGATGATACCTTGCTAAACCGGGACATCTCAGACACTCCTTCAGGCTTGTATACATCAGAGACTTAACAAAATAAGAAATCACGTAAAAACGTTGCGTTCTGCGGCAATTATCTTAGTTCTCTGATGACAGAACAATTTAATATATTGGCTGCAAAATAGTTTATATATTGCTGACATAATAAGCAATATGTGGTTTCGCAATAACTTCCGGTATGGGAAGTTTGAGTTAATTAGTCGTCAAAGGTCTGATGATTTTCCAAAGGCGGATCCGTCGCTTTGGTGATAGGATTGATATTGTTCGAGCCATTTTCATCATCTTCCCACTGTTCTATGTAATAGCCGTTAGAGTAGTCATGCATAAATACTACGTGACGAACGGTAAAAAATACTACTGTGATAACGGTCACAGAACATAGTCCGACAACCGTCCAATAAAGCGTCATATTTCTCAGGTGTAATTCATCAGCCGTGTGAAAAGAAAGCTGATCTCTAATCTCGGACGGGTGACCAAATTCTTTCGTCAAGTCAGTATAGGTTGCTTCAGGATGTTCTTCTAAATAACATAGAAGAGCATCTTTTAATTCTTGAATAAATTGTCTTTTAAATCGCCGTTTTCCTCTGTACAGGCGTTTAACCTGTCGGATATATTTCGTCGCTGCTGTATTTTTCAAAAAAGCCCTCCCTAGGAATCTTTGTTTTCAGATTCTGTATATGATAGTAGTTGTTCAATAGCACCGGAAATCACTTTGTACTCGGTAAGCAATTCCTGTAAATACTGCCGTCCGCTGTCGGTTATATAATAATAGACGCGAGTTCGTCTTTCGCCGACTTTGACCTGTTCGGAATCTAAATAGCCGTTTTGGCTCAATCGGTACAACGTTGGATACATCGTTGTTTCCTTGAGCTCATATTGGCTACTGGTATGTTCAGAAAGCTCTTGGGCGAGCTGATAGCCATATTTCCTGCCGGATTGCAGTAGCAGTAATAAGACCAGTTCTATTGTGCCATGTTTTATATTGTTGTGTCTTCGTATTTTTTTCGCCATAATCATACACCTTTTCTGATAAAGAATAGTTACAATTCCATATTAGAAGAAAATAAAATTCATGTCAATATAAATATTTCTATAATGCTATTTAACAAAAAGTATTTGACAAAGAGCAATTGCGGGTGTACTATTTTAATTAATAGGAAACTGCTGTTGTGTAGCGTGACATCATCAAGAATTGCTATGAGGAGGAGAAGGTATATGGGGGCAAGAAAACAAACGATCAAGATCATTTCTTTTGTGTGTTGTGCAGCTATTGTAGCAGGGATTGTGACTGCGAAGGTTCGTGAATTTTCGGACAATAGCACGGGGAGTGTTCAGGAGCGGGCGCAGAAGGAAGAAAATTTAGAAGATACGAAAAATACAACCGATAAAAAAACACCAGACGGAAAACAAGGTGTCAAAGACGTTCACAAAAAAGATATTCAGATTAAGGTAAATACGCTGCAGCTAAATGAGGAAAACGAAGATTGTGGCATTTTTTTTACATTGCAGTCTGTAACTTACAAAAAGGCAAAGTACGTTTTGTCTTGTAAAATAAAAAATAGCCGTAAAGGCGAGACCGTTGATGTGGAGAAGTTTGCAAAGGGTTTTTCGGTCAAACTGGGAGAAGCAGAGTGGAATGCAGTTTTGCTTACGGGGAGAAAAACCCTCAAATATCATGAAACAACAGAGGCAAAAATGTTAGTGAAATGCGAGCAGGATGTTTCGGGAGACATGACGAATTATCGTTTGTTTTATACAACGGAACCAGAGGAAGACGAGGATCAAATACAACAATTTCGCACGGAATATATCGTAAAAAAGTAGATGGGGAGTAATAAGATGTTTCTGTATTTTTGGAAAAGATTACTACATAAAAAGAATTTTTATCTGGCATTATTGGCTGGAGCAATGCTATCTATGTTATACATTGCAAAGGATGTGTATCCATATAGAGCGTTAAAATATGGACATTCCGTATATACAATATGGATGGGAGGTTTTAACGGGTCGATATATGCTTCGCTTTTTTATCTATTAGTGCCATTGCTTGCAGCAATACCAATGGCGGACACGTGGCTTTCTGACAGACAAAGCGGTTATTATCAATTTGTGCAGACTAGAAATAAGACAAAGCAGTATTTTCGTGGATTATACGTGTGCAATTTTACGGCGGGCGGTTTGGTTACTATTTTTCCGTTGGCGATAAACCTCTATGCGTGTTTTTTGCTCGTCCCGGATGAAAAGCCGGATTTGATATTATGGGATACACATACCGTGAGCTTATATGGAAAAGAGACGTTATTTCCGAGCGTTTTTTATGATTATCCGTTATTGCATATCTGTTTGTTTTTATTCTTTGCCTTTTGCATAGGGGGACTTTTGGCAGGTGTTGCGTTAGCGCTTAGCGGCTTGCTTAAAAATATATTTATGGTTTGGGTGTCCGTGTTTGTGTTGAACTATTTATATGAATCTTTGGTTGGCGTTGTCTGCAAAAATGGTGCGGCAACCTATTATCCGCTCACCTATGCACATCAAGTCGCCCCCTTGGGAGAGATGGAATTATCGGTTATGGTAACGTTAATGATCCTGTTATTGGGAATCACAATAATTGGGATGTGCTGGGGAGCAAAGAGGCATGAGTTGGATTAAACAGATCGGGGAATGACTGAATGAAAACATGATGTTTCGATTAGTAACAGGTCGTGAGTTCAGTGAAAGGCAGAGGAGAGTAACGCGTGAAAAACATGATGGTTGGGTTGATAAAAAGAGATAGTTGGCTGTTGCTGCATCAGTGGAGGAGGCTCGTTGTATATTTTGGGAGTATTTTGCTGATAGACATTATGTTAGTGATGTATGAGCGTAGCGCAGTTATAGAACAGGAAATTTTGGGGGTTTCTGTGCAAAGCTTTCTTTCAGAACCGGATAAATTTCCAATTCAGTGGGTATGGAACCAAGTGGGGATATTAATCATTGTCATTGACTTTATTCGAAAAGATCTTTCACGGAATACAAGCTGTTTTATGCCGCACATTCCAAAAAGAAAATGGTATTGGTATAGCAAGATATTATGCGGAGGTGTTTTGGCGTGTGGGATAGTCGTCTTTCAAATACTGGAAAAACAATTCATCTTATCTGCTTATAGCAGTGCGGATTATTGTATTAATATAAATAGCACAATGCTATTGGAGTCTGAGATATTATTGCTGCTTGGAATGTGTACCATATATTGGCTGTATGCGATTGTATCCTTGTTTGGAAATGAAATAATAGGATTTATAGTGTGCACTGCTTATGTTGTTTTGGGTTTGCCGGTGAAGTTTCCTGTATTTTATTGTGCCGGTTTTATGTATCGTCGGGGAACGATTGGTATGGCAATTGCAATGGCAGGGATTGTGTTGGCGTTTACACTAATTGCCGGTACAAAGAAAATAAATCGTATGGATATTTTTAGTGAGTAAAACAATAGAAAAAAGGCTTAACAACGAGCGGAAATGAGGTAGACGATGGACTATATCAGATTAAAAGATGTATATAAAACAATGAAAGGAACGCAGGTATTAAAAGGCGTAAATCTTATGGTAGAGCAGGGGGATATCGTAGGTATAAGGGGAATTAATGGTTCCGGAAAAACAATGGTTTTACGAGCAATAGCGGGGCTTATTCGTGTGGATGGCAGTGTGGAGATTGGTGGCAAGAAAATGGAACCGGGAGAGTGCCCCAAAGATATAGGAGTCCTTGTCGAAATGCCGGGATTTTTGCCGGAATTTACAGGAAAGAAAAACCTGCAGTTATTGGGAATGCTGCAAGAGGGAGTAACAGAAGAAGATATTGAGGAAGCGATGAATGCGGTTGGGTTAGATCCGAAAGATCGAAGACATTATAAAAAGTATTCGCTGGGAATGAAAGAACGGCTCGGTATTGCACAGGCAATTTTGAAAAAGCCGAAGTTGATTTTATTGGACGAACCAACGAATGGAATCGACAGCGATGGTATACAAATGTTGGAAGAATTGTTGCGGCATCTAAAAGAAGCGGGAAGCACCATTGTCGTAACAAGCCATGATCGCGACTTCTTGGATGCGGTGACTTCGCAGTGTTACGAAATGAAAGAGGGAAGCTTAAGGTGATAATGAGTATAACTAGTGGAGAATGTTTCACAAAATTATGGAATGAAAGAAAGGGAACCTAGGATGAAAGTATTAATTTCTGAAAAAAGCAAACAACGATTTAAATTTGGGGCAATAGTTATGATATTTCTTGCCCTAATCGTCCTTTTTGTCGTGCGGTATCAGATAGTAAATGGAAAAGCCTTACATCATGTGAAACATGAGGTGATACCATATGGTGAGAATTATGAGATGGCAGACATTACCTACAACATACAGAAATCACCGGTTTGGAGAAAAATATATGATGAAGATTATCGGATGAAAATATACAAATACGAGACGAAGGTTACAGTTGTGAATCACAGTGACAAGACAGTATCCATCTATGATATCGTACCCAATTACTGCCTGCTGTCTGGAGGGAGTATTTGGTACGGTAATGTCCAAACAACGGAAAAAGATTCTATAGATAGTGGGGATAAAGTAACATTGAATTTGTTTTTTGATGTCATACCGGAGGAGGGTATGCAGGCATCCATTTACGAAACGGCAGCGCTGTATTATGTTATGAGGGAGAAAGGCAGGACATATAAGATAGAATACAAAAGGTTCTCAGCGTTTGTTTGACCATAATCGCGGACTTATCTACCCAGGCTTCATCAGCAGAGACTCAGAGGCACGAGTGATTGCAGATGCGAAGTACAAACCGATTGATAATATTGGAAACAAGGACTATCTGCAAGTATTGGCATATATGTTCCGATTTGATGCCAAGAAGGGATTTTATTTTTATCCTGAAATGGGAGAGGAAGAACGCGCATTGCTCTTGGTTATACCGTTGGTTCTAAGAGCAATAATAAAACACAAAAATGACCGCCCCTGTCTGATAAACTAAGCGATCATTTTTGATCCATATATCAGGCTAACTGTCTATCAGCAGCGCCTTCTTTATTGACATGTTAACATCTAACCACTCATATGTCAAATATATATTCTGTTTTAATCAGTTCTGCAAATCCCAGTTTGTATAATTAAGAAAATAAGAATTCACTTTCAAAAGAAAGAGGGCAGTCGGCTGAGCCTGTTCTTAGCAGCATCATAGGGAACCTTCCTCTTTGCAAAGGCCTGCGACAACCGAAGACTTGAGTTCGATAGTTTCGCTCTCAATAAATGTCATAAGACACCTCTTGTAGTTTTATTAATCGCTATTATAGTCATTGTAGTCATTCTTGCCGATTTGTATTCGCGTGGTGATTAGAAAAAACAAGAAGAGGGTACAAATCCATATTGGGTGGAAAGGGAAAAGTTGTGAGTGGATCGGAAAGAACATCCACCTTTTACATATGATTGCACAATTTGAACGGAAAAAGCCTCATGATCATGTACGAAAATAAAAGTAAAATTTATTAGATGATATAATTGCCGTATCGGCTAAAAATAGCGCGGCATACGAAAAAAGAATGGTGTTTTTGCCGATGGTGTGATATACTAATTAGTAGGTTGGTACGTTTTTTGGATTTGATTTATGACGGAGGATTGTAGATGAAATACCTTTTAGTTGCTGATATAGCAAAAAAATGGAATATGTCAGAACGCAGTGTTAGAAATTACTGTGCCCAAGGGCGTGTGAACGGTGCATGTCTTACCGGTAAGACATGGAACATTCCAGAAAACGCACAGAAACCGGAGCGCGCTAACAAAAGAAAAGAAGAACCGATTACTCTGTTGGATATTCTAAAAGAGCAGAAGGTCAGTAAATATTCCGGTGGGATTTATCATAAGACACAGATTGATTTGACCTATAACTCTAATCATATGGAGGGAAGCCGCCTGACACACGATCAAACCAGATATATCTTTGAAACCAATACTATTGGCGTAGAAAAAGAAGTGTTGAATGTGGATGATGTGATCGAAACGGCAAATCACTTTCGTTGCATTGACATGATTATTGATCACGCGAAAGCAACTTTAACGGAGAAATTCATCAAAGAACTTCACTTGACTTTGAAGAATGGCACCAGCGATTCCAGAAAAGATTGGTTTGCTGTTGGTGATTATAAGAAACTTCCGAATGAAGTCGGTGGCAGGGATACAGCTCTTCCGGAAGAAGTTGCTGATAAAATGAAGGCCTTGCTGACGGAATACAATGCCAAAGAGGAAAAGACCTTTGCAGATATTCTGGAATTTCATGTGAAGTTTGAGAGAATCCATCCGTTCCAGGATGGTAATGGGCGTGTGGGCAGATTGATTATGTTTAAGGAGTGCCTGAAATACAATATTGTTCCGTTCATCATTGAGGACAATCTGAAGATGTTCTATTATCGTGGATTGAAGGAATGGAACGACGAACAAGGTTATCTGACAGATACCTGTCTGACAGCACAATATAAATATAAAGCATATTTGGATTATTTTAGGATTGAATATTAAACAAGCTGATTTTCCAAGTATCAATTATAATGTTCGCCAAATATTAAAATATGAAGGTTGATAATGTAGTTATCGACACCATAAAAGAGAGACTTTCGACAAGTCTCTCTTTTATAGTGTACTTTCATACAAATTTTTGATGTTTATTTAGCCCCGGCTTTTCGCTAGAATAGCAGTATAAGGAAAACGGGGAAGGATTGATTACGAATGAGTCAGGATACGTTTGCAAGGGTGGAGAAAAAGTATGTGATCAGCCGGGAGCAGTATGAGTGGATTCGGCAGTCCCTTGCAGAGTATACGGTGGAGGATGAGTATGGACAGAGTACGATCCGCAATGTTTATTATGATACGCCTGGGGAGGAGATGATCCGTCATTCCATCCAGAAGCCGGAGTTTAAGGAGAAAGTGCGCGTCCGGGGATATGGAAAAATCGGACGAAACGATGACGTGTTTGTGGAACTGAAGCGCAAATACCAGGGCATCGTCTATAAGAGAAGGGTGAGCATGCCACTTTCGGAGGCAGAGAAATTTCTGGCGCGGCGCAGGAGCTGGAACTCAGTTGAAGGAAAAGATGTTTGTTGCCAGGGAGAGAAAGGAAGCCAGAGCGAGATGGTGAGGAAGGTTTTCCAGCCGCAGAAGGAACGCCCAAATCAGGAAGAGGGAGACTTTGTGCATCGCCAGATCCTGCGGGAACTGGAATACACCAGAGATCGATATGACTTGCGGCCGAACATGTATATCGCATACGACCGCGTAGCCCTGTACGGAAAAGAGGACAGGTCCCTGCGTCTGACATTCGATCAGAGGATCCGCAACCGCAGGCGGGGACTGACGCTTGACGGGGAGGAACCGGAGAATTTGTACTTTGAACAGGGTGAGGTCGTTATGGAGATCAAATGTGGCAGTGCATATCCGCTGTGGCTTTGCAGGATGCTTGGGGGACAAAAAATCTATCCCACATCCTTTTCCAAATACGGAGCATTTTATACGAAAGAGAGGAATCAACAATATGATGGTAAGTGTGATTAATGGGGCGGGGAGTGTGTCTGTGCAGGCGGCGCTGTTGTGTACATGTGTGTCCCTGGTACTGGGGTTGGTGATCGCGGCAGTGTACATGCTGCAGGGGGAGTATACGAAGAATTTTGTGGTGACGCTGCTGTTGCTGCCGGCTCTGGTGCAGGCGGTGATCATGCTGGTCAATGGAAATCTGGGAACCGGTGTGGCGATCATGGGTGCATTCAGTCTGGTACGTTTCCGGTCTGTTCCGGGTACATCCCGTGAGATCAGCGGCGTATTCTATGCGATCGTGGTAGGACTTGCGACCGGTATGGGCTATCTGGCTTATGCGGTGATGATCACTGTGATCGTGGGAGCTATGATGTTGGTTTCTTACAAGGTGGTCGGACATGCCGGCGTGCAGCAGCATCTCCTGCGGATCGTGATCTCGGAGGATCTTGATTATGAGGGAGTCTTTGAAGATATTCTGCAGAAATACACCAAAACTGCCCGTCTGATTCAGGTAAAAACCATCAACATGGGCAGTATGTATGAACTTCGTTATGAAATTGCGCTGGCAAAGGATGCGCTTGTTAAGGAGATGATCGATGACATCCGTACCCGCAATGCCAATCTTACGGTGAGCTGCAGCAGAGTGCTGACCAGCCGAGAGGAATTATAATATGGCATCATATGCCAAAGAACTTTTTCTTTTAGCAAATCCGTTTTAATAGCGTTGACAAATGTGTAAAATGGAACGCTACATTGAATGCTGTGCAAAAGTCACCTCGAAAATCGTTCCCCCAGTCTTGCCTGATTTGATACAAATACTGCCATCATGTGCTCTAACGATTTCACGGACAAAAGCAAGCCCTAGCCCTACGCCACCCAGCTCACGGCTTCTGGCTTTATCCACACGGAAGAATGGCTCGAACACTCTCTCCCTAAGCTTCTTTGGTATTCCTCTTCCCGTATCTTCTACAGACAGATAAACATGCTTGTTTCTCTGATATGCGGTTACTGTAACCTGTCCGAGCGGATGATTATATTTGATGGCATTCTCAACCAGATTGTATACAAGCCTGTAAATAAGGATATCACTGCCTATCATAGTGGCATCCTCACATTTTCCAATCAGCTTTATATTCTTTTCCACGGCAAGAGGCTCAAGGTCTGCCAAAACCTCTTCAACAATAGCATCCAATATAATTTTATCATTCCTTCCCACCGTCTGAAGCTCACTCATGTCAAGAAGAGTCTTTACCATCCTGTTTAATTTATCATTTTGTTCCGTAACCATTTTTATGGTCTGCAAAGTGTCTGCATCATTTCCCGGGTGAGAGGCAGAATTATATAAATCAAGCTGTACCTGCATTAACGCTAATGGAGTACGCAGCTCATGTGCTGCATTTGCAGTAAACTGTCTCTGTATCTCAAATGCTTCCGACAGACGCTCAAGCATCTTATTATAAGAAATACTCAGCTGGTTCAGTTCCTTAACATTGTTTTCTTCTATTCTTGAATCAGACAGATTCTGAGCCTGTACCTCTTCAATTTTATCTGAAAACTCCCTGATTGATCTGAGTGCATGCCCGCTTATAAAATAAGTGACGACACCTCCCAAAAGCGCCAGCAAAACCGTGATTATCAGACTGTTTCTTTTATAGTCGGCCTTATTATTGTACACCTGAACCGAAAATTTATCCGCAAACTCATCCCACTTATCGTCCGGTATGCTGATATATATTTCATCAGATTTGTTTCCTTTTTCATCCCCCTGTGACTCTACCGCATCCTGCAGAGAATCGATGTAATGCACACCATTTTTATAGACAAACATGGTCAGGCAGCCACATATAATAGCAATACACAATGTAGTAATGCACGTAAGTCTCCACTGTAGCGACATTCTTTTCATCTGTCAGACTCCTCCCGTATTTTATAGCCTTCACCTACCTTGTTCTGAATGGGATCATATCCCAGCTTCGCCTTAAGCTTTTTTCTAAGTGAAGACATATGTACCCTGATTGCTCCGCTAAAGCTGTCTGCCGTGGCATCCCATACATGCTCTATCAGCTCCTCCTGACTCACCGGTCTGCCTATATTGATAAGTAAATATTCCAAAATACCATTCTCTTTTCTTGTCAGTGGAACCGGCTCTTCCTTTGCATATGCCTCGCGTTTAATCGTATCAAACTTTATATCTCTGTATTTAAGACATATATCATTCTGTACAAATTTCCTTCTTGTCAGGCTTCTGATACGTGCCTCAAGCTCCTGCAGATGGAATGGTTTTTCCATGTAATCATTTGCTCCTGCATCCAGTCCCTCTACCTTATCAGCAATCTGACCTCTTGCAGATAATATCAAAACCTTAGTTTCATCATTGTATTTTCTAAGCTCCTTAAGAAGCTCCATGCCATCCATCCCCGGCAGATTCAAATCCAAAACTATCAGATCATAATTCTCCGACAGTATATATTCAAGAGCCTCTTTCCCATCATAACAGGTATCCACCTCATAACCGGCAGCATACAGACTCTTTGCAACCATATCACATATTTGTTTCTCATCTTCAACAATTAATAATCTCAAAATGTTCTCCTGCTTCTTAACAATAATTTTACAACCTATATTGTATAATACCAAAGTCAGCTGGTCAATAATACAACAAAAAGGAGCAACATTATGTTGAAATACCAAAAAACATGTCAAATCATTTTGCTTATCCTTGGAGTATCCATGATAAGCTATGGTGCAGTCAGAGGTGAGGCGGCTACAGTGCTTGGTAAAGCAATAAAACTATGTTTGGAGTGTGTCGGAATTGGATAAGGAAAAGAAATTACTATCAAGAAAACTGGCAAAAATACGTGGCTGGATACAGGCCGCAGCAACGCTGCTGACCAATATTCATATTCCAAATTTATTTAAGGGTAAAATATATCAGGGCAATGCAAAAACAGTATGCGTACCCGGATTAAACTGCTACTCCTGCCCTGCCGCGACAGGAGCCTGTCCAATAGGGGCATTTCAGGCAGTTGTCGGATCATCAAAATTTAAGTTTTCATACTACATAACCGGATTTTTTATTTTACTCGGTGTAACTCTCGGCAGATTTATATGTGGTTTTTTGTGCCCATTTGGATGGTTTCAGGATTTACTGCATAAAATCCCCGGAAAGAAATTATCCACAGCCAAACTAAAGCCTCTTAGGTACCTAAAATATGTCATTCTTATTGTTTTCGTTATACTTCTTCCGATGCTTGTAACGAACTCTATAGGAATGGGAGACCCGTTCTTCTGCAAATATATCTGTCCTCAGGGTGTTTTAGAGGGTGCTATACCGTTATCTATTGGAAATGCTGCTATCCGTTCTGCGCTGGGAAAGCTTTTTTCTTTCAAGTGTATGATTTTAATTGCAGTGATTGTACTAAGTATCTTATTTTACAGGCCTTTCTGTAAATGGATTTGTCCGCTTGGAGCAATCTACTCATTATTTAATAAGGTCAGCCTGCTCAAAATCACCGTTGATAGCAGCAAATGTGTTGGATGCGGTCAATGCTCAAAGGCATGTAAGATGGATGTGGATGTGTGTAAGACACCGGATCACCTCGAGTGCATACGCTGCGGTGCCTGCATAAAGGCCTGTCCGAAGGACGCCATCTGCTACCGGTTTATGGGAAAATCATGTCAAAAAAATGACAACAGATAGCTATTAAACATTTTACTATTATTTAAAGGAGACATTACTCATGAAAAACAAATTATTATTTATTTCTATTTTTACACTCTGCATAGCATTATCACTTACAGCATGTGGCGTAAAGCAAGATTCCACAACAGATTCTAAGAACACTCAGACTGGAGCCGGCTCAGAAGCATCCGGCAAATCAAATTCCAGGCGGGATGATTTATATCAGCAGGAAAATCAGATTTTTGCAGATCATGCTGATGTGTGGAACAAGGCATTTGGCATGATGAACAAAAGTGACGCCGATCCAAACGGAAATTATGCTGATTATCTTGCCGGTACCGTAGAATCAAACAAGAATTCATTCACAGACGATGAGCTTAAAACACTTAATGAGGATATTGAAACTATACGAAAAATCGAGAAACAGATAGCTGAGATTGAAAACAAAAATACATCATCAGACGATAACAAGAAGGACAGCTCTAAAGCCTCATCTGTATTCAGTGATTTTTCCGGTGAGGATTTTGATGGCAATAAGGTTGATGACAGCCTGTTTTCCGGTAATGCAGTAACAGTCGTCAATTTCTGGTTTACCGGCTGCAAACCATGTGTCGCTGAATTATCCAAGCTTAACGAATTAAATGATGCTATCAAATCAAAGGGCGGAGAAGTTGTTGGCATCAACACTGAGACCTTCGATGGCAATAAAACAGCTATCAAAGAGGCTGCCGCTGTTCTTAAAAGCCAGGGTGTCAAATATCGTAATCTGTCAATTGACTCCTCTAGTGCTGCCGGTAAATATGCCTCAGAAATCATGGCCTTTCCAACAACTATACTTGTTGACAGAAATGGCAATATTGTAGGCAAACCAATGCTCGGCGGAATTGATAACAAGGACAACTATAATGCCCTTATGAAGCAGATTCAGTCTGTAATTGATGCAGACAGCACAAATAAATAGAGGTCTACATATAAAAAGCTCCTGTGCATTGCACAGAGAGCTTTTTTTGAACATTACTATAATGTCAAGGAATCTTCTGCATCTACCCACATCTGTAAATTCCCATCAAGATACAGTCTCGCATATTCTAGTGGTTCATCAAGGGATGCTGTGTCTATGCGAATTTATAATCGGCTTTTACATTGCAATGTTATTATTGAACTTAAGAATGATAGGCGATGATAGAAGTGAATTAAACCTGTTTATGCAGCATAGACCTAATATGAATGCCTTACAAAAATTCATTAGCAAATCATAAAATTCTTGCATATTTTATGCAGAAGTAGTATCTTATATATAACAATTGCGGTGGATGTCTTCGGATTACACCTGGAAGAACCTGATGCGTCGGGTTCTTTTTTTTTGTAAAATTTAGTGTAGCATTCTAAATAGTACGACTTTGAGGTGTTACTACCAAGCAACAAGTCGCTCAGAAATGAGGATTAGTATGAAACAAATATTAAAATGTTTTATGTTTTTTATTATAATAAATATTTTAAGTGGCTGTTCGTTTAAAGGTTTAAGTGAAATGATGTTAGAGGAGGAAAATCAGGATTTACCTTCTTCCATTGGGACAATCTCATCAGATTTTTTATTTGCTGTATTAGGAACAGGGGAGATTGCTTTTCTTACTATAGATTCAAAAGAAGTTGTATTTTTGGATGAAAAACAGAAAAACAGACGCTCTGTTGAATTATCTGAGAATCGTCAATCTTTAGAGATTACTGCAGGAAATGATTACTTTTATGTGTATTGTTCCAACGAAGATGAAACAGCTGGTTTTTTAAATGTTTTTGACAAGAAAGGAGAGTTAATAAAAGAAATATCATTACCGTTCAGTAGAGTTAGTGTCAGCAATGGAATTGTGTATGGATATTATGATGAAACAGCTGATTTTAATGGATGGGATTCTAATATCTCGAATAGTCATATTGAAGCAACCCATTATATTAGTGAGAGAAAATTTTTAGAAAAATTTCCTAACTGTATGGATGATTGGAATGAAATAAGCGGGGACGAAATAGCAAATGTTGGTGAACAACAATTTTATCGCTGTTCATCGGATTATTGTCATAATACAGACTATTATAGTGATCAAAAACCTTTGTCTGTTTTTGGTCAAATAGATTATGTGAGATATTGTGATGGGAAAATAGCTTCCGAGGAGTCGGATAAAGAAATCCGTTCCCGTTTGAATCAAATATATAGTATGATGAAAAAAAAGGAAGAGAATTTTCTGATTTATAGTTTTCAAACCAATGATAAAATATACGGCATTTGTAATGTATATAGTCAATATGGGGAACTATTAACTTTTTGCACGGATGATTTGGATTATAGTTTTTCTTTTTCTTATGATGAAAAAGAAGATAAATTATATAAGGTAAATGAGTATACTAACATTGAACTTATATATGAAGATGAATATAATTGTCTGTATCATAAATTAGACGGTGTTTATTATACAAAATTAGGATCAGATAAAGAAGAAAAATTATATGATTACAATGGGGAAATTGGACTTACAATCTTAGAAGGATATGTAAAGTTTCAGGAAAGAGAAATACATTACAATGATGATATTATAGATAAGCAGAAAATAATAAAAGTATGGTAGTATATCCATGCCGATGTGGAAAAGGATGAATGAGAAAATTATGGAGAAAGTGCTTGATTTTTTGGAGGACAAAAAGCATATTGTGGTTAGGATGTGACGGAGATATATAAAAATGGCAAGGCCAAGAAGACCGAAAGTGAAAAATCCAAAAACAAAGAGAGTGGATGTACGCCTGATGGAATATGAGTACGCCAGATAAAAAATATGCCAAGCGTCATAATCAAACATTTGCACAAACATTGCGATTAGAAGCGAGGCAAAGAAAATTGTATTTTAGGGAATATGGTAGCTGGATAAAAAATATTTTTTCGGCTAAAATATAACCAGAATATAAATTAGCCGAAAGAGGGTTGAAAATATGAATTATATAAAACGAAATTTGGAGAATGTAGTAAGTCAGGTGACAAAGGAATACCCGGTAGTCTTAGTTACGGGACCGAGGCAGGTGGGCAAGACAACAATGCTTCAGAAATTAATGGAAGGAACAGAAAGAGGATACGTAACGCTAGATGATTTGAATGAAAGAAATATTGCAAAAACGGATCCGGAATTGTTTCTGCAGTTGCATAAGCCACCTGTATTGATTGATGAAGTCCAGTATGCACCGGAATTATTTACTTATATAAAGATGCATGTAGATAAGAATCATGAACCGGGAGCATTTTGGCTTATTGGTTCTCAAGTATTTAAATTGATGAGAGGGGTGCAAGAGTCCTTGGCAGGAAGGGTGGCTGTTCTATCACTTACATCTTTATCACAGGCGGAAATATCCGGTGGAGAGATGGAACCATTTTCAATTGAAATGGAGGCTTTAAACGAAAGAAAGAAGAAAAGAGAAGAGGCTGATACAAGAGGGATTTTTGAAAGAATATATAAAGGATCTATGCCGGCAATTGTAAGTGGTGCTAACAGTAATAGCCAGATTTTCTATAGTAGTTATTTGTCCACTTATATTGAGAGAGATGTAAAAGAATTGTCAGATGCTATAGATTCGCTTAAGTTTCTTAGATTTATTACTGCAGTAGCTGCAAGATGTGGTCAGATGGTGAATGTGGCAGAAATCGCTAGGGATGCAGATATTAATCAGACTCAAGCAAAGAAATGGTTGGCTATTTTAGAAACATTGGGCATAATTTTTTATCTCCACCCGTATTCTAATAATTTATTAAAACGTCTTGTAAAAACACCTAAGATATATTTCTATGATACAGGATTAGTGTGTTATTTAACGAAGTGGAGTAGTGCAGAAACGTTAGAGAGTGGAGCTATGAATGGTGCAATTCTAGAAAATTATGTAGTAGCTGAGATCATGAAAACCTACTTGAATTGTGGAAAAGAACCATACTTGTATTATTATCGAGATAAGGATGCCAAAGAGATTGATATAGTTCTTGAGCATGATGGCGTTTTAAATCCAATTGAGATTAAGAAAACTTCAAATCCGGGTACTGAGCTGGTAAAGGTGTTTGATTTGTTAGATAAGTCATCTACAACTCGTGCGAAAGGAGCTGTTATTTGTATGAAACCAGGACTCAGTGCAATTGACAGAGAGAATTATATTGTACCGATTTGGATGATTTAGGATTAGCATTTAAAATATTAGCAATGGGGAAAACTACTTTGGGCATTTCAGCACTCGCCGTATGCAGAGCCTCTTTTATTGGTTCATTTTAAAAGTTTTCGATATTCAGATGGTGAACAGCCTTTTTGTTTATGAAACAGTCGGCTAAAATAAAGTGGGTTATCATAACCGACAATGCGTGCAATTTCATTTACGGCGTAATTTGTGGTTTCTAATAACATCTGAGCATTAGTGATTCGGATGGAGGTGATGAACTGCATAGGTGTTGTACCGGTAAATTTTTTGAAATTCCGAATAAACCAACTGACACTCATTCCTCTGGAAACAGCATATTCCTCGATGTTGATATCACGGTTATAGTTTTCGTTAAAATAGGACGCTGCAGTGTCCATTTCATGATCGAGGTATTCGTTTTTTAGTACATATTTACGAGTAAGCTCCCGGTGAAAAATGATCAGTAAATGGCGTAGCAGTAGTGTCAGCATTTCTTCGTAATCATCCTGACATCTTTGCAATTCTAAAATAATGCGTTTAAAAATACGTTCGTATTCCAGAGATGTTCCAACATGGAAGATACGCTGGTCATTCGAGAAACCATAATTTCTTAAAATGTTCTTTACATCACTTCCGGTAAAATGCACCCAGTAAACTTCTGTTTTATCAATGCCATAGTATTCATATTTCTGGAATTCCTTGGGGCGGTAAAGTACTATGTTTCCTGCTGTAACGACAGTATCGTCATCTGCGTTGTCAAAATGAAAATGAGCTCGTCCGGCTGCTATATAGATGATTTGAAAGTCAAGTCTTCCTTTGGGACGATAAGTTGGAAGCTTTGGGTGTGAGGATAGGCGATAGGTGCCACAGCTTCCTACGATAAGTGGTCGGCTTTTGTCTTTGAAGTCGATAAGGGAGTGGTTGTGATAACCGGAATTTATATACATTTTGAGTCCTCCTTTGGAAAGTGAAATGTCTGACTGTTAGCAGTCAATGGTGAACCGGAAACTATACATAAAGTGAATGTCACCTCAAAACCTACGGTTTTTCGGTGAGAGCTGCGCTCATATAGTTTTGGCCGTATACCAATATTTGACTGCAAGCAGTCAATATTGGTATACAACTAAAACTGCATTCACTTTAGTGTATCATTTTGTGCATGTTTTGTCCATTTCTGTTTATAGACATTTTCTTTGTAAAAATGTATGATGATTTCAAGGTAATACAGGGACGGAAGACAATGAGACACAGAAGGTATTTTATTGATTACCTAATGCGGTGAACAAAAAAATATATATTAAAGGAGGATTACACAATGCTCGTACCACGCTTTTATGAAGATTTGAATGTTATGCACGACAAGACAATGCCAGCGAGGACATATTACATTCCGGCATCAGTTCGTATGAATGATCTAGTGGAGCATCGGGAAAGATCGGATCGTTTTCAGCTGTTAAACGGAGAGTGGAAGTTTCAGTATTATAACAGCATTTATGACGTAACGGAATCATTTTATGAGAAAGGCTATGATGTTTCCGGGTTTGATCAGGTAACTGTTCCGGGTGTATGGCAGATGGATGGTTATGACACGCATCAGTACACGAATATTCGTTACCCGTTTCCATTCGATCCACCATATGTGCCACAGGATATTCCATGTGGAGCATATGTTCATAACTTTGAATATTACAGAGAAAAAAAGGCATCAAAAGCATTTCTGAATTTTGAAGGTGTCGATAGCTGTTTTTATGTATGGGTAAATGGTGCTTATGCCGGATACAGTCAGGTGCCTCACGCTACCAGTGAATTTGATGTAACAGACCTGTTGAATGAAGGGAAAAATACATTAGCGGTTCTGGTGCTCAAATGGTGTGATGGATCGTATTTGGAGGATCAGGATAAGTTTCGGATGAGTGGCATTTTCAGAGATGTTTATTTGCTGAAAAGACCAGAAAAGACAATCAGAGATTATTACATTACGACAGATGTAGAAAAAGACAGCGTTGTTGTGAAATTGGATATGCATTTTGCAGAACCAGTGGAAACGAAAGTTACTATAGAAGATAAATATGGAGCAGTCGTAGCAAGAGGGGAAACAGCAGAGAATGGTGTGTTAGAACTGACCGTGTTAAATCCGGTTTTATGGAATGCGGAGAATCCTTATTTGTATCAGGTTATTTTGACAATGCCGGATGAAGTGATCGTTGATCGGATTGGTTTCCGTACGATTGAAATTAAGGACAAGGTTGTTTATTTTAACGGAGAAAAGATTAAATTCCGTGGAGTCAACCGCCATGATTCTGATCCGGAGACAGGATTTGTGATCGATGCCTGGCAGATCAAAAAGGATTTAATGTTGATGAAGCAGCATAACTTTAACGCTATTCGTTCCAGTCATTATCCAAATGCACCATATTTTTATCAGATGTGCGATGAATATGGATTTATGGTGATTGACGAGGCGGATATTGAGGCACATGGACCATTTATGCTGTACCGGAAGGAGGATACAGACCAGAACCGTTTTCACCGTTGGAATGAAAAGATTGCAGATGATCCGGCATGGGAAAAGGCAATTGTGGACCGTGTCCAGCTTATGGTACAGAGAGACAAAAACCGTCCAAGCATTGTAATGTGGTCTATGGGAAATGAAAGTGCGTATGGATGTAATTTTGAAAAGGCGCTTGCATGGACAAAGAAGTTTGATCCGGACAGGATCACGCAGTACGAAAGTGCAAGATACCGTAATTATGATATTACCTATGATTATGACAATTTGGATCTTTACAGCCGGATGTATCCGTCACTGCAGGAGATAGAGGATTATCTGAAAAATGACGGAAGCAAACCGTTTCTGCTGGTAGAATATTGCCATAGTATGGGAAACGGACCGGGAGATTTTGAAGATTATTTTCAGATGATTCATAAGGATGACCGGATGTGTGGCGGGTTTGTCTGGGAGTGGTGTGATCATGCAATCGCACATGGAACGGCAGAAAATGGAAAGACCAGATATTATTATGGAGGGGATCATGGAGAAACCATTCATGATGGCAATTTCTGTATGGACGGGCTGGTCTATCCCGGTCGTACACCGCATACGGGACTGCTGGAATATAAAAATGTCTATCGTCCGGTGAGAATCGTGTCTTATGACCAAGAAAACGGACAGATGGTTCTTCACAATTATATGGATTTTGATGATTTGAAGGATTATGTGGATATTTTCTATGAAATGACACAGGATGGCTTGACTGTGGAAAAAGGAAAACTGGCAAATGTTGTTGCATCACCCCATAGCGATGCGGAAGTGGAGTTGAAACTGCAGGTTCCAAATACCGGTAAGATTTATCTGAAGCTTATTTACCGGTTGAAAAAGGAAATGCCGTTGCTTGAACAGGGGTATGAATTAGGTTTTGATGAAATGAAGCTTGCAAATGAGGATGATAGAAACAGACAGGCTGTAAAGTGGCTGGAGCAGGAAAAAGGAATCGGAACCATTGCTGTTAAGGAAAACGATAAGCAGATCGTATTACAGGCAAAGGATTTTACTTATGTTTTAGATAAGCGTACCGGATTGTTTGAGAACATGCAGTTTGCCGGAAGAAGTTATATTAACCATCCAATGGAATTAAATATTTGGCGGGCTCCGACGGATAACGATATGTATATAAAGCTGGAATGGAAAAAGGCACATTATGATGCTGCCTATACCAGAGCATACCGTATAGAGGTGCTTCAGAACAAGCACGGTGTGCTGATCATGGAGCATCTGGCAGTGGTAGCTGATACCGTACAAAAGATTTTGGATGTGGAAATGACATGGAAGATCAATGAAGACGGGAAAATAGAGGCGGTTATAGAGGCAGTAAAAGATAAAGAATTCCCGGATCTGCCAAGGTTTGGAATTCGGATGTTTTTGAATAAGAAAATGGATGAGATTACTTATTTTGGAATGGGACCACAGGAAAGCTACCGGGATAAACACCAGGCTTCCTGTCATGGATTGTTCCGTTCGAAGGTGGCTCAGATGCATGAAGATTATATTCGTCCACAGGAGAATGGAAGCCATTATGACTGTGATTATGTAGAGCTTACAAATGGTCAATGTGGAATTGCAGCAGTTTCAAAGAATCCATTTTCGTTTAACGCTTCTGTTTATACACAGGAGGAGTTGGAACGGGTATCACACAATTATGAATTGAAAGAATCGGATAGCACCGTATTCTGTATGGATTATGCAATGAATGGAATTGGTTCAAATAGCTGCGGACCGGATGTCATGGATAAATATCGGTTTAATGAGGAAGCATTTCAGTTTCAGTTTGAATTAATTCCGTTTGTAAAAGGATAATACAAGACACTTGATAACCAAAGCAAATTTCCAGAGAAGATGAAGATTTTGTCCGGACAGTCAAAATTTTCTCTGGAAAATTGACAACAAACAATTAGAAAAGACAAAAACGATAGACTACTGGGGTTTCTAAATAACAAATAGTGAAGGAGCGATTCTTATGGAGGAAAAGAAATACTTAAAATGGTACAACAAGATAGGATACGGATCTGGCGATATTGCGGGAAATGTAGTGTATGCATTTTTGACATCATTTGTGATGGTATATCTGACAGATACGATAGGATTGGCATCCGGTATAGTGGGAACACTGATTGCCGTTTCCAAATTATTCGACGGATTTACAGACATCTTTTTTGGATCAATGATTGATAAGACGCATAGTAAGATGGGAAAGGCAAGACCATGGATGCTGTATGGTTACGTTGGTTGTGCAATTACATTGGTAGCCTGTTTTGCAGTTCCAACAAGTCTTGGCAGGACGGCACAGTATGCGTGGTTCTTTATTGCGTATACGCTGTTGAATGGAGTGTTTTATACGGCAAACAACATTGCTTATTCTGCTCTGACATCACTTGTTACCAAGAACAGTAAAGAGCGTGTGCAGATGGGTTCTTACCGTTTCATTTTTGCTTTTTCAACCAGTCTTCTGATTCAAGCAGTTACTGTTGGATTTGTTGCAAAATGTGGTGGAGATGCAGCCGCATGGCGTATGGTTGCAATTATTTATGCAGTGATCGGATTAGTTGTGAATACTATTTCCGCATTATCTGTTAAAGAACTTCCGGAAGAGGAATTAAATGAAGGAGGCACAACAGGTGAAGAGGAAAAATATGGGCTGGTTCAGGCATTCAAGCTGCTGGTAAAGAATAAATTTTATCTGATGATCTGTGATACTTATATTTTACAGCAGTTATACAGTGCAATGATCGGTGCCGGTATTTATTATATGACCTGGGTTTTGAAAAACAAAAATCTGTTTGGACAATTTGCCTGGGCGGTAAACATTCCTCTTATCATTGCATTAATCTTTACACCAACACTGGTTGGAAAGTGGAATGGTATGTATAAGCTGAACTTGAGAGGTTACATCCTTGCTGTGATTGGCAGAGCTCTTGTTGTTGTTGCCGGATATATGGGAAGTATTCCTTTGATGATGGCATTTACAGCATTAGCAGCATTAGGACAGGGACCTTGGCAGGGAGACATGAATGCAGTGATCGCATCTTGTTCCGAGTATACATATCTGACACAGGGAAAGCGTGTGGATGGTACGATGTATTCCTGTACTTCACTTGGCGTTAAGATTGGCGGAGGTATTGGAACGGCGGTCGTAGGATGGCTCTTAGAACTTAGTGGTTATGTGGGAACACATGCTGTTCAGCCACAGTCTGCGTTGAATATGATGCAGTTTATGTATCTTTGGCTGCCACTGATCTTTGATGTACTTATTATGTTTATCCTTTCCAGAATGAATGTGGAGGAGACAAATGCAAAGATCAAAAAAGAAAAGGGAATTACAGTAGAAACCGCTCAGCGGTAATGAGCAGAAATTGGTAACAGGAAAGCATTGTCTTAATTGAATAAACAATTACAGGCAATGCTTTTTGTTACGAAAGGAAAAGAAAAGGATGGTACTTGTGTCAGAGACTATATTCATGTAAATGATCTTGCACAGGCTCATATTCTTGCAATGAAGTATCTTTGTGATGGAAACGACAGCAATATATTCAATCTTGGTAATGGAGTCGGTTTTACGGTAAAAGAAGTTGTAGAAACTGCGAGAAAAGTAACCGGTCATCCGATTCCGGCGAAGGAAGAACCACGTCGAGCAGGAGATCCATCTATGTTGATCGCTTCCAGTGCAAAAGCAAAGGAAGTGTTGGGATGGAATCCACAATATGCAGATTTGGAAACAATTATCGGTACGGCATGGAAATGGCATAAAAGTCATCCCAATGGATACCAGAATGTGTAAAGGGGGGGGAAGTGGTCTGCTTTTTCAGTATTCAGTTTTCACAAATAGTCCTTTTAGCCAGATTATGCATGATATACATGCTCAAAGTATCCTTCATAGAAAGCTAAAAGGTTGTTCATATAATTTTTGAATTTGCTCATTTTGTATTCCTCCTTTTCTTGTTTGCAAGTTCATTATAGGACAGGCTGGATAAGAATGCTTGCCAAATTAAAAGAAAATGTAGACAAATGTTGCAGAGGAAATCAACAATTAAGTAATAAAGGGGAGATGTATCAATGCATTTGACGTTTAAGGAAACAAAGGAAGAGGTATATGCGGCGCAAAGAGTGTCAAAACATGTATCTCCACATTTGCATAATGCATTGGAGATTGTGTGCGTAACGGAAGGAACACTTGAGATGGGAGTGGGGCAGGAATTATATCATATGGAAAAGGGTGATATCGGATTTGTCTTTTCTGATATTATTCATCATTATCAAGTGTTTTCAGAAAAAACGAGCCGGGCGGATTATATCTTGGTTCCGTCTTCTTTTGCAGGAGTACTTAAAGATAAAATACAAGGATATGCTCCTAAATATCCGGTTATTCGTGCGGGGCAGATTGAACCAGATGTTTATAATGCAATTCAGGCGATTATCCAAATGGAAGAAAACGAACCTATGATTGTTCAAGCTTATGTTCAAATTGTGCTGGCAAGATGTATAGGAAAAATGGAATTGGTGGAAAAAAGTTGTGTGGGAAGTGATGACTTAATTTATCGTACTGTATCTTATATATCAGGAAATTTCAGGAGACAGTTTTCTTTGGAAGATATGGCACGCGATCTTGGAGTGAGCAAGTATGTATTATCCAGGGTGTTTTCTAAAACATTTCACCGTAATTTCAATCAGTATCTCAATGATGCCAGATTAAGTTATGCATGCACAAGATTGGTAAATACCAATGATACGATCCTGAATATCTGTCTGGACAGCGGTTTTGACAGTCAGAGAACATTTAACAGAGTGTTTAAAGAACGCTATAAAACCACACCAAGTGAATATCGGAAAAACAAAAGACAAAATGGGTAAGGGGATAGAAGTGGGAAATTCAAAAATATAGAAGGGCAGGACAGTTATAGAAAGACTGATTTGCCAAACGCAGTGGTCTTTCAACAAGTACGATTGACAGAAGGCAGAGGGTAAATTATCATACTATATAAAGACAACATGATAAAAACGGTATGTGATACAATGAGATATCAGATAAAGTAAACAAACACAACAGAATGATAGGAGGAAAATATGGCAGTAAATTTTAATCAGGACAGTGTTTTTAATTTGAAACCGATTAGCAATGATGAGGTACGTGGAGAGGTTGACGGGTTATTGATTGCAGACGAAAAGGTGGAGTTTGCATTTAAAACGATTCGCGATCAGTTAGTATTTACAAACAAGAGGATTATTTCTATTGATGTGCAGGGGATTACAGGAAAGAGAAAATCCTTTGCGACAATGCCGTATTCCAAAATTCAGTATTTTTCAATTCAGACACCGGGATTTATGGAATTGTTTCCTGATTCAGAATTATTCGTAATGTTTACGAACGGATTTACAGCCAAATTTGAATTTAAGGGTGCTGTAGATATTGGGAAGATTGGCAGGATGTTATCTGAGTACGTTTTGTGATTCAATGTCTTATAAGGTGCGAGGGACGATGATGGACTGGGAGCAGAGCAGGTCGGGGATGACAGGGTTTTTCGTTCTCTGATCAAGGTGGCATCCCACAAGGAGAAAAACGACGGACTTTTTGATTATCAGGGAGAACGGGATAAAACAACATGGGCAAAATGATAAAGGAGTAGGAAATGTCATCAGGTAAAATTACACTGGAACAGAGAAAAGCTTCCCTGCATTATCATGTGCAGGAATACCGTAAAAGACGAGTGATCATTGATACGGATGCCGCCTGTGAGGCGGATGATCCTTTTGCAATCGCACAGGCATTGATGAGTAAAATGCTTGAGGTCAAGGGAATATGTGCGGAACATTTTGTGGCAGAGGGAAGCATGGAACAGAGCTATGAGATGATCTGTCGTGTAACAGAGGCAATGGGGGCAGATGTGCCGGTGTTTCGGGGACAGACCGGCAAAATGTCAGAGCATCAGGGGGAACCCTTGACAGAGGCGGCGCAGTTTATCATCGAGGAGACCATGAAGGAGGACGACAAGCCGTTGTTTGTTTTATGTATTGGGGCAGTTACAAATGTGGCGGAAGCCATCCGGGCAAAGTCCGAAATTGTGGATAGAATGACAGTAGTATGCATTGGAGGCAATCCCATTGGTTGTGAGAAGCCGGGATGGGAATTTAATTTTGGAAATGATGTGGAGGCGGCCAATACAGTGCTTCACTGTGGAGGAGATATATGGATGATTCCCAACAATGTTTACGGAACCATGCATATTGGTTTTGGAGAAATACAACGGCGGATCGCTCCTTATGGCGAGATCGGCAGATTATTGTACGAAAATCTCATATCATTTTATGAAACAGAAAACGCCTCGTGGTCGGCGGGAGAGAGCTGGTCGCTTGGAGACTCCCCGGCGGTAGGAGTGACCCTGGAACCAAATTGCGGCAGCTTTATGTGCTGCAAAGCACCGGAGGTACAGGAGGATACCTCTTATCGCTATCCGGAGAACAGTCCGCAGATCAGAGAGTATACACATCGATCAATTCACGCTTTATTATTGAGGATTTTATCAGCAAGCTTCAAATATTGTACGGATAAAATATAGAAAACTTATACATTGGAGATGTCAGATAGATTGGTTTTAACCTTGTGACACGTCGCACCGGTTATATCGGACTGACATCAGAGATTTGCCGGAAAGGATAGAGGTATTATGTTACTGGAAGAAAAGTTTTTGGAATTTCATCGTTATGCCAGCAGCCACAATCTGCCGCTGGAAGCTATCAGTGTCGGAGATGAGAATAAGGTACTCTGTGAGATGCACTACGCAGCAAATGCACCGAGAAATATTTATTCACATACCAAGAGTTTTACGGTAACAGCAGTTGGACTTGCAATGGAAGAGGGAAAACTAAGCCTGGAAGATCATGTGGCGGAAGTATTTAAAGATAAACTTCCTTCAAATCCGGATCCAAATCTGGAGAAGATTCAGTTGAAACATCTGCTCTGCATATCCAGTGGCTTTGGTAAGGCACTTCTGATGAATGCGGACAGACGTCCGGGCGTCGGCGCACCGGATTATGAGAAATATATGATGGCACAGCCGGTTCCTGTGGAGCCAGGCAGTGCATTCTGCTATTCCTCTGCCGACAGTATTCTGGCTGCTCATATGGTAGAACGGGCCGTTGGCAAGCGGATGGGAGAGTATCTGTATGAGAAGGTATTCCAGCCCCTTGATATGGGATGGCCGCTCTGGGAGCATGATCCACAGGGACATCCGAATGGCGGCGGAGGTATGTATCTGACTTGTACCGAGATGATGAAACTGGGACAGCTCTATCTGGCTGAGGGTAACTGGAAGGGTGAGCAGATTGTCAGCAGGGACTGGGTGCAGGAGGTGTCCACCCCGAAATTTACCTTCGAGCCATCTGCAGATCTCTGGCATGTAGGATATGGCTATCAGTTCTGGATCAGTCCATATCCAGGATCCTATCGTGCTGATGGCGCATTCGGACAGATTACAACGATTCTCCCAGAGAAGGGATTGGTTGTTTCCATCCAATGTCCGGAGCGAGGTAATTTCGATCAGGTGAAACGTGCGCTACATGAACATTTTCTGATGGAATTGTAAGAATAGACTTGCAACAATATGCTATAATTTTCCCAGAAACCGTACTTTCGGCTGAAAAGGCTTAAAATCAAGGCTTTTAGGGAATGTGGATGGGATTTGTACCCCCATTGTACTCCTATTTTGTAAAACAGTAAGGTTTAATGTGTATTAAGGAGGAGTTGCGCTATGCAGATTAGTTCTAGTTTTGTGTCTTGTGTTAACCATAATAAATGCGAGCATAGGTGCGTATCAGGGGTGTCATGGTACGGCATGGTTTCAAAAGACAGAATCAAGTGAAAGTACAAGGAAAAATGAATTTTATCTAAAAGATACAGATGGTAATGTTATTATGTCTGGTGGAATAGGGAAAGCAGAAGCAAAGAAAGTGGACCAATCTGACGGCGAGGAGCCGGTAGTAGAGATTACTTTTACGGATGAAGGGGCAAATAAATTTGCAAAGATAACGGAGGAGCATATTGGAGACCAGGTGGAAATTTATATAAATGAAAATAGAATTGCCGCGCCATATGTTCATGCGGCGATTACAGGTGGTGTATGTCAGATTCCAATGAGCTCGAATGAAGAGGCAGAAAAAATAGCGGAACAATTGAATAGTACAAGATAAGAGGATGCTGGAGAGAGAAGATAACTATGAATCTTAAATGTCCAAAATGCGGTTCAAGTAATGTGTGTGAAATTCTATATGGAATGCCAACGGGAGAGGCGTACAAATTGGCAGAACAAGGTAAAATGATTCTTGGTGGTTGTGATATCATTATAGACGATTTGCCACAACCTGACTACGGTTGTCTTGATTGTAAATTCGAATGGGCACCAGAATTATTACCTGCCTCTTATATGGTGAAAATACGTTTTAAAGTATGGACTTCAATAGGAATTAGCGAAGATATACAACGGTATACCGTGTATGAAATGTTTCCGAATGGATTGGTTCGGATTTACCGGTATGAGGGAACATCAAGAAAATCTGTCGATAAACAAGTTAAACATATCGAAAAGAAAGAAGTGCAGAAATTGTCATCAGCTTTGCGAAAAGAGTTGAATGTACCAGTGTTTGCAAGGGAGAATAGTTGTCCAGAAAAGCGTTTTGATTTACAAATTTCTTATACGGATGGGCGTAAAGTTAATGTGACGTCGACCGATGAGGGGGCAATCTGTTTTTTGAGATTGCTTGATAAGGTTGTGAAAAAAGTGAAAATGTCTTAAAATGATGTTGTGAGTCCGTATTAAGGGACAGCGAGTTGTGTAAAATAGGGATTAAGTGTTGTTGGATTAACTTTGGATTAAGGTTTATAGTACAAATAGATGGAGATAACCAAAATGGCTAAGGCGGCTAAACCTAAGAAAGAAATCACAATGGAAGAAGCTTTGTGGAAGAGTGCGGATAAACTCAGAGGTTCGAGAATGCAATGTAGCGTCTCCCGGACTTTTTATATTATGCGGCTGCTCTGGCGAATACCGTTATCACAAATGAAAGCAATATATTTATCACTGGTAAACTGGCTGCCCTGATCCGAGTTGATGATTAACGGCTTTGCTACTTTAAATGCCTTTTTACATGCATTGATAACCATAGTGGTATCCAGAGTGTCAATCGTTGAATAGTCTAGCAGTATCGTGTAAAATGAATATCTAGTTGGATACGGACATATAATATTAATGCAGCCGCAAGCTGTGATTTGAACTTATATTTGACCTTGACAGCTTGACAGGCGGCACATTTGAATGTATACTTTAACCACAGTAAGAGATTACTGCAAATGTTTGTTGCTACTCGATATGCAACTCAAATAAGGTCGAGTTCAAATGTCTGTCGCTACTCGATATGCGACTTAGAAAAGGTCGAGTTCAAATGTTTTGAGGTTCTGTTCGAGAGGACGGAGCCTCTTTTTGACGTTAGGAGAAGAAATGGAAATAGGACATTTTTATTATATTGATGATCAATACTTTAAGGATTTTCCAGATTCTTATTTGATGCAGAATAAGGAAAAGGTAAATGGACAGTTACATGATAGACCATGTTTTTATGCATTCCAGGATAGTAATACGCAGCTGTTTTGGATGATACCATTTTCATCACAGACTTCTAAATTTAAAGGAATCTATAATAAGAAAATGCAAAAGTATCATAGGTGCGATACAATTGTTTTTGGAGAAGTGCTTGGTCATGAGAAGGCATTTTTGATTCAAAATATGTGCCCGATTACAGAAAAATATATGAAAAATGAGTATCTGGTGGCACTGACCCCAACCCGGAGCCTTTGCCGGAAACCACCGAGGCACCGCAGGAGGAAGAACCCACCACCGGCAGCATGGAGCCGGAGGGCGTACCTGTCACCCCGGAGGGCAACGCAACACTGGTGGATGATTTCTACGGAAATAAGCAGCTTATCACCGTTACCACCAAGGCGGGCAATTACTTTTATATTTTGATCGACCGTGCTAACGAGGACAAGGAAACCGCCGTTCACTTCCTCAACCAAGTAGACGACGCCGACCTGCAAGCACTGTTGGAGGACGGCAAAGCCGCCCCGGAAACCTGCACCTGTACGACCAAGTGCGCGGCAGGAGCCGTCAACACGAATTGCCCGGTATGTAAAACCAATATGACCGAGTGTACCGGCCCGGAGCCGGAGGAAACCGAGCAGCCACAGAAAGATGAACCGAAAAGCACCGGCATGGGCGGCCTTGTCGTGTTCCTTGTGGTGGCCCTGATTGGCGGCGGCGCGGCCCTTTACTTCGTCAAGTTTAAGAAACCCAAGGCCGACACCAAGGGCGGCGACGAGCTGGACGAATACGATTTTGGCGAGGACGAGGACGACGAGGACGACGAGGACGACGAGGACGAAGTGACACCCGAAGTGGACGACAGCATGGAAACGGATAAAGAGTAAAGAAAAAGCGGCATTGCTTATCAAACAAGAAATAGCAATGCCGCTTTTATTACGATAGTTTGGCGTTAAGTGATTTAAGCAAATCAAGACCGAGGTCAAATACCCAGTCGAACGATTCGCTTTCGTATTCTTTAAGTTGATTATGTACCGCTTTATTCAAAATACCAACAAGGTCAAATATGATAGCTCGTTCATTATCATTGATAAGCTGGTGTTGGCTAAGAACTTTTGCCATTTGCCCGATACCAGTACGAGAAGTATCTAATTGGTTCGCTTCAGCTATTTTTCTCAATACACTTTCAATTTCGATCCGCAAACCAGCTAAAGCCAATTTGGGATCGCTGTACCGCAATCCATAGAAAGTGTATTGCTCGTTGTCCGCTGTTTCACTTTTTTGGATTCCTGCCTCACTTGCCTTTTTATCAATTTCTTTTTTCTGCTCTTTGCCAACCAGCTCAACTTTGCCAAGTCCGCTGATTTCCAGTGTTTTAATGTATTGGATAAACCACGGGACGAAAGCAAGTATAAGAAGAATAATGGAAGTAGTATCAATATTCCATTCGGGTTTAACAATTCTTGCGATAAAGACAGCAATAAAGACAAGTGATGTGATTATCTTAAAGACCATACCTACCACCTCACAAATACCATTATACAACACAAATCGCAAAGAAACAATGAAAGGAGTGTGTGTTTATGCAACTTATAATTGCAGAGAAACCGAGCGTCGCCCGCAGCATTGCGGGCGTGATCGGTGCGGATCAGAAAAAGGACGGCTACATGGAGGGAAACGGCTATCTGGTGAGCTGGTGTATCGGCCACCTTGTTTCCCTTGCCGACGCCGGAGCCTATGACGAGCGTTTCAAGAAGTGGCGCTATGACGACCTGCCGATTTTGCCGCAGGAGTGGCAGTACATCATCCCCGCCGAGAAGAAAGGACAGTTTGCCGTGCTGCGCTCCCTGATGGAGCGCCCCGACGTGACGGGGCTTGTGTGCGCCACCGACGCCGGGCGCGAGAGCAAATTGATTTTCCGTTTCGTCTACCAGATGGCGGGCTGCAAAAAGCCGTTCAAGCGCCTTTGGATTACCAGCATGGAGGACGCCGCGATCCGCGAAGGCTTTGCCCACCTGAAACCGGGGGCCGACTACGACGACTTGTATCAATCGGCCCTGTGCCGGGCGCAGGCCGATTGGCTGGTGGGGATCAACGCCACCCGGCTTTTCTCCATTCTCTATCACAAGACCCTGACCGTGGGCCGTGTCCAGACGCCTACCCTCAATATGCTGGTTGACCGGGAGGCCAAAATCAGCAATTTCAAGAAAGAGAGATATCACGTTGTCCATATCGCGGCGGGCGGTATGGAGGCGGTCAGCGACCGCTTTCTGAACCCCGACGACGCCGACGCCACCAAGACGGCCTGTGCAGGAGCGCAGGCCGTTTGTGTATCGGTGAAGCGTGAGAAAAAGACGGAACAGCCGCCCCGTCTTTACGGTCTTACCACCTTGCAGCGAGAGGCCAACCGCCTGTTTGGATTTACCGCCAAGCAGACCCTTGACTATGCCCAACAGCTCTACGAAAAGAAGCTGCTGTCCCTTGTGTGCTGCAAGCTGCTGTGTGCCGTGGCTGCGCCCCATGTGTATGAGGCTGTCACCGCCACATTCACCTGCGCTGGGAACGAGTTCACCGCCAAGGGCAAAACCATTCTCACCCCCGGATGGAAAGAGATTGAGCGCCGCTTCAAGGCGTCGTTCAAGACCGATGCCGACGAGGACGTGCCGGAGCTGGCAAGGGAGTTGCCGGAGATCACCGAGGGCCAGACCTTTGACCCGGTGGAGGCCAGTGTCACCGAGCATTTCACCACACCGCCCAAGCCCTACACCGAAGATACGCTGCTGTCTGCTATGGAACGGGCCGGGGCCGAGGATATGCCGGAGGACGCCGAGCGCCAAGGTTTGGGAACCCCGGCAACCTGCGCTTCCATTCTGGAAAAGCTGGTGCAGATGGGCTTTGTGGAACGCAAAGGCAAGCAGCTACTTCCCACCAAGGACGACCACAACCTTGTGTGTGTCCTGCCGGATGTGCTGAATTCTCCCCAGCTCACGGCGGAATGGGAAACCAAGCTGACGGCCATTGCCAAGGGCGAGGCCGACCCGGAGGGCTTCATGGTAGGCATTGAGGAAATGACCCGAAACCTGATTTCTCGTCATTCGCAGATCAGCGAGGTCGCGCAGAAGTTGTTTCAGGCCGAGCGTGTTGTTATCGGCAAGTGTCCCCGCTGCGGCGAAGCCGTCTACGAGGGCAAGAAAAACTATTACTGCGGAAACCGGGCCTGCCAGTTTGTCATGTGGAAGAATGACCGATTTTTTGAGGAACGAGGCAAGACGTTCACCCCGAAGATCGCCGCCGCGCTGCTCAAAGACGGAAAAGCAAAGGTAAAGGGCCTGCGCTCCATGAAAACCGGCAAAACCTACGACGGGACGGTGCTTTTGGCCGATACCGGCGGGAAGTACGTCAACTACCGCGTGGAGAAAAAGAGCTGACGGAGTAACGTAGCAAGCATAGGAAGTGTAGCCACGCTTCCGATAAATCCCTGACCCGGCCACCCTGCCGGGCCGGGGATTTTGCTTGTTGGGGAAAGCCCCAAACCCCTACACGCTTACAATTTACAATTATCTTGTTTCAAATAGATGTTTGTACTGATATAATAAAACATAAGAGAGTTGGGGTAAGTTATGCAGGAAATGACACATAGGCACACCCGCGAATTGGATGTGTTTTACAACGAGCATAGCGATGCTTGTACGAATTGTGGAAGAAGATTTCAAAACGGTATGTGTGCGCATTTGGGATATGATACAGAAAGAAATCCTGTTGTCCTTTGTGATGATTGCGCATATTTGCTATCAGAAACCGTAGTTCGTTATCATTGGACAGAACCAGAATACGAAAAAGTTGCGCCAGAATCTAAACTTTGGCGTTACATGGATTTAAGCAAGTTCCTTTCGATGCTTGGTAAAAAGACACTATACTTTGCATCTGCGGAATCATTTGAGGATATATTTGAGGGTGCAAAAGGCACATTGGAGCGGAAAGAAAAATGGGACGCATTTTATCTTGATTTTTTTAGAGAAGCAATTCAAACTGCGCCCGGCATGAAACCAGAAGATTTAACAGACGAATACATTGAGGAAAATACAACACGTTTGTTATCCGAGTTGAACGCCAGTGGAAATGCCCGAAGGAAACATACATTTATAAGTTGTTGGCATTGTAACGAATCTGAATTGGAAGCAATGTGGAAATTGTACTCAACAAATGTGAACAATGTACTTGCAATTCAAACTACATACCAACAGTTGTACGAGGCTCTTGACAAAGACCCCCACAATAGAAATTGGGAAAGTCAAATATATTGATTTTTCCAAAAGATTTTCTTCCGCAAATGGTTCGTTCTGGTATAAACGAAAAGCATTTGAACACGAGAGAGAAGTACGCGCTATTATCACAAGTCATCAAGCACATAGCGGTATAGAAAAAGCCGTCGATCTTGAGAAGCTAATTTCGGCAGTATACATTTCTCCTTATGCGCCAAAATGGTTTGAGGACGTGGTGCGTGATGTAATGCAAAAATATGAATTGAATAAACCCCTATATTATTCAGAGATGTTAAAAACACCATTCTATTGATATTTCAATTAAAAGGTTTAGCAGGAAATCTTTCAAAGGTTTCCTGCTTTTCTTATGCCATTTTTCAGAAAGGAGCGACAAATGAGCGAAGTATTTTCTATCCTGCTGCATAACCGACAGCGTTATAAGCAAGGCAAAGAGGGCCTTTGGTTTTCTTTGCCGACCACAACCGAAAAGCTGCAAGCAGCCCTGCGGGAAATCGGGATCAGTGCCGACAATCCGCAGGACTTTTTCTTGTACGGCTACCGAAGCCCGCAGGAGCGTCCCGTTAAGCTGCCCTGCGATCTGGTGCTGTCCGCCGATGTGGAAGAGCTGAACTTCCTTGCCGCGAGGCTGGAAAAGCTGGACGCTGCCGAGCTTGCGGAGCTGAACGCCGCCCTGACAAGCCCGCAGAGCGATTTTCACAGTATCGGTCAGATTATCGACTACCCCGACAACGTGGACTACTTTGTGCATCTGCCGGATGTCACCGGCACGGGCCAGTTGGGTGACTACTACCTGAACCGTTCCGGCATGGTGGATATGCCGGAGGAATGGAAAGCGGGAATTTTCCTGCCCCGTTTCGGCCTGCATATTGCCAATACGGAGCATGGTGTTTTCACCGATTACGGCTATCTGGTGAAAAGCGGCGACGAGTGGCAGCGTGTCCATGAGGGCCAGCCGGTGCCGGAGGAATACCGTGTGATGGCCTATCCCGCGCCGGAAATTCTGCGGGACGAGGCCCCGGCCCGGACGGTGCAGCCAGAGGTAGCGCCCACCGCCGAAGCTGCGGCCCCGCCGCCCGTCGTCCCCATTATTCTCAACAGCCAGAACAGCGCCGACCGCATGAAAGAAATCACCGACCGGCTGGAAACCGGCATACAGGAGCTTTTCGAGAGTGAACGCTACACAGCCTATCTCACCTCTATGGCGAAGTTCCACAGTTACAGCTTCAACAATACGCTGCTGATCGCCATGCAGGGCGGCCAGCTTGTGGCTGGTTACAACAAGTGGCGGGACGATTTTCACCGCAATGTGAAGCGGGGCGAGAAAGGCATCAAAATTCTGGCTCCGGCTCCCTACAAGGTGAAAAAGGAAATGCCGAAGCTGGACGAACAGGGTCAGCCGGTCATGGACAAGGACGGCAACCACCTGACGCCGAAAGCCAAGACGGTCAAGGTGCAGACGGAATGTGTCAACCGTACCTTAGTGCAGTACAACCCGGAGATTGTCAAGGCCACCAAGGAAGCGGCCCTGCCTGCGCTGTTGCAGCAGGAGGCCAAGGACAACGAGATCGCGGCCCAAAAGGGCTTGAAGCCCTACACGCTGCTCAATGTGGAATTTAACGAGGGAGCTGACGAAAAGACCGGCGGTTATATTGGCTGGTACTATGTGACGCTGGCCGTGGACGGCAAAATCTGTACCCATCTGGAAACGGGATTGAACCATGATATTGCCAGCGGCAAGGTGAGCGACACCCCCACACGGGCCGACTACTACCCAGCAGGAGCCTTGAAAGAGGCCGATGTGGACTACGTTCTCAATAACGTGGGCTTTTCCTCTGCATCCACCCTCTATACGGTGCCGCTGCGGGACGATGTGCGGGAACGTGCCGAAAAGACACTGGCCGAGCGCAGCGCCGCCGCGCCGGAGCAGGGCGACATCTTTGCCATCTACCAGATCAAAGGCGGGCCGGAAACACGGGATTATCGCTTTGAGGCTTACGAGAGCTTGCAGGAAGCGGGGCTGGCCGTTGACCGGCAGAATTACGATCTGGTTTACACGGCCCCGCTGGACGGCAAAACCACGCTGGAGGACATTTACCGTACATTCAACCTTGACCGTCCCGCCGACTTCACCGGCCACAGCCTTTCCGTTTCCGACATTGTGGTGCTGACCCGCAGCGGCAAGGAGGAAGCCCACTACTGTGACAGCTTCGGCTTTACGCCGGTGCCGGAGTTCTTCTTGCAGCGGGAAAAGCAGCTTACACCACGGGAATTGCTGACCGGCGAGAGAATCCAGACCCCAAGGGGCAGCTTCCTTGTAACCGACATGAGCCGGGGGCAGTTGGAGGCCGCAGCCTATGGTTTCCATCACCAATCCGAGGACGGCAAGTATCTTATCATGGGCAACGGCACGGATGCCTTTGCCATTCCCGCCCAGCAGGAAAGCCCCATCAAGGCCGCTGAAATGACGACCGAGCAGAACTACAACATGATCGACGGCGTTCTGAACAATGCCCCGACCATGAGTGAGCTGGAAGCCAAGGTCAAAGCCGGGGAACAGATTTCCTTGTTTGACGTGGCCGAGGCAGCCAAGGCAGAGGCCCAAAAGCCCAAGCAGCCCCAGAGCCCGGCGCAGAAACAGAAAAAACCGTCCATCCGGGCGCAGCTCAAAGCCGCCAAGGAGGAACAGCAGAAGAAACCGCCGCAGCGGGAGAAAGCACAGGAATTGGAGGTGTGACACCATGAACAGGTTTGAGAATGTGGATGTTCTGGCCGCGCTGGAACAGCTCATGCGGCAGAACACCGCCTTTTATCGCAACGATTTTGAGATCGACAAGGAGATCATCGGGTGGGCCGCTGCCAGCGATAAGGCCGAGGACAAGACGCTTTTGTGGATGTCCCGCCCGTCCGGGACGTACTGTTTCCGGGAAAGTGATGTGTACCTGCAAGGCACCGCGCAACACAACACATGGAAGTTTTACGGGGAGCAGACCCGTGACCGGGTGCTGGCCTACGCCGTGGAGCTGACCGGCAAGGTGCGGGGTGTCATTCGCGGCAATCTCTATGAGCTGGACTATCCCCAGCACTTCCGGCACGTCGCAGCCGAGGCGGTACAGGCCGACAACATCATCCTGCACTATGAAAAGGGCGACCGGGAGCAGCCCGCCGGTCTTGTACTTCGACGGACGGCCCGATCCCAATCTGGGGGCGTTCCTGCGGTATGAGGCCAAGTCCAATGAGCCGGAACACCTGCGGGAGCTGTTGCGGCATGAACAGAAAGGCCGGGCGCAGCTTGCGCCCGGCGACTTTAAGGCCCACGTCACGGCGCTGCATGACAGCATGATTTTGACCGAGGCGCAGCGGATCGTGGCCGGACTGAAAGATCTGTCCGCCCCCAACAGCCCCAACAAGACGCATTTCATGGTGGAGCTGTCCCCATACTTTGTGCAGATTGCATCCAGCAAGGACACCGACCGGCTGTTTTCCATGCTGCCCTATAAATCCCTGTGCTTTACCGGCATGAAAGATCGGCACGGCCTGTATGCGGTGATCGGCAAGGACGAGAACCGGGACAAGGAAGTGCGGAGGCCCCGCGCTTCCATCCGCAGGCAGCTATCCGAAACCAAACAGGCCCAAGCCCCGAAAAAGGCCCCGGCCAGAACCAAGAAAAATGAATTGGAGGTATGACAATGCAGTTTACCGTGGAGGAAGAAAACCTGATCTGTATGTATCACAAGAGCGACCGGCGCAGGACGGCGGCCAACATCCGGGCCGCTCTGCCGGACATGGACGAGGACATGGCGGCGCTGGCCCGCCAGACCGCCGACAAGCTGGACGCCATGAACGACGCCGACTTTGAAGCGCGGCAGTTCCATTTCACGGACGAGTAATCCAAGCATAGCAAAGCGCCGGGCGCGGGGGCTGTATGCCTCTGCGTCCGGCGCTCTTTTTTATTCCTGTTCCATCGGGAAGTGTGGCAGTTCTTCCAGCAGCTTCAGAATAAGGTGCTGCTTCATATCCTCGTCAACGGCCAGCTCGTCGATCATGGGGGTGTAGTGTTCGATCACTTTATCTTTAGCCCACTTCTCACCGGCGACGGCGGCCCTGATGGTATCAGTGTCCAGTAACATTTCCTGTTCGGCCATCGTGTCAACTCCTGTCGTTTTTTGTCTTATTCCAGCATACCACAGAACCGGCAGGAAAACCAGCGCCGGAAAGATTTTCCTACGCATTTCAAAGTCCGTTCCGGCAGGTATTTGATAAATCATTCTGCCACCCCACCGACCACCGCCGAAAAGTCTTGATTTCCGTGGGCTTTTTGCCCCCTAAATGCGTAGACAGGAGGGGCTTTTACTGGCTTTTGGTTTCATATTTCCAGTGTACCCAGCAATAGAAATGTGTTCTTCTAGCATCTAATAATTCATATTTTACGCCTTGTATTCTCTCCTGAAAGGAAATATAATTAAATCTATTAGAGATAAAAAGTGTAGTGCAATGCTGACATAAGGCAGGTGAACATAGAACAACATGAAAATTTTGATTGTTGAGGATGATTTAGAGATCAGCAAATTGCTGGCTGATTTTTTACAGGGAAATGGATATGAGGTGCTTTGTCAGTATGATGGGCTTCATGTGTTAGACTACATACAAGAACATCAGATTGATCTTATTCTGCTTGATATAATGCTGCCTTATCGGAGTGGTGATACTATACTTGCGGATATTCGTAAATTCTCAACGGTTCCTGTCATAGTAATTTCAGCAAAGGAAACAACACAGAACAAGATTGATTTGTTGCGGCTTGGTGCGGATGATTACATTACAAAACCTTTCGATATGGAAGAAGTTCTCGCCAGAATTGAAAGCAACTTACGCCGGATTCAATTTCAAAACAGCACGCCGTCATCTTTGAAGTGCAATGATTTGGTTTTAGATTTAGACGGCAACAGAGCTATGCTACAAGGGGCGGAGTTACCTTTAACTGCGAAAGAATTTGCTATACTGGAATTGCTTATGAAATACCCGGACAAGATCTTCTCAAAGGCGAATTTGTTTCAAAGTGTTTGGAATACAGAGTATATCAGCGAGGACAACACCTTGAATGTCCATATTAGCAACTTGCGAAACAAGATGAAAGCCATTTGCCCGGATAAAGAGTTTATAGATACTGTGTGGGGCATTGGATACCGTTTGCATAAAGCCGAGGGGTAAGCTCTTGGCTTTATGCTTTTTTTATGGTTTCCAAATAGAAATTAAGAAATTCTTTATGATTTCCCCTTACACTAAAATGTAAAGGAGGATGACAACATGAGTTCTGTTATTTTGGAAGCACATGACTTAACAAAAGAATACCGGCACACAGTTGCCTTAGATCATATTGATTTGAAAATTGAAAAAGGAAAAATTTATGGCTTCATAGGCCAAAATGGAGCAGGAAAGACCACCTTTTTGAGATTGGTTACAGGATTAGCGTTTCCGACAAGCGGCACCTTATCGTTGTGGGGAAAAACCGTCGAAAAGGAATTGCAGGAACAGAGAAAGCGGATCGGTTGCATGATCGAAACACCTGCGCTTTTTCCGACAATGACCGCTTATCAAAATATGGAGATACAGCGTATCCAACGTGGTATCCCTGACAAAGCAGTTATCCAAAAAACTTTAGACATGGTAGGTCTGAAAGATACCGGGAAAAAAGCTGTCCGTAATTTTTCGCTGGGGATGCGACAGCGATTGGGTATTGCAATCGCACTATTAAATACACCAGAATTTCTTATTTTGGATGAACCGATCAATGGGCTTGATCCTGCTGGAATTGTGGAAATTCGTAATTTGCTAAAGTCCTTGAATAAGGAATACGGAATGACGATATTGGTATCCAGCCATATCTTAGAGGAACTGTATCAGACAGCATCAGAGTTTATTTTAATAGACAAAGGCAAAATTATCGAAGAAATATCAGATCGAGAACTAAATGATCGTTGCAAACGGCATATCTCAATAAAGGCAACTGATCCACAAAAAGCTCTGATCGTTTTGGAAGAAACGCTACACACAGATAGTTTTAAGCTGATGCCAGATGGCATGATTCGCCTATATGATTATCTCGATGATATGGAAAAAGTGGCTGCTGCTTTGTCAGATGCACATATTCTCGTTACAGGTCTTTCTGTGGCCGGTGATACATTAGAAGATTACTTTTTAAGCAAAATAGGAGGGACAGGAAATGTCAAATCTCCTAAAAGCTGAATTTTATAAGCTGTTCCATAGCTGGTATTTTTGGGGAATAGGGTTGTTTAATCTCCTTTTAAGTAGTGTGTTGTTACTGGATAGCGTTGGGGAAACATCCAACCTTTTCTTTGCTTCGATATACAATATGCCAATCCTATATTTCCTCACAATCATCTTTTCTGCCCTGTTTGTTGGAAATGATTTTGGCAGAAGAACATTACAATCATATATCAATGCCGGACATCGACGCGGAAAGATACTATTTGCGAAGCTGGTAGTTCATCAAATCGCCTGCATGGTTATCCTGTCTTTTCCACTGTTGTTACATAGCATAATTGGTACGTTTGTCACTAAAGGAGCATTGGCAAGCATCGGCATAGTTGTAATGGTGATTGCTTCGCAATTTGCAATGTGCCTATTACCTTTTTTCTTTGCCTTCATTTTCCGTGATATAGGAAAGAGTATGGCTGTGCCGATGGTACTCTTTTTCTTAATGGTCTTTTTGATGAATGGAGATCAAGCGCAGCTTATCTCACAAATATTGCCTATGGGCCAGCTTCGGCTTATGGCATTGCAACAATCCAACATATCCGGCGGGCAATTCATGTTTTCAGATTTTTTATGGGTACTGGCATTATGCTTAGGTACTTATCTGTGGTTCCGACGCTCGGATTTGAAATAACAAGGAGGTGTGGGAATGAACAACTTACTGAAAATGGAAAAATATCAATTATCACATAATATCTTTTATTGGTGCGGTTTAATAGGGATATTTTTGATTGGTTTTTTTACCGCAGATACTTATGTCCCGGAAGCTATGGGGCCTATGGGTGGGGCTGCTACATCCCTCGCAGATATTTTTAATGGAATGGTTTACGATTCAACCTTTCTCCTGATTATTATATCCAGTATTTTAGCTCTGATTTTAGGACAGGAATTTTCCAGTCGGACGATTGATCTTGAGGTCAATGCAGGACATTCGAGAAAAACCATTTTCTTTGCTAAAGTAATCTCATACTTAATTGCATTTAATATCATGGCTCTTGTTTATCCTGTGGCTGGTTGTATAAGAGAAAGCGTCCGCTTTGGTATTACCGAAGCAGGCAACCTTTGTTATCAGGTCAGTAAGGCGATTTTATATTCTCTGCTTTTGAACAGTGCGACTTTTCTTATTGCAATCTGGATTGTTTTTTGGTTAAGAAGCTCTGCAAGAGCAATAGCTGTTACCGCTTTAGTCACTTTTGTTCTTAGCCTTTATCTTGGGTATGGAATGATGTTCGATCTTCCTGTTGCATTTTTGGCAACCTATCAGATACGGGAAGCGGTTTTTTCTGTGACCTATTTTTTGCCATGGGCCATTTTAGTTGGCGTTGTTTGGATAGTTGCTTTGATAACCTTTTCATGGATTAGCTTTCGCAAATGTGAACTCAAATAACAAGGAGGGAGGTGTCTGGAATAAAGCTGTTGTTAATTTTAGTTATCGCAGTCTTGATAGTAGTGCTTTTCAAATATGTGCAAATCAAAAGACAAATCCGTAACCTATCGAAACAAATGACCGATCTTACAACTGGAAAATCGGAAAAGATGCTGGACATCTCTCTTGTTGATAAAGATATAGAACAACTGGCCGCAGTATTAAACCAGTATAATGAAAAGCAAAGACAGTCCATTGCAAGCACATTACGGCACGAAATGTATTTGAAAGAGTCCATTGCTAATATTTCACATGACTTGCGTACCCCTCTGACGGTAATACTTGGCCATTTACAATTATTAAAAAAGGAGAATTTATCAGCAGGTCAAACACAGCGTATAGAAACCATTTTTAATAAAGCAGAAAGAATGAAAGAGCTGATACAAACCTTTTACGATCTTTCTGTAATAGACGCAAAAGAAGTAACTCCTGTGCGTGAAGATTTCAACTTAACAAATTTGCTGATAAATCTTATCACAGAGAACGCCCCAGCATTGGAAGCAAAAGGCATATCTCCTGTAATTGGTCTGCCAGATCATTCCGTTTATCTCCATTCGGACTATGGTATGGTAGAACGTATTTTTCAAAATCTTATTATAAATGCTATTCGATATTCCTCTGGATCGATTAAAATTGATTTGAAGCAAGGCAAAGAAAAGAGTGCTATTTTTATCATTGAAAATCCCATTGATAGTAAGGTGGAAATAGACCCAAACCGACTATTTGAAAGATTTTATACCGGGGACAAATCAAGGCATAATAGCGGTACAGGAGTGGGGCTTGCTGTGGTAAAACTATTAACTGACAAGCTCGGCGGCAATGTGTTCGCTAAAATTGAAAATGATACACTAACCATTTCATTGGAAATCAAATAAACAGTATTGTTTCAACTGCCGGGCGACGGCAAAGAAAAAAAGCCGTCGTACAGCAGCCCTTTTGACACGCCCATAAAACCAGCGGCGGCTTTGAGAAATCAAGGCCGCCGCTTCTCTTTGCCCAGCGCAGGATCGGCGGCCCACGGAGGGAGCCGCCATGCTGATATACCCTATTTTTCCAAAGCATAACTTCTTAAAAAAAGCCTGTATCCAACAGGGGGCAGCTCCGGCCAATGGTATGAACTATACCATGTAAGGAAACTTCATATCAATTTAATTTTCGCCCGGTGGGGTCTACGACCTGCCGGGCGAATTTTGTCGTTTCCTGCGGTATTTCGGTGCGGGCCGGAGCTGCCGCAGCAACATAGACACAGGGGGCGACGCAATCGGCCCCGGCTTCTCACTCTCCCGCAGATCGGGGGTGAGAAGATGAAGTACACTCCTGATGGTTATGGAGAACGCTGCCGGTTTGACGCTTTCTGCAAAACCGTTCTCCGCAACGAGGCCAGAACCCACCTGCGGGATTTGGGCCGCCAGCGGAACCGGGAAATCGAGTTCAGCGCCTTATCGCAGCAAGAAATGGACAAGCTCTGCACAGTAGACGAATACCCAAGTGACAGCTTCCTATTCACAGCCTATGGCTATGCCTTACATATCCGGGACGAGCTGGTGGCCGACGCCTTTGCCAGCCTGCCGGAACAGGAGCAAGGCATTTTAATCCTGCATTGTGTGTTGGAGCTGGCAGACGGTGAGATCGGCGGTCTTGTGGGAATGTCCCGCAGCGCCGTCCAGCGGCACCGCACCAAGGCCCTGAACGAATTGCGGAAACGATTGGAGGACGAAAGGAGGAAACCGAAATGAAGCAGCCGACTTTCTGTGGGCGGGAGCTGTTGCCACTATCTGTGATCGAGGCGGCCCGTGCCGGTGATCCTCTGGCCGTGGAGCGCGTCTTGTGGTACTATGAGGGCTACATGGACAAGCTCTGTACCCGGACGCTCTACGATCTGGACGGTTCGCCCCGTGTGCGGGTGGACGAGTACATGAAGCGCCGATTACAAAGCAGACTGATCTGGGCCATCTTGAACAGCCCATAAGAAAGCGCCGGACGCGGCGGCCTGCTGGCCCTGCGCCCGGCGTTTTCCTATGGGGGATATTCTACGCATTTCAAATCCCGTTTCGGCGGGGATTGGAGCAATCCTATTGCCGCCCCGTCAATCGCTTGCCAGAAGCCCGCTGTGGCGGCCTATTCAGCGGCTTAACTGCGTAGCTTGCAGGTATCTTTTCCGCTGCCTTTCGGCCTCTTGCTTCCGGCGCATCCGAACCGCGCAATCCGGGCAATATTTCGCCCGGTTGGATTTCGGTGTAAATGCAGCCCCGCACACGGCGCACCGCTTCACGCTGTCCCGGCTCTGGATGATCTCGGCATACAGCGCCCCATCCAGCGGGAGAACAGCGGCACGAAACCACCGGCACAGCAATGAATAGGAAATGCTCTGGACGCACACACATTCCTCGCCGTCGTCCAGCAAGAGGCAGTTCCCGTCACAGTAGTTGCAGCACTCATGCGTCAGCTTCCGGGCCTTGCGATATTGAGGGTAATTCATTCTCGGTATGCTCATAGCTCTTGTGCCTGCTCCTTTCCTGGCATCACCCGCAAAATGCTGTCCACATTCTGCTTGATAATGCCGTATTCTTTCAGCTCTCGCTTGACTTCGCCGTACTGTTCGTACAGCCGCGCTTTCTGCTTGTCCAGCTCCCGGTACTCGGCTTTCAGGGCGGCCAGATCGGGCAGCCTTGTGATCCCGGCGTCCTTGATGGCCTTTGCCGCAGCCTCGTACAAAATGAGCTGGCTTTCATGTTCGCGCCAGAACGCGGCCTTGTCTTTGGCCTTGCGGTATTCCAGCACCACGGGCCGGAGCTGCTTGTAGGTGGTGAGGTTCTTTATCAGCACCGCCATGTTCCCAAGACGATGTTCCACATCTTTGAGGGACGCAGCCGCCTCGTCGTTGGCCGCGCTGATCTCCGCGACCTTGCTTTCCAGCTCGGCATATTGCTCTATGCCATGCTCGGTAAGGAAGTTGATTGTCTTTGCGGCCTGCTTCAAATTTTGGAGCTTCGCCCAACGTGCATAGCCCGCGCTCTGCTGGGCCTTGATGTTGTTCTCCAAGTCGATCCGCAGGGTGATACCCTTGCGCTGCCGGTTCGGGCCTCTGTCCACGGCCAGCCCCTTGATCCGGCGGGTGATGGCTTCCTCGGTATAGTTCTCACCCAGCGTCTTGCAGCGGGTGAAGCGTTCCTGTCCGTGGGCGCGGAACGAGATAAATTTGCCCTGCTTGATCTCATAGCCCTGCGCCGCCATGAGCCGGAGAAAATCGTCAAAGTCTTTGGCCTGCGGGATTACGGCGTCGATGGCAGCTTTCAGTTTGGCTTTCCAGCTCTTACCCTTGCGCCCGGCATCCCATTCCGCATAGCTCTTGCCTTTATCCCGGCTGGCCTGTACCACCGACAAACCGTGTTCCCGGCACAGCCGGTCACTGGTGCGCCGGATATAGGCGTAGCTCTGCCGATTAGAATTGTACTTGCGGTGGTTTACCATATCCACAGCACAGAAAATCAGGTGATTGTGGACGTGGCCCTTGTCGATGTGGGTTGTCAGCACATAGGAGTATTTGCCTTGCAGCACTTCGTCGGCAAGCTGCTTGCCGATCTCATGGGCCTGTTCCGGCGTGGCCTCGCCGGGGGCAAAGGATTGGATCAGGTGGTGGGCCAGATTGTTGCCTTTCTGGATCGCCTGCGCCAGCAGCATTTCAAATTCTATGTCCGCTGTTTCATAGGAGCAGCCAACGGAGGACACCAGCATTTTGTCCTCGGTCTTGTCCGGGTTCTCGATGTAGTCCAGCGCCTTTTTCAGCGTTGACTTGATAGGATGTATCTTTGTAACTGCCATATCTTCGCCAGCGCCCCTTTGATGTCCTCAATGTCCTGCGCGTACACAGTCCCGGTACTGTTGATACGCCGGGCAATCTGATTGACATTGACGCCAATCTTTTGCAGCTCGGCGGTCTGCGCCCGGATGTCGCTGGTGTCCATGTGGACGATATACCCGTCAATCAGCATTTTCCGGGCATAGGCGGAAAAGTTTTTCGTATGGAGCTGGGCCATTTTCTGCTGGATCAAGGCCCGTTCTTCCGGCGTCACAGGGACGCGCAGCACAAAGTTTCGTGTTCGGTTTGCCATTCATTCACCGTCCTTTCTGAACAGGGGTTTGGGGCTTTCCCCAACAAGCAACCGGCCACGGCCCGCAGGGACAGGGGCGGGCCGGTTTTCGGAAGTGTGGCTACACTTCCTATGCTTGCTACGTTACTGTTTCTCCGCTAACAAGACGTTCCCAAACGCCAAAACTACCCGCAAAATAGACCGCTGGACAGAAAAAAGTGCAAAAAAAGAGGGCGCTTGCGCGTCCCCATAAAAAAGAAAACAGAGGATGTTTTTATTCACCCTCCGTTTCTTCTTCTGGCTGTTTGATTTTCAAGGCCCCGTCAATGGCACCCTCCACGATTGGTAGATACTGCTCCGGGCAAAGTTTCAGCTTGTGGCTGACACGTTTCCGATCTTCGCTTTCCTCCCGCATGACTTCTGGATTGAAGTAGTGTTCCACGGGCAGGCCGCAAATCTTGATAAGCTGTATCACGACGGGCAGGCTGGGAATCGTCCCTTCATTCTCGATATTGGCAAGATACCGGGATTCGATGTTTACCTTTTCCGCCAAGTCTTTTCGTGTGAGATGCTTTGCTTTCCGCGCTGCCTTTATGTCTGCACCGAAGGTTTCAAAGCCAGGGCAGTCTTTGATATTCGCCATATTGCATCACCCACTTACATTCTATATTTCATAGGTTGCTCATGGAATGCTGCTATATGCGTATAGCTCAAACTTTATAATTCATATTTTTCGCCTTGTATTGTAAAGTGGGCTATCCTATAATAAGGAAGAAACCCTTTTTTGAAAAATCCGTCCGCTGTAACATTTCGCGGACATTTGCCTGTTATACTATCTGCAAAAAGCAAAGGAAGTGAGGATATGAAGCAGATTTTAATTGTCGAGGACGACAGTTTTTTGAATAAGATGGTGGCCTATAACCTGACCGCAGACGGCTATGGCGTGACTTCTGCCCTAAATGCCAGAACCGCAGCCGACGCCATCCGCCAGCGGGAATTTGATTTAGTGCTGCTGGACATCAACCTGCCGGACGGGAACGGCTTTGAGCTGTGCAAGCTAATAAAGCCTCAGCACCCGGACACCATCGTAATATTCCTGACCGCCAACGATCAGGAGAGCGACCAGATACGGGGTTATGAGGTGGGCGCGGTGGACTACATCACAAAGCCCTTTGTGATCAGAGCCTTGCAGCGAAAAATCAAAGCCATGTTCGCCATGCTGGAACACCACAAACCGGCTAAAGACATTTATGACGATGGACGGCTGTTTCTGGACTTTTCAGAGCAGACGGCTTCTTTAAACGGAAAACCTCTGACTCTATCCCCGATGGAGTACAAAATGCTGAACCTGTTTCGCAAAAATCCCCGGCAAGTGCTGACCCGTGGACAGCTTTTGGAAAAGCTGTGGGATATAGACGAGAAGTATGTGGACGAACACACCCTGACAACCTCCATCAGCCGGATTCGCAGCAAGATTGAATCCGACGGCGGCGCGCCCTACATCAAGACCGTTTACGGCATGGGCTATCAATGGACGGGAGGCGAGGCAAAATGAAGTTTCAAAACCTCTCGGTAAAGCGGCTGTTTGGCCGGGTGGCAATAGGACTTGTCCTCTCCATGTCTGGGATCACCATAGCCCTGTTTCTTGTGACAAAACAGACGGCGGCGCTGCTGACGGGCGGAGCGATGCTGCTGTGCGCCCTTGCAGGGATCTTTGTACTGACGCAGGCATTTGGAAAGCGGCTGTCGCAGTTTACCGTAGACCTGTGCCAAACCTTAGACCACATGATCACCGGAAACGAAGCGCCAGAACGCCCGGAGGACAGCGAAACCCAGCTTGCCAGAATCGGACACCGGCTGGCAAGGCTTTACCAGATCATGCAGGAGAACCGTCGCCGGGTGGACGAGGAACGACAGGAGTTACAGACCCTTGTATCGGATATTTCCCATCAGGTAAAAACGCCGGTAAGCAATCTGAAAATGGCGACGGACACCCTGCTGGAAAAGCCTATGACCGAGGCGGAGCGTACCGATTTCATCCGCGGAATCCGCACCCAGACAGATAAACTGGACTTTCTCTTTCAGGCTCTTGTGAAAACCTCACGGTTGGAAACGGGCGTAATCCAGTTGGATAAGAAACCGGCCTGCCTCTTTGATACCGTGGCGCAAGCCATGAGTGGGATCGTGTATGCAGCGGAAAAAAAGAAAATCGCTGTATCTGTGGACTGCCCGGAGAATTTGACCTTTTCCCATGACAGCAAGTGGACATCCGAAGCCCTCTTTAACTTGCTGGACAATGCAGTGAAGTACACCCCAGCAGGCGGGAAAATTGCTGTGTCGGTGGTACTGTGGGAAATGTATGTGGAGATCAAAGTAGCCGATACCGGCAAGGGCATTTCCGAAAGTAATCAGGCCGCTATCTTCCGGCGCTTTTATCGTGAGGAAGAAGTACACGATCAACAGGGCGTGGGCATTGGCCTGTATCTGGCCCGCGAGATCGTAACACGGCAGGGCGGCTACATCAAAGTAGTTTCTGAGCCGGGCAAGGGTTCAGAATTTTCCATTATGCTGCCGACAAAATAGAATGCGGCGGACGGTCATTCTCGGCTGCCCGCCGTAAGTCTTTTCGCAACAGTGTGCCGATAAAGCTGCCAGTGGCAGGTTTTCGGCGGAAATGTCCGAGCGGCGTAACAATTCGCCCCGATTTTCAATGAATTTTTTTGGCCGCTGTAACATTTCCTGGACATTTGGACTTTACAATACACTTATCAACAGGCAGAAGCCTTGAAAGGAGTTTTGAATATGAGTGTTTTACAGACGATTGACCTGAAAAAGTATTACGGCACAGAGCCGAATATTACCCGCGCCCTTGACGGTGTGAATTTCTCCGTGGAGGACGGCGAGTTTGTGGCCGTTGTGGGAACCTCTGGAAGCGGCAAGTCCACCCTGTTACACATGATGGGTGGGCTGGACACCCCCACAAGCGGAACAGTGATCGTTCGGGGTGAGGAACTGGCCAAAAAGAACGACGAGCAGCTTACTATCTTTCGACGCCGCAACATCGGTTTTATCTTCCAGAATTATAACCTTGTTCCCATTCTGAATGTGTATGAAAACATTGTCCTGCCGGTGGAACTGGACGGGGACACGGTGGATCAGAAGTTTTTGGATGAAATCGTTCACCTGCTGGGGCTGGAAGATAAGCTGAAAAATATGCCGAACAATCTTTCCGGCGGTCAACAACAGCGTGTGGCGATTGCCCGTGCCCTGATAACCAAACCGGCTATCGTGCTGGCCGACGAGCCGACTGGCAACCTTGACAGTAAGACCAGCGCCGAGGTACTGGGGCTTATCAAGCGCACCAGCGCAGAATTTCACCAGACCGTTGTAATGATTACTCACAACAGCGAGATTGCCCAGCTTGCCGACCGTATTGTACGGATTGAGGACGGCAAAATCGTGAGATAAGGAGGTGACGGGCTATGACTTGGCCTTTTGAAAATGATACAAGCTCCATTGTAAAGAAATTGGCAGATAGGAGTATGAAAGCGGATAAGAGAAGCAAGGCTTTTTTACTTTTGACAATCGCCCTCTCTGTCTGCATGGTTTTTTCGATTATCCTAATATCAACAGGTACGCAAGAGGAATTTAAGAACACACAGAGGAATAAAGCGCAGATTGGCATTTTGGGAGTTACGGATGAACAGACAGCCCTGCTGCGTCAAAACAAAGATATTTCATGGATCGGAGAATACTCCGCTATTGGCTTTTTTTATGTGGATGATAAAACAATCACGGTTGCTTACGGAGATGAAGATTACTTTTCGCATCAGGAAGAAAAGACTTTACAGGGAAGTGTGCCGCAGAAAGAAAATGAGATTATGCTTCCGCAGAATTATATTGACTTTTTAGGAAAAGCGTATAAAACTGGCGATGTTATTTCTCTTGACGTGACCGGCACAGGGCAGAAAGCGGAATATACGCTTTCTGGTATTCTGGACGACACAAAAGAAAGCAACGGATATTTTATTTATGTCAGTAAAGAACTTGCCCGAGATTTGGCAAAAGATTCTTTTCAGGTTACAGCATATACAAGGCTGAATACAGACGCCATAAGCTCCACGGCTATTCTTGATTTTGCCAGCAAAGCAATACAAAATACAGGCATTGTCGAGGAGCAGGTAATGCTTACAGAATATATTGCTGTTATGTCGGGGGTAATAACATCGGGTATTCCGATTCCAGTACCGTTGCTGGCGGCATTGACGGCTATTTTGGCGGCAGCGATTGTCTATGGTGTTTTTTACACAAAGATTGTAAAAAATGTTCAGATGTTTGGGCAACTTCGGACACTTGGCATGACAAAAAGGCAGATTAAGCGGATGGCAGGAAAAGAGGGACGGTTATATGCCTTGACCGGTATTCCTTTAGGACTTGTCACGGGCGTACTGATTGGATTTATTGGTTGTCCTGACGGATTCCGGCTGAAAACAACAGTTATTTATGCTGTACTGATTGCCGCAGTAGCCTTTATGACAGTGAATATTGCCATTTTTAAGCCTGTCCGGGTAGCAATGAATACTTCCCCGGTAGAGGGCGCGAAATACCTCGCGTATGCTGGAAAGGCAAAAAAGAGTCCAAAATTGCATCGGAAACTTACGCCGTTTAATCTGGCAAAATTAAATATACAAAGAAACAAGCAAAAAGCAGTCTTGACGCTGCTAATGCTTGGAGTGAGCGGCGCTCTTTTACTGGTTACTTCTACGGTTGCTGGTTCCATTGATCCGGCAAAACAGGCGAGCTTCAAATACTATCCAGCCGGTAACATTCTCATACAAATAAGAAATACAGTGGGTAGTTCCTTTGATAATGAAGCGGAGCCATACGGAAGCGCAAAATTGCAACTGGAAGAAAATCCGCTTGAGGATCAGACACTGATGCAGGAATTAGAAAAGGTGGACGGGATAGAAAAAATCACCGCATTCGACAGCGTTTATATGACGGTTACTTTTTCGGGCGGAAGTGGTTCTATCACAAGCATTTCAGACTTCTTTCCAACCTTAAACCGGGAACAGACGGAAGAAAAGCAGGCGGTGCTATCCTCTGGAACGGCAGATTACGATGATATGGTTGAGAAAAATGGAATATTGGTTGAAGAAGATATAGCAAAAGTTGGCGATACTTTGAAGATTGCGGGCAGAGCTTTCGATGGCAGCACCTTTGATGTGGAAGCCGTTGTGGTAGGCACATACAATAGGTCTGATTTAATGGAGAATAGCCCGGTTGTTCCCGGAAGTCCTTACTTCATTATGACTTATGATACAGCAAAAAAACTGACAGGGATAACAGAGCAGACAGGTATTCTGGCAGTCAAAAATTCAGACGGACGTTTTGACGACGTTTTGACCGCAGTTCAGGAGATCGCGGATAAAAACGGGAAAATAGAAGTAAATACGATTGAGCAAACGATTAAAAATATTCAGCATCAATACAGAGCCTCTATAAATGCTCTGTATATGGCCTCTGCTATTCTGTTTGTCTTTGGCAGTATCAGTCTTATGAATATGCTTATTGTTGATTTCCAGAGCAGAAAACGTGAGTTTGGTTTGCTTGAAGCCGTTGGAACAACGCAAAAACAGTTGAAAATAATGCTGAACAGGGAAATTGGAATCTACCTTGGAGGTTCATTAGCAATATCCCTTGTATGCGGAAGCATTCTAAGTGTAATTGCTTGTAGGAAATTAGATGCAGCAAATCATTGTATTACGCTGGAACTGCCGTGGCTGTTCCTGTTGGCTTTAATTGCTGTTCTGGCAGTTATATATTTAATCTTTACCGCATACGCCAAAGCTGAATTAAAGAAAGCGGAAATTCTGCCTGCCATACGCGAAGAATAGCAGTACATCAGCGGAGCAACCAATAAATGTTGCTTCGCTGATTTCAACTTTATCCGATTTCCTTGAAATGTCCGAGCTTTGTAACAATTCAGCCTGATTTTCTGTCGAACGCAAAGTTACCTCGGACATTTGTGTAACATTTGAATTGTATTATAATTCTCAGAAAGACGAATAGTTTGTTATCAAACTGCCGGGCGACGGCAAAAGAAAAAAGCCGCCGTACAGCAGTCCTATCAACACGCCTATATGAAGCGGCGGCTTTGAATTTCAGAGCCGCCGTTTCTTTGCGCTTGCACAAACCAATGACGACTTGCAGGGACGCGGTAGCCGATGGGAGGTTAATTTGCCGTGTCTCATTTGCTTTTCCAGAACTCACATGATTTACATCAGTTAAAAAAAGCATAGCCCCTCCGTCGGAGCAGTCCGGCTTTGAATATGAACTATACCATGTAAGCAATCATCTTTATAAAACATTTCTGCGCCCTGCAGGTCCGTTGCGACTTGCTGGGCGCTTTTTGCTGTTTTCTGAGGACAAACCCGCTTCGAAAAAATATTTTGAGATTTTTTCAAAAAAGAGGCGTTTAGCGGGCAGCGCACGGCGTTGCCGGTGTCATGTTGGCGGAAAGGGACAGAACCACAACATCCCCCACAGAAAGGGGGTGAGAAGATGGAAGCTATCCCCCGCGACTATGGCGAACAGTGCCGGTTTGATGCTTTCTGCAAAACCGTACTGCGAAATGAGGCCCGAAACTACCACCGGGATATGAAACGCCAGCGCGACCGTGAAACGTCGTTCAGCGTTCTCCCGCAGGCAGAATTGGACAAGCTCTACACCGTAGATCATTACCCCAGCGACGATTTTGTGTTTTCGTCGCATGGCTATGATTTACATATCGACAACGAGCTTGTGGCCGCCGCATTTGCTGAGCTGTCCCAGCAGGCGCAGAGCATTTTGATTTTGCACTGTGTTTTGGAACTGGCAGACGGCGAGATCGGCGCACTCATGGGAATGTCCAGAAGTGCCGTCCAGCGGCACAGGACTAAAACGCTGAAAGAGCTGCGAACAAAATTGATGGCGTTGATGCCGGAGGGAGGTTAGACGCGGATGAAAAATCCCAACTACAAAGGCATTGAGCTTTTGCCCCTTTCGGTGATCAAGGCCGCCCGCGCCGGTGATGCCGAGGCTGTGGAACGAGCATTGCGGTACTACGAGGGCTACATCAACAAGTTATGTACCCGGACGCTTTACGACGAATACGGCCAGCCTCATGTGTGCGTGGACGAGTACATGAAGCGCCGTCTGGAAATCAAGCTCATTTCTTCCATCGTCACAATACCGTGACGAACCGGCCCCCGGAGGCTGAAACAGCTTAACCCTTTCCCTGTTTCTTCCCTCTGCTGCGGGCCGCTGGCAGCACCTTGAAAAAGAAAGCCCGGTGGGATGCCATCGGAGCAGTATAGGGCAACGGACACATTCTGTATGTTCCGCGTCGGTTGATGCGCCATGACCTCATGTTCCATGAGTGAGCGAGAACCATCTACACCGAGAGTTGGCAGCTCATAAGCAGCGGCACATACGCTAACGATACTCCCGCGTTGAACGCCCACACAGCATTGCGCGGCGCACCCACAAGCATGGGCCGAGGTGAAATTCCTGTGGAGCTGATGCCACCAGCCGTCCGTTTCTTGCCCATTTATTCATCTTTCATGGCGGCATGGAATGATAGTCTATGCTGCCGCTTGAAGAAAGGGAGGTGAATCATGGCAGGCGAAATTGAAGTTCAGGTAAAAGATAAATTTTGCCTTACCATTGATGAAGCATCGGAATATTTCAATATTGGTGAGAAGAAAATGCGAAAGCTGGTAGCCGAGAATATGGATTCTGGCTTTGTAATTCAGAATGGAGTAAAGGTTTTGATTAAGCGGAAACGCTTTGAAGCCTTTCTGGATGATTTGTCGGCCATCTGATCTTTCGCTGATGATAAAAGCATTTGCTATACGCGCTTGAAGATCATATATTCTGCCTTTTGGCTCCGAGTTTTGCTTCATTTAGCAATAGAAAAAGGGCCTCCGCTATGATATACTGTTAGTATATCGCGCGGAGGCTCTTTTCACAGAAAGGAGCATGAACGGTGAGCGAGAAAAGACGAGATAACAGAAATCGTATTCTTCGCAACGGAGAGAGCCAACGCAAAGATGGACGATATGCGTTCAAATATATCGACGCAACAGGAAAGCCCCAGTTTGTTTATAGCTGGAAATTGGAGAAAACGGATAAGCTGCCAACGGGCAAGCGGGACGATCTTTCTCTGCGGGAGAAAGAAAAACTGATTCAGAAAGATATTGACGATCAGATTGTACCTCGCGGTGGTGAAATGACTGTGGAGGAACTGGTAAGAAAATATCTCATGCAGAAAACAGGCGTCCGGCATAATACCGAGGCCAATTACAACTTTGTCCTCAATATCATTAAGAAAGAGGAATTCGGCAAGCGCCGGATTGACAAAGTGAAGCAGTCTGACGCGAAATGCTGGCTGATAAAGTTGCAGCAGGATGGCAGGGGTTACAGCTCCATCCATTCTATCAGGGGTGTTGTCCGACCTGCCTTTCAGATGGCCGTTGATGATGATTTGATACGCAAGAATCCATTTGAATTTCAGCTTGCCACCGTCGTAGTCAACGACAGCGTGACAAGGGAAGCGATTACCAGAAAGCAAGAAAGAGCGTTTCTTGAATTTGTGGCGAGTGACAAGCATTTTTGCAAATACTATGATGGTATCTATATTCTGTTTAAGACCGGGCTTCGGATTTCAGAGTTTGTGGGTTTGACGCTGGCGGATGTGGATATGAAAAATCGAAAGATTAACATTAACCATCAGTTGCAGCGGAAGCGGAATATGGAGTATATCATCGAGGACACCAAGACAAGCAGCGGTACACGGGTTATCCCTATGACGGATGATGTGTATGAGTGCTTCAAGCGCATCATTGCCAACAGGAAAAAACCAAAAGTGGAACCGATGATTTGCGGCAAAAGCGGTTTTCTCTATCTGGATAAAAACGATATGCCGATGGTGGCCCTGCATTGGGAAAAGTATTTCCAGCATATTTGCGAGAAGTACAACAGCATCTATAAAGTGCAGATGCCGAAGATCACGCCGCACGTTTGCAGACATACGTTCTGCTCGAACATGGCAAAAAGCGGAATGAACCCCAAGACGCTTCAATACATCATGGGTCATTCTGACATTGGCGTGACGCTCAATACTTATACGCACATCGGATTTGAGGATGCGCAGGAGGAATTGCAGCGAGTAGCCAATGCTGAGTAGTTACTACTTTTCGTGGTAGAGGGAGTTCAGCGGGTATGCGATACGGCAAAATATGAAAGCGGCAGAAAATTCCCGGTACAATCCGTACTCTTGTTGCAGGGCAAGGATTTACGGCAAAGCTCTGCCATAGAATTTCGCCATATATCGCAAAAAAGGGCCAGTAGTAAAACACGATTTTAGGCTCAATTTACTACTTGTTGTACTACTTTTGCTGGCAAAGATGTGCGAATTTATGCTACGATATGCCAAGTGAACGAGCATCGGACCATTTGAGAAAATGCCTGAAAATCAAGGAAAATCAGTAAATTCAAGAGGTTTAGATAGATGATAAAAATACTTTTCGTGTGCCACGGCAATATACTAACCTTGATTAAAAATACTTGAGTTTACAGTGTTTTGGGGATGTTACAGTAGATTTTACCAACGATTTACCAAAGCTATTTGAGTAGTGGATAAACTACTCAGGATATGTAAAGAGAAGTATTATAAAAGAGTCCTAGCAAAGAAAAATCCGCAATTTAGCGGATTTTTTTAATACGTTCATTAAATAAAAGCAATCTGTTAATCTTATCATCATAAAATTCTTTTTGCTGTTCAATCACAGCTTTATCATTATCCTCATAGGAAATTAAATCCATCTGTTGTTTACAATTTAGATAAGAACAAATAGCTTCATTTATTTGTGAATCTTCAAATGTCATGTGTATGCTGCTGGGGATGTAGTTGCCATCTTTATCCTTATCAGCAGATATTTTCAATGAAGATTGTTCATTAAGCTTCATAACCAAAGAAAGAACATCACTAACGGTATTAATATCGTAATCAAGAAATACAGTTACGCTAATGCCAAGAGCTTCAGCTATTTTTTGAAGTTGATCTGGTTTTGGATTGCGTTCACCGCTTTCATATTTCTTTATGGTAGATAAATAAATACCGGACTGTTTTGATAATTCGTCCTGTGTCATATCTTTTAATTTTCTATATTTTTGAATTTTACTTCCAATTGAATGTCTATTATCCATTAATAATCACCTCAAACAAATTGATATGAATATTTTAACACAGAGTTCACAAAAGTGGTACATTATTTTGAAAATATATTGACAACCACAAATGTGGACTATATAATAAAAATGCGAACAGACCACAAATGAGGACTAACATAAAAAGAATAGATATGTTGAAAATACTTCTTTTGGCGAAGTTCAAGGATTCAAAATTTTGCTATATCATAATCCTGCGAGTTGCAAAGCAGCTCATACAATTGAATAACAATTACAGATATAGTGATAATTCCGGTTCAGATACCTGATGGAAATCAAATATACTTGCGAAGAGTGCTGAAGGATTGAGAAATGAAAGTGGAGCGAGTAAGGGTAGTCAATACTGTTGCGGAAGGATAATAAACTATGAAGGTGTTCAAAGGGAACTTCCTGGCTCTCGAAAAGGCGGTAGAGAGGATAGCATTATTTAATTTAACTTAATGCGTCGTAAACGCAGATGCGGCTTATCTGTAATTCCTATGTGTGCAGGCAAATGGGAAAAAAGCACACCTACATGGCATGAGCCGTGTAGAAAGCAGGTAAGTAGTGAATGAAATTAACTTTTAAAGGTGTGGATATAAGCACTGAGGAAAAGTTCGTCAGCTACATTAATTCACTGAACACAGCGATAATGAAGCAAAATGCCATGAATGAAATCAAGCAGGATTTATATGATGTTTCTTATTTGAAAAAGCGTTACCGAAAGATTGTAGCCAGAAATGAGAAAGCATTATTTATGGCAGAGCACGAATGTTTGAAATGTGTTTATTTCCAAAGACTGGCACGAAAATGTCAGGCAAATTGTAAGTGTCTCTTAGAAGAATCTACGGAAGGAGGCGTATTTACATGAAGCTATGTTGGATTGTAGTGTTGGTCGGAATAAGTATCATCCTGGTTTTTCTATATTCATTAGTTGCAATGTCGTCCAGAACAGAGAGGTTTATTGAGCAGCTTATGGAAGAGGAAGGGAGAAAAGATACAGATGAGCAGGATATGGAAGCAAATATTACGGAAGGGAAGGAGAGACAGGAACATGAATAACAAGTTAGAAGTAATCGGCATTGATCATGGATGGTCAATGATGAAAACAATCTCTCAGGTATTTGTCACAGGTGTTAAGGAGATTACAACAACTCCGGCACTTTTCGGCGATGTACTTGAGTATGAAGGAAAGTTCTATAAGGTTGGAACTGTGAGGCAGGAAGTAAAGGATACCAAGGTCGAAGATGACAGCTTTTATCTTCTCACTCTTGCAGCAGTTGCTAAGGAACTTAAAAGAAGAGGTCTTGCAGAGGCAAAGGTATTCCTTGCTGTAGGACTTCCACTTACAAGGTTTGGAGCTGAGAAGAATGATTTTATCAAGTACCTGACAAAGAATAAGCGGGTGAGCTTCAAATATGAGAATGAGCCGTATCATATCGAGATTGATGATGTGGCAGTATTCCCACAGTGCTATGCGGCAGTAGTGGACAAGATTCCTACAATGGCAAAGAAAACGCTGATAGTAGATATCGGTAGCTGGACAATCGACATTATGCCGGTAATCAACAAGTCACCGGATGAATCAAAGTGTGTGACGATACCAAAAGGTCTTATTACCTGTATGCGTTCTATCAATGAACAGTGTGTAAGACAACTTAACGGAGAGGTAGACGAGTCAGAGATACAGAACATCATGCGATATGGCAGGTCAGATATTGATGATGAATACTTTGCCATTATTAAGGCAGAGATAGAGGATTTTGTTGATAAGGTATATAACTCAATCCGTGAGTTTGGGTATAACTTAAAGACTACACCGATTGTATTTGTCGGAGGCGGGGCAGTTGTGATGAAGAATTTTGGTAGTCATGATGCTAAGAACATTTCCTATAACCTTGATGTAAAGGCAAATGCAAGAGGATATGAGCAGCTTGCCACAATGGGACTTAAAAGCACTAAGCGATTATCATAAGGAGGCAGATGATGGGAAGAAGACTTGAATATGAAGTAAAAACTTCTGTCCGCCTCAACATGAGCAATCCTCAGCATGTGAAAATCAATGATGTGATTCAGAACCTTGATCCGAAGATTTTCAAATCTAAGAATCAGTTCATCATAGATGCGATTCAGTTTTACATTGATAATTATGGAAAAGAAACCTTTGTTATCAAGAAGAAGGAAAAAGAGAGGGCTGAATATATCCGGTCAGAAGATATTGATGACATTAAGGAAGAGGTCATTGAAGCAGCAACCAATGAGGCTAGAAAAGAGGTAATAAAGCTGTTAGGCGTAGTGATATCCGGGATGAATGTTGGTCAGCCGGTAATAATGCAGGCAGCCAATAGTGAAGCACAAGAACCTACAGAAGATGTTATGGACGATGCAGATGTTGCAGGACTTGCAATGGGATGGATGTCGAAAGGAGACTGATTATTATGAGAAGAGTTATGGGAGCCGTAGGAACAGTAATTTTAGAGATACTCAAGTGGATATTAAGGATAATTCTTGGAGCTTTGAAGCTGGTCTTAGGACTTGCCAGAATAATTCTTCTTCTATTCGCTATGGTGGCAAGGATATTTCTTTCATTCGTAAGAATGGGCACATTCTGAGAGGAGGTGAGCGTATGCAGGTAAAGGGTTTATTCTTAAATTACAAGAAAAACAGAAGACTTATGCAGTATTTCTTTAGAATAAGAGAGCTGGTATAATGAAAGGAGTTTAAGATGCACAGAATACGGGACAGTCCTATGTGTCCCGTGCATTACAGATAAATAGTTCACCGCAAGGGTGGATGGCACGGAACACAAAGCCCGTCCCTCTTGCGGAGAAGGGATGGGCGATTACTATGAAGAAGATAAGTATTATCTTATTATCCGCAGTACTGGTCTTTTCAATGGCTGCCTGTAATGGTGGTAAGGAAAAGGCTGATAATCAGACAGAGAAACAGACGGAAAGCGTAAAGCCAACTGAAGAAGCAGAAATGGCAACGGAAGCTGTCACAGAGGTCACAACCGAAGCTGGAAGCGAAGAGACAGAGAAAGATATTGCCGAGGTTAAAGATTCAGAAGAGAAGAATGATAAGGAAGATAACCGGTCCGCTGATAATGAAACTGCTTCAAGGCAGGAAGAAAAGCCAGAGCAGAATGACGAGCCGGAACAGAAAGCTTCAGTAAATGATAATGAGGAAGCTGGCGGAAATCAGAGTAATGCAGGTAATGGTGGTCAGACTACAGACAGTCCGAAAGACAATGTGAGCAATCCACAGCCTGCATCCGTGGCATACAGTCCACAGAATGTTGTGTCACTTGCAACAGCAAAGTGTCAGGCAGGAGGGATGATTACCACACAGCAGAATTTACAGAATCATTTGAATGACGGCAGTATCACGCAGGAAGAGTACAATGAGTATTATCCTTACGATGGTATGGAAGGCTCTTATTATAGTGTGTTTGTAGAGACAGACCTCAACAAAGCAAGTACCATTGATGGACAGCGGTTATCATCTGAGGATGCAATCGCAGGATATATTGCAAGTATGTTACTTTTGGAAACAGATCCGGTATTCTACATCAGTTATGATGGAGTTTACACGACAGGCGGTACAAACTATTACGAGTTTCGATGTCACAGATAAATAAAAACGAATAGAAGCAGAAGGAAGAAAGATGTAAGCTATAAACTTATGTCTTTCTTTTTTTATGCGTAAATTAAGGAGGAAAGAGCACATGAAACAGAAACTAAAGCGTTTTATGGCAGGATTTATGGCTATGCTCACACTGGTTGGAACACTCTTTACGAATGGAACAACAGCATTTGCAGCCAGTCCGCAGGCAAATATTGCGTTCTGGAATGCGTCAGTCAAAAATTCCGGAGAAGTAAGTGAGCTGAAGCCCGGATATAATCATGGCAAGATTCTGTATTCAATTCTTGACGGAAATTCTGCATATTGTATGAATTTCGGATTAAGAGCAGATGGCGGTCAGCTTATGAACAGCTACGATGATGCGAGCACATCAATGTCAGCACAGCAGAGAAAGCTTTTAAGTTACTGCCTTTATTATGGGTTTAACAGTACACAAAAGGCGGCACCAAGCAACAGTCAGTGCGATGAGTATATCGCAACTCAGGCAATGGTATGGGTTATTGTAGCAGATATCTTTGGAACCGGAAGCGGTGATTCAGCAGCAAGAAAGCTCTGTAACACAGCACCAAGTCCTGATTCTTCATACAGCTATTATGAGAGACTTAGGGACAATATCAGCAGCTCCTACAATGCAACACTTCCAAGTTTTGCATCACGCAGAACCAGTGAGGCACCAACTTATGAGCTGAAGTGGAATGAGGGAAGTCAGAGATTTGAAGCAACATTATCTGACAGCAATGGTGTCTTATCAGACTTTGATTTTGGCATCAGCGGATATTCTGTTGATAAGAATGGCAACAGTATTACAATCTCTTCAACGAGTGTGAATACCACAGCTACAACAGGAACATTCACATCCAATGCTGGCAAGGTTGAGACAACATCAAGCTGTGTATTCTGGCTTACAGGAAAGAGCGGATATCAGGAGTTTATTTCTGAAAGACCGACAGCAGATCCTGTCAAATCCTATATCAAGGTCAAGACAGAGAACATCGGATATGGTGAGCTTACAAAGACAGATGAGTCAAGCGGAGTGAAGCTTTCCGGTGCAGTCTATGGAATTTATTCTGACAGCGGATGCACAAACAGAGTACAGACCATGACAACAGATGGAAACGGATATGCAAAGTCAGCTGCACTTGTCGCAGGCACTTATTATGTAAAAGAGATTACAGCACCAAAGGGCTATGTTCTTTCCGGTAAGGTTCATACTCTTACTGTAAGAGCGGGACAGACAACCGGAATCTCTGCAACAGATAAGGAGCAGCTTGGAGCAATCACAATCTACAAGGAAGGTGAAGTGCTCAGCTCATGGAATGGAAGTAACTTTATTTATGAGAAAAAGAAGCTTTCCGGAGCAGCATTCAAGGTAACTGCTGGAGCAGATATCTACAAGGCAGATGGTACTAAGGTTTACAATGCTGGCGATGTAGTGGCAGAAAGCCTTACAACAGGAACTGACGGACAGGTGGTATTATCTGACCTTCATCTTGGAACTTATGTGGTTACAGAGATTAAGAGCATTGAGGGATATACAATCAATACCACACCTCAGACAGTAGCAGTTGAGTATAAGGACCAGACTGTGACAGTACAGTATGAATCAGCTACGATTGAGAATACAAGACAGAAAGCGGATGTATCTGTCGTAAAGAAGGACTCTGACACAGAGAACCCTCTTGATGGCGGTAAGTACACACTTTATGCCGGAAATGACATCAAAAACTATGCCGGACAGGTTATTGTGACAAAGGGTACAGCTCTTGAAACAGTAACTACAGGTGAGGACGGAAAGGCGAGCTACAGCGTGGATCTGCCAATCTCTAACGGATATTATATCCAAGAGACACAGGCACCATATGCGTATATCAGAAACAGTAAAGATGTTTACAGATTCAATTTCAATGTATTACCTGAAACACAGGCAAAGGCATCATTCAGTCACACATTTGTAAATGACAGAACGACAGCAAAGATTCATATCTACAAGGTAGACAAGGAATCAGGCAAGGCAGTAGCCCAGGGAGATGCAAGCCTTAAAGGTGCAGTTTATGGTCTTTATGCGAGAAACGATATCGTGCATCCGGACGGAGCAACAGGAGTTGTATTCAAAGCAGGAGACCTTGTAGCAACACTTACAACAGATAAGAATGGCGAAGCAGAGGTCAATAACCTTTACCTTGGAAACTATTATGTGAAAGAAATCACTCCATCAGAGGGGTATCTCTTAGACGAAGAGGAGCACGATGTAGTATGCGACTATGAGGGAGACCTTGTAGCAGAGGTATCAAGAAGCACAACATCAGCAGAGCAGGTCATCAAGCAGCCATTCCAGCTTATCAAGGTATCTGACAATGGCGATGATACTGAAGCAGTCTTGTTGGCAGGTGCAGAGTTCACAGCATACTTAAAATCTTCTTTATCCGTAAAGGCAGATGGAAGTTATGACTTTGATAAGGCTACTCCTGTGGTAATCGGGGAAAACGGAGCAACAATAATCACATCCGATGACAAGGGACATGCAGTTTCCATTGCAATTCCTTATGGAACTTATGTGGTAGTAGAGTCAAAGACTCCACATAACATGAAGACAATCAAGCCATTTGAGGTGAAAATCAGCGAGAACCATCCTGACAAGCCTCAGACATGGAGAGTATTCCTTGACAGGGAGTTTACTGCAAAGCTTCGTGTAATCAAGAAGGATTCCGATACAAAGCAGACAGTACTTGTACCAAACGCAGAGTTTAAGATCTTCAATATTGATAAGAACGAATATGTAAAGCAGTACACAACTTATCCGTCAAAGGTAGAGCATACTTCATTCTTTACAGATGAGGATGGAGATTTAATCTTACCGGAAGCACTTAAAATCGGTAACTACCGCATTGAAGAGGTCAAAGCACCATTCGGATATGTGGTAAACGATAACTATATCAACATTTCGGTTGATACAGACACAGCATTTGAGACTGATGGAGATACCAATGATGCCATCATCACAGTGGAATATTCCGATGCCCCGGCAGTAGGAGAACTTACTGTTGAAAAGAAGGGAGAGGTACTTGACGGATTTAAGGGCGGACTTTTTGCAAACTCTGAGGATAAGGAGTTTGTCTATAAAGAGGGCTCTCTTGCCGGAGCAGTATTCAAGGTGTATGCAGCGGAAGATATTTTCACAGCAGACAACCAGAAGGACGCAGATGGCAACCGTACAAAGTATTACAGCAAGGGCGACCTTGTGGCAACTCTTACAACAGGAAAAGATGGAAAGGCAGTAGCCAAGAATCTTCCTCTTGGTCAGTACAGAGTTGTTGAAGTAACTGCTCCTGACGGATATGTATTAAATCCGAATGAGCAGAAAGTGACATTCACATATGTGGATGATAAGACACCTGTTATCAAGGAGAGCCTTACTTTCTCAGATGACAGACAGAAGCTTGATATGTCTGTGACTAAGCTTGATGCAGAAGATAACACACCGATTGCAGGTGCAGTATTTGGTCTTTATGCAGACGAGGATATCAAGAATGTTGCTGGCAAGGTAATTATCGAGAAAGGCACACTTCTTGAGAAGGCAACATCTGATGAGAATGGAAAGATTGCTTTTGTTAAGGATTATCCATTTGCAAAATATGTTGCAAGGGAGCTTGTAAAGCCTGCCGGATATGTGACAAATGAGGAAGCAGTAAACTTTGATACAAAATATCAGGGACAGGATGTTAAGGCTGCTGTATATAACAGCGAGTATAAAAACACTCCAACAACCTTTGAGTTTACAAAGACAGATATCACAAGCGGTGCAGAGCTTACAGGTGCAACACTTACTGTACTTGATAAGGATGGAAATGTGGTAGACACATGGACATCTGATGCTAAGGAAGCACATGTGATCAAGAGACTTGTCGTAGGAGAGACTTACACTCTTCGTGAGGAATTTGCTCCTTACGGATATATCAAGGCAACAGATATACAGTTTACAGTAGAGGACACGGGCAAAGTGCAGCATGTAGAGATGAAGGATGAAGTTCCGACTGGTTCTATCGTGATAAACAAGGATGGCGAGTTTGTAACAGATACCACTCTTATGAAGGGACACTGGTATGATTTCATTTTCAATTACTTCAAGGACAGCCTTGCAGGAGTAACTTTTGATATATATGCAAAAGAGGATATCGTAAGTGCTGATGGACTTGACACTGTATATCATAAGGCAGGAGACAAGGTGGCAACCATTGTGACAAATGATAAGGGTATCGCAAGAATTGATGACCTTCCACTTGGCAGATATTATCTTGTTGAGACAAAGACCATTGATGGATTTGTATTAGATGATACACCGATTGAGGCAGACCTTTCCTATATCGACCAGAATACAAAGGTTGTTTTCGCAGGAATGGATGTGACAAATGAGCGTCAGAAAGTGCAGATTACTGTAACCAAGACGGATTCAGAGACTAAGGAAGCACTTGAAGGAGCAGTATTCGGTTTATTTGCGAAAGAAGATATCGTAAATAAAGATGGCAAGGTAATCGTAAAAGCTGATACACAGATTGAGAGAACAGTAACAGGTAAGGATGGAAAGGCTGCATTTACCTCTGACCTTCCGCTTGGACAGTATTATGTCAAAGAGATTGAGGCACCAAAGGGATATGTGAAGTCTGATAAGATTTTTGATGTTGATGCTTCATATCAGGGAGATAAGGTAAAGGTTATCGAGTTTGACGCAGCATTTGAAAACGCACCGATCAAGGTAGAGATTTCAAAGACTGATATCACAGGCGAGAAAGAGTTGCCTGGAGCAAAGCTTTCTGTTATTGATGCTGATGGAAAGCTTGTTGAGAGCTGGATATCTGAAGCAGGAAAGACTCATATGATTGAAAGACTTCCTGTTGGCAAGTACACACTCAGAGAGGAATCTGCACCGTATGGATATAAGGTAGCAAGTGATGTAACCTTTGAAGTAAAGGAGACAGCAGAAATCCAGAAGGTATCCATGAAGGATGAGCAGGTTGTCGGAAAGATTGTCATTGAGAAAACTGACAAAGTAACCGGAAAGCTAATCGAGGGTGTTGTATTTGAAGTAAGAGATAAGGACGGAAAGGTGCTTGATATACTCACTACTGACAAGAATGGTCATGCAGAGAGCAAGGAGCTCCCTATCTGTACTTACAACGAGGATGGAACTTTTAAGGAAGATATCCATTATACAGTAGTTGAGACAAAAGCAGCTGACGGATATATCCTTGATGAAACAGCTCATGATGTAACTCTTCGATATGATGACAATGCACCGGATGTTGTTGTAGCAACTCTTAAGCTTGTCAATGTACCGACAGAGCCTAAGCTTCCACAGACAGGCGACAATGCAAATCCGCTTCTTTATCTTGGAATCGGTGCACTTGCACTTATTACAGGTGTTGGAGTAGGACTTCGTGGAAGAAAGAAAAAGAATAAACAGTAACAATTAACCTTGCGGGGAATGTAAGCCAGTAACTTATGTTCCCAGCTTTTTTAGATTAAGGAGGAACCGTAATATGATGAATTACGAGATTTTTAAGGAAGTAGTAAAAGAAAAGTTTATGGATTATATGCCTGATAAATTCAAAGGAATGGAGCTTGTGGCAGAGCCAGTGGAAAAGGTGAATGTGACTCTTGATGGCATCATCTTAAGAGAAGAAGGCAGGAACATTTCGCCTACGATTTATATCAATGACATGTATAAGAAGTATCAGGACTGTGGTGATCTTGAGGAAACACTTATGGCTGCATGTGATTTTATGGAAAGGGCATATGAGCAGGCTCCGGTTGTTGATGTGGACAGCATTATGAAGGATGCTAACGAGAAGATTGTATTCCAGCTCATCAATACAGAGCAGAATAAAACATTTTTGGAACAGGTGCCTCACAGGGAGTTTCAGGATCTTTCTATTGTGTATAAGGTAATAATCAGTGCCGATAAGGATGCGGTGCAGAGTTCAAAAATTACAAATGAATTTGCGAAAAGACTTGGAATGAGCGAGGAACAGCTCTTTAAGTGTGCAGCGGAAAACACAAGAAGACTCTTCCCACCTGTCGTTCGTAGCATGAATGACATTATGAGAGAAATGTTCGCAAGGGATGGGATGCCACAGGAGATCGCAGAGATGATGATAGCTGAGATTCCACCGGAGCAGACGATGTGGGTGATTTCCAATGAAAAGGGTATCAATGGTGCAGCGTCCATGCTTTATGAGAATGAGCTTCATGAGCTGGCAGAGAGTTTAGAGAGTGACCTTTATATTCTCCCTTCGAGCGTGCATGAGGTTATTGCAGTATCTTCAGATATGGGAAGCCCTGAGATGCTTGCACAGATGGTAGTCGAGGTAAATATGCAGGAGGTGTCTTTGGACGAGAGACTTTCCAATCAGGTATATCACTATGATAAGGATTTAAGAAAACTCACCCTTGCAACTGATACACCAAACAAGAGACTTGATGGTATCGTTGCAGAACCTCCCCTTGTATATGACGCGAAGGAAAAGTCCAGATAGGAGGCAGCTATGGAGCAGGAACTTACAATGGAAGAACTCATTGCTCTCATAAACAGCCAGAAAGGTGACTTTGTTATCCGTGTCGAGTCTGGAGAGGAGGCGGTGTCTGATGCCAAAGAAGAATGACTTCAAGCTTGATGTGGTTTCGGTAAGACTTGTAAAGGATGCTCCGATTTATTTGGAGCACACCTTTAATAATCCGGCGGATATAGCTGCTGTCATGGGAGACTGTATGTGCCAGTTTGACAGGGAAGTAGTGTGTGTGGTCAATCTAAGGTCAGATTTAAAACCTATCAATGTGCATTTTGCAAGTGTTGGCTCTTTAAATGAGGCAATGGCACATCCGAGAGAACTGTTTAAATCAAGTATCTTAAGCAATGCCGCAAGCATGATGTTAATCCATTGTCATCCATCCGGAAATGTATTCCCAAGCAAGGCAGACACGATGATGACAGACCGCATGAACAAGCTGTGTGAACTGATGGGAATACCGCTCATTGACCATATCATAGTCGGTGGAGACAATCGTGAATTTTTCAGTTTCAGGGAAAAAGGCATGATTGATAATCCTAAGATTACCCTGAGCACAGATTACCGGACACTTGATATCAAGTCACCGCTTGTAGCAGAGCAGGGAAAGGCAAGGTGAAAGCATGGATGGAAGATTTACGGATGAAGAGCTTGCCATAGCAAAGAGTGTTGACCTGTGTGCAGTTGCTGAAAGCCTTGGGTATACAGTAAAGAGGATTGGCAAATACCACACTTTAAAGGAGATGGATTCCATCCGTATCTATAACAGAAGCCATTGGTACAGATGGTCAAGGCAATTTGACAAAGGCAACAATGGCGGCTCACAGGTAGATTTCTTGCGGGTGTTTTGTGGAATGAGTGTAAAAGAGGCTGTGTTCTGGCTTTTAGATTTTGCAGGATATAGAAGGATCGAGAATCCTGTAAAGCAGCCACTTGTTCATCAGGTATCGCAGAAGCAGGCAGAGGAGAGAAAGCCATTTGTCCTACCGGAACCGGCGGGAGATAATTCCTATCTTATTTCATATCTGAATCAGGAGAGAGAAATCAGCAGGACTGTCATAGATCTGTTTTTAAAAGATGGACTGATTTATGAGAGCAGGCATTACCACAATGTTGTTTTCAAAGGAAATGATAAAAATGGAGTGACAAGATTTGCAAGTATGCGTGGAGTGTTTGATAAGCAGGGCAAGCCATTCAAGTGTGATGTCACAGGCAATGATAAGAACTATGGATTTAATGTGGTAAATGTTAACAGTACAGAGCTTGTAGTATTTGAGGCTGCAATCGACCTTATGAGTTATGTGGATATCTTCACGGATTATGAATCAAATAAGCTGGCACTTGGGATGCTTGCAGATGCACCACTTGAAACATTTCTTCGGGAACATCCGCAGATAACTTCCATCCGGTTCTGCCTTGATGGAGATGAGCCGGGGAGAAAAGCAGCAGCTGAACTTATGAGAAAGTATTATGAGCTTGGATATGAGGTAGAAGACTGTCCGCCTCCAGCCGGATATAAGGATTACAACGAGTGGCTTGTGGCTGCAAAGCTTAATCTGAACCAGATGAATCAGAGAGCAGATGAACCAGTCAGGGCATGAGAAACCGGATTTTGATGTGTGGGGGCAGAAAGCGCCCCCAAAACAGCAAAGTGGGGGCAGAAAGCGCCCCCAAAATGTCAAAGTGGGGGCGAAAAGCGCCCCCGCAATTCGGACACGACAAAATCCGGATGAAAGTCAGTATAAAAGTGGGGGCAGAAAGCGCCCCCAAAATAACAAAGTGGGGGCAGAAAGCGCCCCCAAAGTAGCAAAGTGGGGGCAAAAAGCGCCCCCACTTTCATAAACAGAGGGTTTTAGGGAGATTTTCTCCCTAACTAGATGGCATTAGGACAGAGATGTCTCTAATGCGTATCTAGCCGTAAACCTAAGAGATTCAGACAGGCGTGTGGGTGGAAGAGATATACAAAACACGGATAAGGGAGGTGCAGGAAAGCAATGGATAAAGAACTTACAATAATCGCAGAACCAGAGGAACTTATTGCCTGGGCAGACACATTTGATATCTTACTAAACCCTTCGATAGAAGATGCTGCAATTCTGCTTAACTATATGGAAGGACATGATTATGCCATTGGCATAGATTCAGATGGGAAGATGTACAGGCAGGATGTAGCTGAGGAGAATGGTGAAATTGAACCATACCCGATAGATGATGTTATAGATATTGTCTGTGAATGGAACTATGAACTGATACTTGATGCGGAAGCACACAGGAGTGATCCAAAGGATTTTAACGACTATAACGAGTATCAGAGCAAGTATGAAAGTCTGAAAGCAGATGAAAAGAGACTGGACAGATTGTTTGATAAAACCTGTTATGGTAAGGAACTTATAGAAGTTGCCACAGAGCTTGCAGACAGGGTTATTGCCCAGCTGGGTAATAAAGAACTGGAAAAAGTTGCTGTAACAGTAGCAGAAGGAGTAAGAGAATACAGTACGGGTAAGAGAGGAAGGTGATTCTATGGCGGATAAAGTTCATTGTATAAGGAAAACACTAAGACTTATGCCACAGGAAGCGAAGGTACTTTCTGATAAGGCAAAGGCAAATGGAATGAATGAAGCCGAATATATCAGGCTTCTAATCAGTCAGAAACCAAATGATTATCCGGAAGTAAGGAAACTTCTTAAAGAGCTTATCAATGAGATAAACCGAATCGGCATTAACATCAATCAGATTGTATTTAACAGCAATGCACAGCTGTATTCCAAGAAAGATAAGGAACAGCTTGTGGCATATATGAAAAAGCTGAATCAGTCTGTCAGCGAGGCGGTGGTAAAGATTGGCAATCAGTAAGATACTTCACATGAAGGACAGCGGGAATTCTTTTCATGCAAGGCATTTGAAACGGGCACTGGATTATGTGATGAATCCTGAGAAAACTCAGAGAGGAAGACTTGTGGGAGCTGTTAACTGTCAGGCAGATATGGCTTTTGAACAGATGATGGATACAAAGAAGCAGTTTGGAAAAACAGACAAGCGACAGGGGTATCACATCATTCTTTCCTTCAAAGAGGATGAGGTGGAACCGGACAGGGCTTTTGAGATAACACAGAAGTTTGTAGCAGAATATCTTGGCGATGCCTATGAAGCGGTATTTGTGGTTCATGATAATACAGACCATGTTCATTCACACATTGTATTTAACAGTGTAAGCTTTGTGGATGGGAAAAAGTATCGCTACGAGAAAGGTGACTGGGCAAAGTATATCCAGCCGATTACCAATAAGCTGTGTCAGGAGTATGGTCTTTCCATTATAGATGTGGAGGATGGCAGCAAAGAGAAACAGCACGAGAATTATAAGGATTGGAGCGAATATCGTGAAGGCAGCTTTGTGTGGGCAGATATGATAAAAAGAGATTTGGATGCCTGCATTTTACAGGCAAATGATTTCAGAGGATTTCTGGAACTACTGTCGGAAAAAGGATATGAGGTCAAGCAGGGAAAGTATCTGGCAGTCAGACCACAGGGGATGACAAGATTCAGAAGATGTAAGACTCTTGGCGAGAATTATTCACAGGAAGCTATTGTGGAGCGTATTGCTAAGGAAGATTTATCTTTTTACCAGTCACAGAATGAGGAAAAACAGGCAGCGATAGTAAAGTGCTATGTCAAAAGATACCGCAGGGCGAAGATGTCAGGCTTGCAGAAAAGATATTATGCAAAGCTTTACCGGATTGGAAAGCTGAAAAAGAAGCCATACAGTCAGGTATGGAAGTATAAGGATGATATCCGAAAGATGCATAAGCTGCAGGAGCAGTATCTATTTCTGGTAAGGCATAAGATTGAGAGTGCGGAAGAACTTGTATCGGTACTTGATAATCTGACGGATAAGAAAAAAGAAGCATCAAAGGAAAAGAGTAAGACCTATAAGGCTAAGGAAAGATTCAAAGATATTTTTGACAAGGCTGAACAGATCCGGGGGCTTGATGATGCGGAATCGTGTTATCAGAGTGGGGATACCTTCTTTGAAGATGAGCACAATGCATGGGAAAGGCTTAACACTGAGCTTCTGGCACAGGGATACAGTGTGGAAGAGGTCGAGAGTCTTAGAAAAAAATATGAGAGCAAGTATGCACAGGACTGTAAGGCAGAACGGGCGGTATCAAAGGAACTTAATCTTGGAAGATCAATATGGAAGGAACTTACGGTATCAGCTTCGGCAGAAGAGAAGCAGTATGACAAAGAAACAATAAGAGACAGAAAAGAACAGCCGGTACGTTAGGCTGTTTTTTTAGTGGTTAGGAGGCATATATGGAAGAAAAAAGAGAGCCATTAAGTGAAATGGCGATTGAGAGAAAGATACAGATTCTTCGTAATAAGCATATGGACAGTGAGGTTATTGCTCTTGTCAAAAGCGATTATGAATATGGACTGACTGATGATGAAATCGGTCTGTATCTTAACAAAAGTTATGACATTGAGCAGATGAAGGTGTTATCAAAATGTCTGCATAAGGGTGTATCAGAAGAGTTGTTAACGCTGCTGAAAGATAGCAGGATGGCAGCACCTAAGATGCAGACAGCATTGGATTACTATGAAAAAGGTGTGCCGATTGATGCAATCAGAGAGGTAGTCCAAAAAGATGATACAGCAGTAAACATGCGCAGGATGTTTGATGTGGTATTAGAAAAGCTTAATAAAGCCAAAGAGCAGATGCCACAGGATTTAGAGTATGTGAAAAGTCTTGTAGCTCAGATGGATGAAGTGGTTGCAAAGATCAATCATCAGAATGAAAGGTATGATGCCCTGAATAAGAAGCTTTCTGAAATAGAAACTTCCAAAGATGACGAGGAAGTCAGGGAGCGTCTGGTCAAGGAGAACCAGGATAAGGACGCTCTTATCAACAGTCAGCAGAATGAACTGAATAAGGCAAGCAGTACGATTGCAAGACTCAGGGATGATATTGAGAAAAAGGATAAGGAGATGAAGCGTATGGGAGACAGAATAGAGTCATTGGAAGATAAGATCATAAGTGTTGCCACAGAGAATAAGAAAGAGGCAGAAAGTAAGGCAGAGCCGCAGGAAAGCCAGTCCGTATCACAGGCAGATAAAAAGATGGTTGATACAGTTGCAGTTCCTCAGAATATGCAGGCTGTGGCAAATGGAATTCCGGTCTATTATCAGATTCCGGTAGTTGATGGTACTGGAAATGTGGTGCAGAGACTTCCGATTGAGCGAAGTGTGAGAAAGAGCAGCAACAGCGGAGTGGCAAGTCTTTTTGCAAGACTGTCATTTAAGAAAAAGTCAAGAGCAGACATTGTAAAGCTGGTTGCATCGGGAGACCTTGTTCCGGCGCAGCTTGTGCAGATTAAGAGTGCAATAGAAAAGGGACTTACTGAGTCACAGCTTGTAGAGCTTATAAACAACAACATTTCAGCGGAAAAGATGAAGGAGATCATTGAGATTGCTGTGCTTGAAAACAGCATGGCAGATTAGGAGGAACTTATGAATTTAGCAGTAGTAAATGAAGCAGTAACAGAAATGAATGGTGTGGAGCATCAGTTTACAGAGGAAGAGAAAAACTTTGTTGTCCAGTTCGCATTCAGAAGTGGCAGCAAGGAAGACACGATTTCTCTTATTGAAGCTTTGGCACATTCAGCGGATAAAGCTGAGTCGGACGAGATTATGGTCACATACAGGTCTAAATATGATATGAAGCCTGCATGGGTGGAACAGGTGGAAAACCTGCTTGTGGCACTTGAAATGTATCGTATCGAGGAGGAGAAAGCAATCAATCATCTGGCAGATATTTTGACTGCTTATGGTATTGATGTATCAGCCGAGGAAATCCGTACTACAGAGACAGAAACGCTTAAAACAACAGTCAGAGAGAAAGTGGAGGTGCGATAATGGCAGAAGAGATTCAGGAAGCGGTGCAGATCATCCGTGTAGCTTATGATGGCATTGAGATTGCCATGAAGGTAGGAAGCGGCGGCATTGCTGCCATGCAGAAGGCAATAGATTTCTTAAAAGGGATGCTTGATTATGAAAAGTCACTTGGCAAGACATCCATGAGAAAGCTGATCTTAAAAGGTGGCGATTTACAGGTGTTGCAGTTTAATACCGAAGATATGAAAAAGGTTGAAAAGATGGCAAAGAAGTATGGAATCCTGTATTCGGTACTTCCAGACTGTAACAGGAAAGATGGACTGAGTGAGGTAATCTTTCATACAGAGGCAGTTCCCCGTGTGAATATGATGATACAGAAGCTCAAGTTTGGTAAGATTGCCACATTTGACGATTATCTGAAGAATGGAGATGAAAAATCCCTTGGCAAGCTGATGGATTTTTTGAAGAAACAGCAGGGAAACGAGAAAAGCCACACGATAGAAGGGGATAGGGTTAATACCGCCATTGACGGACTGATCGAAAAGGTCGGAATGTTTGCAATGGAAAAGAAAGCTATCAGTGTGGATCAGGTCAAGGAGAATTTCAGTATCAATGGTGAGCAGGCTGAAAGTGTTATCAAACAGCTTGAGACAATCGGTGTGCTTGGCAGTAAGAAGGAAGATGGTACGCATGCAGTCATGATGGATAAGGATGCATTTATCAACCGTGTCAGAGGATATCAGGACCTTGCAGAGAGAATGAGGGCAGTAGCCGCATCAAAGAATGCCAATCTTTCGGATGTTACAATCAGTAAGAAACTCATTATTGAGGAGAATGACCATGCAGTTAAGACAAGAATCCCCGGAACATGGGGAGACGAAGCAAGATATGTATGGCTTCGTAAAGAAAACATTATGGACATCCATAATGGAAAGACTATACTCACGTTTCTCGATTCCAATAAGGATTATAAGCTGTATGACAGCCAGAATCGTGTTGTAACAACACAGAAGGGAACAGAGCTTTATACGCATTATGATAAGGTGGAGGCATCTGTCAGGGAGCGTTATGAGAAAGTCCAGAAACAGCAGAAAAAGACCACGCAGCAGAAAACAGTCACTACCAAGAAAGCGAGGTAGTTTTATATGCAGACAACAAAGAAAAAACCATCACTGATATTCATTCTTGTGGGTGCAGTATTAGCGGGGTACCTTGGTTATCTGATAAATGGTGCGTGGTCGGAGGGAGTGGCATTTAATGAATTTATGAACAGATTCAATGAAGTATGTGCTGCTCCCTTTGCAAACTATTACAATACGAATACTATAAAAGCGGTAGCCATTGCATTAGGAATCTATGCGATGGCTATTGTTATGTATTACACCAGCCAGAGAAACTATATGCCCGGCAAGGAGTTTGGTACAGCGAGATTTGAAAATCCAAAGCAGGTTAATAAGATACTGGCGGATAAGGACGAGAATTTCAATCGAATACTAAGCCAGAATGTGAAGATATCACTTGATTTCAGAAGGCTGAAGCTCAATGGAAATATTCTTATCTGCGGTGGTTCCGGTGCCGGTAAGACATTTTATGAGGTAAAGCCGAATCTGATGCAGATGCCACATAACTGTTCATTTATCTGTACTGATCCAAAAGGTGAGATTCTTAGAAGCTGCGGGCAGATGTTAAAGAATAACGGATACAATGTGAAGGTCATCAATCTGCTTGAGATGGATAAGTCAGACTGTTACAATCCGTTTTCCTATATCAGAGAGGAAACGGACGTGGTAAAGCTGATTACCAATCTTATCAGTAATACCACACCAAAGGGTTCCACTCCAAGTGATCCATTCTGGGAGAAAGCAGAAGGATTATTTTTACAGTCAATCTTTTATTATGTATGGCTTGAAGTACAGCCGGCAAAGAGAAACTTTGAGACAGTACTGAAGCTTCTTGGAGAAGCAGAAGTGACAGAGCAGGGAAAGGCATCGAAACTGGATGTGCGAATGAAGTTCTTAGAGGAGAGTTCTCCACTTGGAGCTAATCATCCGGCAGTAAAACAGTACAACAAGTGTATGAGAGGTGCAGGAGATACAGTACGTTCCATTATTATCAGTGCAAACTCAAGACTTGCATTTCTTGAGAATAAGCAGGTTTTACGACTTCTTTCTAAGGATGAGCTGAATCTATCTGATATAGGTATTGGAGTCAATGGTGATGGAGAGACGAAGACAGCACTCTTTTGTGTAATCCCCGATAGTGACAAGTCCTATAATTTTATTATCGGAATGCTCTATACTCAGATATTCCAGGAATTGTACTATCAGGCGGATTTTAACTGCGGTGGCAGACTCCCGATTCATGTGACATTTATGTTAGATGAATTTGCGAATGTTGCATTGCCAGATGATTTTTGTTCGCTGCTTTCTACAATGCGAAGCAGGGAAATTTCCAGTATTATCATCATACAGAACTTTGCCCAGTTAAAGGCACTTTTCAAGGATACTTGGGAAACCATTCCAGGCAACTGCGATACTTTCATCTATCTTGGAGGCAATGAGCAGAGTACGCACAAGTATGTCTCGGAACTGCTTGGAAAAGGCACGATTGATAAAAAATCAAGCGGAGAGACAAAGGGGAGGCAGGGAAGCTCGTCAAGAAATTATGATGTTTTAGGCAGGGAACTGTTTACACCCGATGAGGTAAGAAAGCTGGATAATAAGAAATGTATTATTTTTATCCGTGGATTTGATCCTATCATGGACAACAAGTTTATTCCATTTAATCATCCGATGTTTAACCAGACAGCAGATGGCAAGGGAGAGCCTTATGTTCACGAGATAAGAGGAGCAAATAATCTTATCGGTCCGCCATTTGAGATTCTTTCAGACAAGGCAGTTAAGTATTATGAAAAACTGAAGGATAAGGGCGAGAATGTGTATATAGATTCTCTAACCTATGAGCAGTTTATGATGCTTGGCGATGCGGAATTAAGCAGAAGATTCTCCATGCAGGATGAAGCAGAGCAGAAAGCAAAGATAGACAGGGAACAGGCAAATGAGCTTGAGTATGTCGATGAATCGCAGAAAGCAGATAGTACAGCAACTGCCAGTGGTTCTAGTGGAAACGCTGGTAGTAAGCCTGTAAGGAATCCTGAAAGGGAAAAGCCTAAGTGGGAAGATACTATTACAAACCGAATGCTTCATTGGTCATATACACCTGAGCAGAAAGAGGAGCTAAAGATGGCACTTGCGGCAGGAATTCCTAGAGCAACGATACTGACTTATTTCTATCCAGAGGTAACGGTGGAGAAGATGAGTTCTTATCGAAAGAAGCAGTAAGTTATCGCATAGGCACAGAAGTTGTGGTATACTGTGTCTATGTGAGATTAAAGAAACTTACAAATCGGAAGTTGTGGAGGTGCTTTATGAACGAGAGAGAAAAAATTATCCGATTATGGTTTGATATGTGGATTAAGAAAGCAGATTTAGGAATTGACAATATTTTTACAGATGATGTTGTATATACTGAGAGTTGGAGTCCTAAATATGAAAACCGCAAAACGGTAAAGCACTGGTTTGACGAATGGAATACACGTGGAAGTGTTCTTGTCTGGGAGATTAAGCAATTTTTTCATCAAGGCAATCAAACAATCGTGGAGTGGTATTTTAAAAACAAAATGAATAATGGAAATGTTGAAGAATTTGACGGAATATCTTTAATTGTATGGACACAGGATAACAAAATAAAATCATTAAAAGAGTTTGGTTGCAATCTTCATAATTACAATCCATATCGAGATAGTGATATTCCCGTATTTCGAGAAGAAAAAGCAAATTGGTTTTGAGAGGACTATAAATTCAAGTTTGTCTGACTGATAAATAATTTAATAACTGTTTTACAAAGCACTTTAGCCAATAATAGGTTAGAGTGCTTTTTTCATGCCATAAAAGGAGGTGGTTGAAGCACAACGCATCGGGGAAAGCCCGATTAATCTTTACAACAGGCATTGCCTGATAATCATATAGTAAAAAAACAAAGACAGAGAGGAATGTATATATTCCGTTCGGAAATCAGCCGGATTGGAATGTGTACATTCCTTTCTGGCTTTTTCCATATCTGTCACACATCAAGAAAAAGGAGATTTTTATCATGAGAAAAGAACAGATTACAGTAACTAACAATTCAGTCTGCAATAGTGCAGAAAACAAGGGTTTGGAGGGAAAAGGCATGAAGAGAAGATTACTTCATTTTAAGAAAAGAATGGTTCCGGCAGTATCCGGAGCACTTATGGGAGTAATGCTTATGAGCACTACTTGTTTTGCTGCAGGTACAGGTACTTCCGCAGTAACACAGCCGCTTGAGAACTTAAAGACACTTATCATTGCAGTCATTGGTGCTGTTGGTGTCATCATTCTTGCAAAGAATGTCATGGAGTTCGCACAAGCCTATCAGCAGCAGGATTCATCTACTATGAACTCTGCACTGAAAGGAATTGTAGCAGGTGTCATGATGGCTGGTATTTCAACAGTACTGACATTCTTAGGCTTCTAAGATTGGGGAAAAAGAGTTCCCCTTTTAGTAAAAGGAAAGAGGTGAATAACAAGTATGGATATTTTTAAGCTTGGAGACAAGATCCTTGCACTTCTTGAGGCGGTGTTTGGGTTTTGGAACAATCAGATATCCCTGGTCTTTGCAATGCTTGGACAGTCACCGGTCAGTTTCAAGGGCGGAGGTCCTTGGGCAGTTATTGAGGGTATTGAGCCGGTCTTTGTAGCGGTCGGCTCTTCCCTCGTTGTGCTGTTCTTTGTTATCGGTTTCTGCTCGGAAAGCATAGATGTAAAAGATGAGATGAGGTTTGAGTCTATATTTCGTATGCTTATCCGACTGGGACTTGCAGAATGGTTTGTTGCAAATAATGTCACGATTATGAAAGCGTTTTTTACTTCCATAGGAAATCTGGTGGGACTTATATCTGCCGGGACAACGACGCAGCTTGCCATTGACAGTACACAGGCAGACATCATTAAGGGACTCGGATTTGGTGAGAGTCTGGTAATGCTGATACTTACAGCTTTGCTTGCAATCATCATTATTATCTGTGGATTCTTTATCATTTACACAGTGTATTTCAGGTTCTTAAAGATACTGATTATTGTGCCGCTTGGTGCGATTGCATGCTCCACAATGGCAGGAAACAGAATGGTCAGTCATACAATGGCTACCTACTGCAAATATTTTCTTTCGTGTGTATTCGAGGCAGTAACGATGGCACTTGCAATTGTGGTATGTAATGCATTTATCAATGCAGGACTTCCGGCATTTACAGGAAGTTACGCTGACTGGGCACAGACACTTATCTATCTGTGTGAAATGACATTTACGATAGCAATGACTGTTGGAAGTGTGAAGGGAGCACAGACACTTACAAGCAAGGCATTTGGATTATAGAAGGAGGCAGAAATGGATAATGAAAAGAAACAGGTTACTTATAATTCAAGCATAACCGGAGAAACGCAGGTGACATTTGATATCCAGCAGTATATGAATAACAGGGCAATGTTTATTGGTCTTATGTGTAATGAAGATGGACATGAGGAGCATTTTGGGGATGTGACTGTGAATTTGTCGGTTGCAGCACCAAATTACTGCGGATATCTGAATGTGAATGACATGCCGGATATTGAAAAGTTTATTACAGACAATGACATTGGAGAGTTTACAGGATTCACGCAAAGGAGTGGTTTCTGCGAATATCCGCTTTATCTGTTCAATGTAGATAAGCTTAGAGAACTGTGTCCGGATGGAATGGATAAGTATGAGGCGAATATTGGAATGACAAGAAAGCCGGAGACAAAGGATTTATCAAGATAGGAGGCAGGGACAATGGTAATCGAAGTAAACAAGGATATTGACCGCTATCAGGAATCGGTTGCGATGGGACTTACTGCAAGGCAGCTTATATTTTCCATTGCAAGCGTAGTGGTTGGTGGCGGTATCGTCCTTCTTCTTTACAAGTATATCGGTCTTACGGGTTCTGCTTATGTGGCAATTCCCTGTGTGGCACCGATTGCACTTGGTGGTTTCTATTCCTTTAATGGGATGAATTTCTACGAGTATATGGGAAAGAAACTGCATTTTATGTTTGGGAACAGGACACTTACCTATGTATCAACAGAGGGAGAGCCTGCAATAAAGCAGTTAGAAGCAGAACAGAATGAACAGGTAAAGAAGAAAGGCAGAAAGGCTGAACCGGAGACTGTAACAGCTGATTCGGCTGTAAAGAAGCAGGAGGAGTTTGAAGCAATGAAGAAAAAGACGAGAAACATGCTGCTTGGACTTGTCGCAGTCATTGTGGCGGCAGCAGCAGGCATTGCAGCATATAAGGCAATGCATTAGAAACGAATAGTATCTGACCGCAAGGTCGGGAACACAGCCCGCAGGGTGAAGTTCCCGGCGGGCTTTCATTATAAGAAAGCGAGGTTAGAGACATGGGTTTATTTACAGACGGATTTAAGTTATTAAAGAAGGCGAGTGAGCCTTTGTATAAGACACCTAAATCCATTCAGGAAACCATAGAGATTATGGCGGTGGCTGAAAACGGCATTTTTGAAGTGAGCAAAAATAAGTATTCCAAATGCTACCGCTTTCAGGACATCAATTACACGACAGCAACGGAGGATGAGCAGATCGGTATTTTCGAGAGGTATTGCAAGTTCCTAAATTCGCTGGACTGTAATTATAAGATTACGATCAACAATAAGAACAAAAACATGGATGAACTCCGTGACAAGGTTCTGATTGCTGAGAAAAACGATGGCTTCAATAATTATAGAAGAATCTACAATGACATCATTGAGGAGAAGATTATTGAGGGCAGACAGGGGATTGAGCAGGAGAGATACCTGACAATCACGATTGAGAGAAAGAACTTCGAGGAGGCAAAGGCACAGTTTGCTACCCTTGAGGCAACGATACACAAGGCTTTCATTGAGCTTGGGGCAGAGATTGTTCCGCTTAATGGCAATGAGAGACTGAAAGTGCTCTATGATTATTATCATCTTGGAGATGAGGGCAGCTTTGATTTTGATATCAAAAAGGCAAAGAAGGTCGGAGCAGATTTTAGAAATGATCTGTGCAATGGGATGGTGAAATATTTCCCGGACCATTTTGAGGATGAGAGTAAATTCTGCAAGGCACTTTTTATCAAAAAGTATCCGAGCAGTTTGTCAGACAGATTTATCAATGAGATTACTTCCCTTCCGGTTCATTCCATCACGAGCATTGATGTGGTGCCTGTTCCTAAGGATTTGACTACAAAGGTGCTTCAGAAGAAATACCTTGGTATTGAGTCGGATATCATTAAGCAGCAGAGAGTCCGTAATAAGAATAACGACTTTTCTACGGAAATTTCATATGCCAAGAGAACGGAGAAAAAGGAGATTGAGGAAATCATGGATGATGTCCGTGAGAATGACCAGTGCCTTTTCTTCGTGGGAGTTACTATTATTCTTATGGCAGAGAGCAAAAAAGAGCTTGATAGCGTCTGTGAGACAGTGGAGACTATCGGAAAGCGTAACAGCTGTACGATTGATACACACTACTTAAAGCAGAGGGAGGCACTCAACACAGCGCTTCCGATTGGTGTAAGACAGGTGGAGACAATGCGTACCCTTCTTACCCAGTCACTTGCGGTGCTTATGCCATTCAATGTGCAGGAATTAAATGACAGCACAGGGAACTATTATGGTATCAATCAGATCAGCAAGAATGTGAATATCGGTAACAGAAAGAAGCTGATAAACGGAAATGGCTTCGTTTTCGGAGTGCCGGGTTCCGGTAAATCCTTCTTCTGTAAGATGGAAATGGGCAGCGTATTCTTGTCGGGAGATGATGAGATAATCGTCATAGATCCAATGAACGAATACTTTGATATTGCTGAGACTTATGGTGGAACAGTGGTAAATATGTCCACTTACACGGATAACTATGTGAATCCGCTGGAGATGGATGTATGGAGCCTTGATCCGAATGATTCCAAGGGAATGGTAAGAGAAAAAGGCGAGTTTATGCTTGGTCTTTGTGAGCAGTGTATCGGAGACAGCTTAAATTCAAGACAGAAGTCAATCATTGACCGCTGCGTGAGAAAGCTGTATATCGACATTGCAAGAAGCAAAGAGAAGTATATCCCGGTGATGAGTGATTTTTACGATATCCTTATGGCGCAGCCGGAGGAGGAAGCAAAGGACATTGCACTGTCACTAGAGCTTTTCGTAAATGGTTCGCTTAACATCTTCAATCACCAGACAAATGTGGATGTGGATAACAGATTTACAGTATATGGCATCAGGGACTTGGGTACAGAACTTAGTCCTATCACAATGCTTGTTATGATGGAATCCATTCAGAACAGGATTGTTGAGAATGGCAAGAGAGGCAAGGCAACATGGCTCTATATTGATGAGTTCCATGTTCTGCTTAATTCCGAGTATTCTGCAAAATACTTGCAGCAGCTCTGGAAGAAGGTAAGAAAGCAGGGAGGTCTTTGTACCGGTATCACGCAGAATGTTGTCGATCTGTTGCAGAATTACACAGCAACCACAATGCTTGCAAACTCTGAGTTTGTGGCACTCTTGAAGCAGGCAAATACAGATAGTTCAAAGATGGCGGAGGTTATCGGGGTATCAGAGGCACAGCTTCGTTTCGTAACCAATACAGCATCCGGAATGGGACTTATTAAGTGTGGTTCTGTGGTGATTCCGTTTGACAATCAGATTAGTAAAGATACAGATCTTTACAGACTGTATAACACAAATATCCACGAGAAGATTGCGGAGCAGAAGAAAAAAGAGGCAATGTCGTAAGGATAACAGATGAAATTTATATGATTCTATAGTATAATCAAGAGGTCGGATGTAAGTCCGGCCTTGATGATTATGAATAAGGTATTACCTATGTTTAAGAAGAAACCACAAAGACCCAAATATGACAAGACGAACAAAAAGGCAGTTCTTAAATGTAGCATTTGTACTGGAGAACAGGTGGCTGGGTTTAAGGATATATATACCGGACACTTTGACGAGATTATGCTGATTCGTGACACAGCTGATTTGGATACATTTATGGAAATGTATGATGTGGCAACGATTTCTAAGGAATACTAGTAATCATTAAGGGATGGAAAATTTGAATTTGGCGGTGAGATAAATGAATTATATTAGACAATGATTTCTTATACTGCAGATAGGCTTGCAGAGGTGGATAATAAAAACTATATACAATTACGTAACAATGTGTTAGTATGATTAACAGAAAAAAGAAAGGCACATGAAGTGAAAGGTGAGGAGATGTATAACAGATAATTTGGTTTGAGCAAGACATATATGATTTAAGCCCTGTGGTACACAGGCTTGTTTTTGTGTACGCTTGAATTAGATTATCGCAAGAGATTTTCCTTTGTTTTCATTTGTGAGAATATATAAAGGTTTATTTGGCGGGTCTTTTTGTGTATGCAAAAAAGGCTCGTTTTTTACTTTTGCACACAGGCGAAAGGAGGAACCAATATGTTACAGATAAAAAATTTAAATTTAACACATAAAAAGGATTTAAGAGTCATACTTAGTGAATTTAACCTTGTACTAAATAAAGGTGATAAGGCGGTAATCATTGGTGAAGAAGGAAATGGAAAATCAACATTGATGAAGTGGATTTACAATCCATTACTTATTGATAATTATATAGAAGCTGAAGGAGAAAGGTTGGTCGGAAAAGAAATACTCGGTTATCTTCCACAGGAAATATCTGAAGAAGATAAAGAAAAAACTATTTATGAGTTCTTTTCTGCAGAAGAAATGTTTTGGAATAGAACACCGAAAGAGTTATCTGAAATTACCGGAAAATTCGGAATGACAAGTGAATTTTTCTATAGTGACCAGAAAATGGGAAGTCTTTCGGGTGGAGAAAAAGTTAAGGCACACCTAATGAGACTTATTATTCAGGATGTGACTGTGCTTTTGTTGGATGAACCTTCAAATGATATAGATATCAATACGCTGGAAATCCTTGAAAAAATAATAAATGACTGGGAGCACATAGTACTTTTCATTTCTCATGATGAAACTTTGATAGAAAATACAGCGAATATGGTAATTCATATTGAACAGATTGTGCGAAAAACAAAGACCAGATATACAGTCGCAAAAATTCCTTACAGAAAATATTTAGAAGAAAGATTTCATAAATTTGAGAGCCAGGAAAGACAAGCATTAAATGATCGAAAAGAAAAAAAGATTCGTGATGAAAAATACAGAAAAATCATGCAAAGTGTTCAGAACGCATTAGGGAACTGTTCCAGACAGTCACCAGCCGAAGCCAAAAACTTAAAAGATAAAATGCACGCAGTTAAGTCTATGGAACGAAGATTTGAAAAGGAAGATGAAAACATGACGGAGATGCCGGAACAGGAGGAGGCTATTTTCTTTAAACTGGGAGACAAAGATTCATCTATTCCGGCAGGAAAAACAGTTATAGAGTATACTCTTGCAAAACTTACGACTAAGGATGAGGAAAGGGTTTTGGCTGAAGACATTAACTTGAAAATAAGAGGCTCGGAGAAAATATGTATTATTGGCGCTAATGGAGTGGGAAAAACGACTCTTTTAAGAAAAATAGCGGAAGAACTTTCGCAGCGAGATGATATTAAGGCAGAGTATATGCCGCAAAACTATGAAGAGATACTTGATTTGGATATGACTCCTGTTGATTTTCTTGATAAATCCGGAGACAAGGAAGAAAGAACAAGAATTAGAACATATCTTGGTTCCCTTAAATATACTGCGGATGAAATGGAACATCCTATAAGGGAACTGTCCGGAGGGCAAAAGGCCAAGGTGCTTCTTTTAAGTATGAGTTTGAGCGGAGCAAATGTACTTATTTTAGATGAACCAACAAGAAACTTTTCGCCCTTATCGGGACCTGTAATCAGAAAAATGCTTAGAGAGTTCCCGGGAGCTATTATCAGTATTTCTCACGATAGAAAGTATATTGATGAGGTATGTGATAAAATATACGAGTTAGATTATAGTGGATTAAGAAATTTGTAATGAATGGAGGATAAGATGGTCAATATTACAGATGTAAAACAGATTCTTCAACTCGCGATAGATGCCGAGATTAAAGTCTTTCTTGATGGTGGCTGGGGGGTAGATGCGTTGCTTGGACATCAGTCAAGAGTCCATAACGATATTGATATTTTTGTAGAAAAGAAAGATTATCAGAACTTTATAGAGATAATGAAAGATAATGACTTTTATGAGATTAAGATGGAATATACAACATTGAACCATACTGTATGGAAAGATGCGAAAAACAGGATTGTTGATTTGCATTGTTTTGAATATACGGGCGAAGGTGAAATTCTTTATGAGGGGGATAACTTTCCGGTAGAAACTTTTTCTGGTAAAGGAAAAATTGAGGAGATAGAGGTTTCTTGTATTGAACCATATAGTCAAGTAATGTTCCATTTGGGATATGAATTTGATGAAAATGATGTACATGATGTGAAGCTATTGTGTGAGACATTTCATATCGAAATTCCAAATGAGTATAGATAACTGTAAATTCAAATTTGTAGAGGTTATATTATGATAAGAGCAGTCAAGGAAAATGATTTATCTGCTGTTATGCAGATATGGCTTGATATAAACATTAAAGCACATAGTTTCATATCAAAGCACTATTGGATGGATAATTATGATATGGTAAAAAAGATTCTTCCACAAGCAGAAATATATGTGTATGAAAACAATGGCACAAAAGAAATAGAAGGCTTTATTGGATTGACAGATAATTATATTGCGGGATTATTCGTAAAAGAAGATATGCAGTCGAAAGGCATTGGGAAACAACTATTGAATTATGCAAAAGGCATTAAATCCAATATGTATTTGAGCGTTTATAATAAGAATATCCGTGCAATTCAATTTTATCAGAGAGAACAATTTGTAGTTCAATCAGAAAACACGGATGATAATACCAACGAAAAAGAGTTGGTTATGGCTTGGAGCCGATAGACAAATTCCAATTTGTAGGGAACAGAAAATTCCAGTTCTACGGAGCTTTTAAAATTGAATATTGGATGATTTTACATAGCCGTTAAGGAGTAATTAAGCTCCTTAGCGGCTTATTTTATTTCACGATAGGAGGTGAGGAAAATGAAAATTAAAAAGGTGGATGACAAGCCAATGGTCATTCACACCAAGGAGAAAGCCAAGATTCATGCCCACGAACCAAAGGGAGCCAAGATTAAAGGCAGCAACATCTATACAGTAGAGAAAGGTCCTAAGACTATCGGTGCAAAGGTATCTGATGATAAAAAGAAGTCCTATCGCAAGAGTACCATTCATCAGTCAGAGTCGAAGAATAAGGGATTATCAAGATTTAAGCGAAACTATAGAGAATCAAACACTTCCATCAAGACTAAGAACACCAATCTTCACATTGCAGGAAGAACAGGTGTACTTGCAGCCGGGGCAGTAACGGAGCAGGTGGAAGGCGGGCATGAGGTATCGCAGGCAGCATATCTTGCATATGAAGCAAGCCAACCTGTTACCGGAACTGCTTCCAAGGGGGCAGCACTTTTCAGGAAAAAGGCGGCAGCCGAGGCAAAGAAGCGTATCAAGAAGGTAGAGGCAGGAAAGAAGCTGGCAAAAAAGACAGCAAAGAAAGCTGCCAAAGATACAGCCAAGACGGTAGCTAAAGAGACGGCAAAAGAAACAGCAAAGACTACTGCCAAGGTTGCAACAAAAACTGCGACAAAGGCAGCTGCTACAGCGGCAGGAACAGCGGTTGCACCGGGAGTTGGTACTGCAATCGGCATGGCAGCCGGATATGCTGCAGGTGTGTCCATAGAGGTCAAGGATGAAAAGATGACCAACCGGAGCAGGAAGATAAAATTCTTTCTGGATAAGATGAAAGCACAGGAGAATCAGACAGACAGCGTGGCAAAACTGGTAAAGGATCTGATTGTGCGAAAAGCGATTACCTGGGTAAAGGCAGCTGTACCGATTATCGGACTGGTGCTGTTGTTACTTGTTCTTGTAGTTGCCATGATTGCGGTTCCGGTTATAGCGGTGATAGCAATCCTTTACAATTCTCCATTTGCTTTATTCCTGCCACCACTTGAATCAGGAGATACCGTGCAGACAGTAACGAGTGCCTATGTGCAGGAGTTTAACTGGGATGTGAACACGAAAGTGAATGAGCACACCGGATATGACCTTGGAGAGCTTGTCTATGTGGATTATGAAGGTATGGAAGAAAATCCAAGCAATTACTATGACATCATGGCAGTCTATATGGTCAAGCATGGTGTCGGAGATACTGCAACAGTCATGAATGACACTTCAAAAGGCTGGCTGCAGGCAGTTGTAAATGATATGTGTTCATACACCACAAGCACCGGAACAAAGGACGTGGAAGAAACAGATGCAGATGGCAATGTAACAACTGTCACAAAATCGGTTCTATATGTGAATGTCACACTGAAATCGTACAGGGATATGATTTCAGTCTATGGGTTTAACTCTGATCAGGTGGAAATGCTTGAGCAGATCATGAGTCCGGAGTTTATGGGACAGCTTGGATATGCCAGAAGCGGAAGTGGCGGCGGAGGCGGAAGTCCGGGAGTAAGCTCCATGACTGAGGATGAAATCAATGCCATCCTAAACGAAATTACAGACAGCAGGCAGAAAACAGTCTGCTCCTATGCACTTCACAGAGTTGGCTTTCCTTATAGTCAGGATTTAAGAGACAGCGGTAACTATTATGACTGTAGTTCCTTAGCCTATTATTCGTGGAAGGATGCAGGTGTGGATATTAGTTACGGCGGTGCAACTACAGCGGCAGCGGAGGCACAGGGACTGGATGAAGCCGGAAAGACAGTCTCCTTTGATGAGTTACAGCCGGGAGACCTAATCTTTTATAGTTTTACAAGCAATGGAAGATATAAGAACATCAGCCATGTGGCAGTATATGTCGGAAATGGCAAAGTGGTAGAGGCACTTAATGAAAGTCTTGGTGTGGTCTACAGGGATGTGGCAAGCACAGGAAAGATTGTTGTGATAGGAAGACCATAACAGGAAATTTGCAGAGAGGGCATAGTCCCTCTCTGAGACTGGAGGTAAGAATGGATTTAAAAGATATGATACTGGTAACAGAAAACGACAGGGGAACAGAGACAAATATGCTGATGACTCTGGATGATTATAAGAGTTTTATAGCAGTTGATGACATGTCAGAGCTTGCAGAAAATTTGTTGCAGCTTGGAAGGACACTTGGTGAGGCAGATAACTTCACAGAGTATTACAGGGCAGCAAATGTAACTGTATCTGCGAGATTCTGTCTGGATGATATTCAGCTGGGACACTTTCTTCAGGGATTTTATAACGATTCCAAAGAATTTCGGTTTGATAAAGAAGCCAGTTCTTATGAATGTGTTGCAAAGCTTAAGGAGATTGGAATGACCGATAAGGGCTGGGTAGATGATTTTAACCTGCATTATGAAATGGAGAACCGCTCATTTGAAAGGGGACAGACATTTCATAATTTCAATGACCATGATTACATGGTGCTTGAAGCATTATCACCAAGGAATCTTGTGGTGATGGATATGAAGTCAGGTTCCCTTACAATCGCCCTTGGTGCGACAGAGTATAAGCGTTATCCGAAGGATGAGAAGCCTACAAAGGACAATACCACAATCGGGGTATCGTGGGAGCATGGCATTTATCTAGGTTCCACACTTTCAACTACAAATTTCAAGGCATACAAGAGGGAGTATGGCACACCGGAAAAGATAGAGGATATCTATGATTACAGGGCAAAGCTCAAGCAGAAGTTCTATTTTTATCAGGATATGTCAAAGGATGATGATGTACCAAAGAAGCTGCAGAATGACTTCCTTTACCAGATGTATGAGGATTTTGGAACGATTGAAGAGGACTGTTTTTACGACAGGCTGGAAGATGGAAAGTACGATGAAGGCTTTAAGGAAAGACAGGTAAAGGAAGAAAAGAGCCGGTGATGAGATTTTTACAGGAGGCGATATTATATGGAACAGGAATTTGATGTTGAGATAAAAGAAGTGCTTTCACGAGTACAGAAAGTAAAGGCAGAGTCGCTTGATGATGCCATCAATAAGGCAATGGATATGTATTATGCAGAGCAGATAGTCCTTGGAGCAGAGGACATGAAGGGAGTTGATTTTGCGCCTATCAGCGAAGGTCAGCTCCCTTCTTCATTAAAAGAAAACGGAGGAAGAGCAAGATGAAAAGTGATTCAATAACAGTAATTAAGAACATGGAGTTTTTAGTAAAGGAACTTCATAAGGAGTGGGACAGATCGGGTGCTTCTAAGGCATCCGTTATTATTTCCCTTGAGGAAGTAGATGGTATCAATGATAAGTTAAAAGAGATTATCTATCAGACACAGAAGTCAGTCGATGAGGATGAGCTGACCTTTAAACAGAGCATTGCAAAGTCCAAGGATTGCTATGTGATTCTTCGTGTGGTGCGTAAGATTGCAAAGAAAAAGGATAAATGCGAAAAACAGGCAATCGACAATGAATTTGCAATCGAGCTGGATAAGGATGAGTTAAAGCTATTTAAGGGATTGTTTGCAGAGATGTTTAAGTAGAGGAGGACAAAGGTATGGGCATTGATATGAAGGTCAAAGCGATATACGATTCTGAAATTGGTAACATCACCAGATCAGAAAAGAACTGGAAGGATGTGTTAAAGGTCGCAGGTCAGTTATACCGCTATGAATTTGACAATATCGTTATGGTAACAGCTCAGAGACCTCCGGAAAAAAGCACACTCATGGCAGATTATGATACCTGGAAAAAGGTGGGAAGATATGTAAAGCGTGGTGCGAAAGGCTGCGCCATCTTCCCGTCAAGGGCACTGAATCCACGCATGAGGTATATCTTTGATATCAGTGATACTGGAGGGAAGAATGTTAAGCTGACATGGGACTTAGATGGAGAGAATCTAAAGGATTATGTGGATTTTCTCGTATCAGAAGGTCAGATTGAGCAGTACGATAACGATGATAAGGAGTCTCTAAAAAATACACTAAAACAGTTTACAGGAACGGATGTTTGGCTTATAATAAAAGAAGAGTTCGGAGACCGAATGACCGAGCTTATGCAGCTATCAGGTAGTGTGATAAAGGAAGAAAGTAAGAAACGCAATGGCTTACAGCAGGAAATGGACATGGAGCAGCTTGTATATGCAAGTGTCATGTTTGTTGTAGGGACGAGATGCGGATTTGACTTATCTGTGCAAGAACAGGATTTTAGTCAGATCGTAAATATCAAAGACGAAGAGATCATTTACCGTCTTGGTTCCATTGTATGCGATGTCTCCTGTAGTGTTCTTAGAGAATTTAGTCGTAACTTAAAGGCAATCGAGAGCGAAAGGAGAATTGGATATGTTAGAAGAAATGACTTACAAGGAAGTGGACGGACTGTTTTATCCGCAGATAGAGATGCCGGACGAGACGGAGGATCTCACGAAGCTGGGCAAATACGGAAGGATGGCGATGAACTATCTCAAAGAGAACGAGCCGGCAAGATACAAGACGCTGATGAGATTCGGGAAGATGTACGAGAAGATGTCAGCGGTAGAGGAGGAAGCGAACCAGCTGTACGACCAGTTAGAGATGCAGTATCTGGCGAAGCACAAGCCACAGGATCTGTCATCGACAATGGAGATGTGGAAGATAAGAGAGCAGGCGAAGATGCAGGCAGAGGAAGTGGTACTGAATCAGATAGTGATGCGATTCCACTAGAATCAGATGATACAGAACTGAATAGGGAACTTGATGAAATCAATTCATTGGGTGTCAGTAAGGAAGCCGAATATACACAGGCTTCCTTTTTTTTCGACCAGAACGGGCAGGCAAGCATTGGCACCATTCATACTGAGGATGAAAACAATAATCAGTTTATGCGTCAGTTCGAGCAGGACAGAAAAGCTGCATTAGCAGGTAAATACAATTACCTGAATCCAAAGAAGTCATCCACAGTACCAAGTGAGTATATCAAACAGGTGCTTATGAGAGGTACAGGTTTTATCGGTGGCAAGGGCAGGGTATGCAAGATTTTTGAAACAGAGATTGATGCAGGAACCAGGGCAAAGCGTATCAAAGCAGAATATGGTCAGGGAGGTGCAGGCTGGCCGGTTGACGGACTGGGACTGCACGGATATGACACATTTCATGGGAACGGACTGCGTTTTCAGTGGCGAGATGAGGATGGAGAGGTAGAAGGATATGTTTCGTGGAAAGATATCGAAAAAGAGCTTGGTGTCCTTATTCTTACAGGGGAATACCAGCCTGAGACACCTCGTATTGATGAGCTTGCGATGGACGGACTCCGTGAGGATGATGAGGTCATTGATGCCGAATACCGGGAAGTGCAACCGGAGGAGGCAGAATCAGAGATTGATGATTATGCAATACCGGATGAGCCGGAGAGCTATGCTTCTAACAGAGATTATGTAAGTGCAAAAGGCATGACACCACAGGAAGCTGCCGATGAAGACCGGATGATAACACAGGCAGAATATGGTGCTGAGATAGAAGCTGAAACAACTGAAAAAGATCCATCAGAATTGCAGTATATTACACCGATTGATTATGCCAAGAGGATAGCAGAGCTTGATGAAGACCTGCGTGATGCAGCTGAGATTCTGGTGACAGATTGCAGCTGTTACACACCATTTAAAGCATTTCTTATGGATGTTGTGCAGTCTGATTTTGCATTTATGCCCAATAAACTTGACCTTATCAGGGATATCGCATTAGGGACAGATAATGCAGAAAGAAAAGCATATTCCAACAATAAGTATGGTCTTGTGGAGTACTCAATCAGAAGCGGATATGTGAAGATCAGCTATAAGAACAGGAATGGTGTGCGAAAGGAAGGTGCTCTCGACTGGCGTGAGTTATACGAGATTTTATCCTATATGGTAAAACAGCCATTTTACTGCGGAGAAGACCAGAAGAAGTATTATCATGAGACAAAGCAGAAGGCTGACAGGGATAAGATGAATCCGGTCTATAAGAGATTCTTTGATATCGAGGATAGTGTAAAAGCCAATCGTCTTGAAACCAGGGAAAGAGCAATAGCGAATGGCTGGGAAACCAAGATTGATGAGAATGGACATGTGGTTTCAGATGATGCAGTACAGAAAAAACACAACTTCCACTACAACCTCTGGGAAATGGAAAAAGGCGGTGCTAAGACCAGATACCAGTGGAATATGGATGCAATCCGCACTTTAAAGCAGATTGAATCAGAGAACAGGCTTGCCACACCTGAGGAACAGAAAACTCTGTCGAAGTTTGTCGGATGGGGCGGACTGTCACAGGCATTTGATGAGAATAACGCAGGCTGGAGCAAAGAATATGCAGAGCTGAAAGACCTTTTATCTGATGAGGAATACAGTGCTGCAAGGGCAACAGTAAATAACGCCTTTTATACTTCACCGGAGATTGCCATGTGCATAAATTCGGCACTTGTCCAGTTTGGTTTCAGAGGCGGCAATGTATTAGAGCCATCTATGGGTATCGGTAACTTCTTTGGAAGTATGCCGGAAACAATGCATGAAGCAAAGCTGTATGGAGTGGAGCTTGACAGCATTTCGGGAAGAATCGCAAAGCAGCTTTATCAGAATGCCAATATCAGTATTACAGGATTTGAGAATACCACATATCCGGATAACTTTTTTGATGTAGTTGTCGGAAATGTGCCATTTGGAGATTATAAGGTATTTGATCCGAAGTACAACAAGTATAACTTTCGTATCCACGATTATTTTCTGGCAAAAGCACTTGACCAGGTAAGACCGGGAGGCATGGTTGCAGTAATCACCACAAAGGGAACACTTGATAAGGCAAATCCTACTATCCGAAAGTATCTGGCTGAAAGAGCAGAGCTTGTGGGAGCAGTAAGACTTCCGAATACTGCATTTAAAGATAATGCAGGAACCGAAGTGACAGCAGATATCCTGTTTTTGCAGAAGAGGGAGAGAAAGATTGATATTGAACCTGACTGGGTACACCTTGGTGTAACTGAGAATGGCATTGCAGTCAACTCTTATTTTGCAGAGCATCCGGAGATGATGCTTGGATCTATGGAATATGACACAAGGATTTACGGACAGGACAGCAGATATACAGTCTGTGTGAATAATGATGAGAACTTCAATATGTATGAGACTCTCAATAAGGCTATCGGTAATATCAAAGCCCAGATGACAGATTTTGAGAGAGTGGCAGATGAGGCGGAGCAGACGGAGGAAGTTATCCCGGCTGATCCGGATGTGAGAAACTACACTTACACATTTTTTGAAGGAAAACTCTATTACAGGGAAAATTCCGAGATGGTAAAAAAAGAAGTATCACAGACTGCCGAAGAGCGAATCCGAAGCCTTGATGAAATCAGACAGATAACAAGAGAGCTGATTGATATCCAGATGGATGGCTGCAGCGAGGAGGAGCTTTCTGATAAGCAGAAACTTCTTAATGTAAAATATGATGCCTTCGTAAAGCAGTATGGAGCCATTACTTCAAAAGCAAACAGAATAGCATTCAGGGATGACAGCGATTATCCACTTCTTTGCAGCCTTGAGGAAGTAAACGAAGATGGGGAGGTGAAAAAAGCGGATATGTTTTATAAGCAGACGATTAAGGCAAAGACAGTCATAGACAGAGTGGAGACCGCTGTGGAAGCATTAAATGTATCCGTCAATGAATTTGGATATGTAAATCTTGCCTATATGCTTTCTATCTATGAGCCGGATATTATTAATGCAAAGGAAGAACTTGCAGAAAAGTCCGGACAGACAGTGGATGAGATAACGCTAAGTGATGATGCTTTGGCAGAGCTTAAAAGGGCAGTTCTTGTGGAAGAGCTGGACGGACTGGTTTTCCTCAATCCAGACCGCTACAACGAGAACAATCCCGACATCGGCTGGGAGACAGCAGACGAGTATCTTTCGGGAAATGTGAGAGACAAACTTCGTGTAGCAAAGGCTATGGCGGCTGATACAGACAATCCGCAGGCAGAAAGATTTGCAGGCAATGTGGCAGCACTTGAAAAGGTGCAGCCGGAATGGATTGAAGCCTCGGATATTGATGTAAAGATTGGTACGACATGGATTGAGTCGCTTGATTATGAGCAGTTTATCTATGAGCTTCTCAATACACCAAGAAGAGCAAGGGCAGTCAGAAGCCAGTTTTACAATACAGGCATTCAGGTACACTTAAATAAGATGAGCATGGAATGGTTCATCGAGAATAAGAGCATGGATAAGCATTCAGTGGCAGCTACTAAGACTTATGGTACAAGCCGCATGGATGCTTATTCTATTTTTGAGGATACGCTGAATCTTAAAACTGTAACAGTAAGGGACAGGATTGATGACGGTGATGGCAAATATCATTACGAAGTCAATAAGAACGAGACAATGCTTGCAAGGGAAAAGCAGAACATGATCAAGGAGAAGTTCAAGGAATGGCTGTTTGCAGAGCCGGAGCGAAGACAGAAATATGTGGAGTATTACAACGAGACATTCAATAACATCCGTCTGCGTGAGTATGATGGAAGTCACTTACAGTTTCCGGGAATGAATCCGGCGATTGAGTTAAAGCCACATCAGAAGAATGCGGTGGCAAGAATCCTTCTTGGAGGAAACACCCTGTTGGCACACTGCGTTGGTGCCGGAAAGTCCTTTGAGATGATGGCTGCCTGCATGGAGCAGAAGAGACTCGGACTTGCCAATAAGACGATCATGGTTGTTCCAAAGCCACTTATCGGTCAGACGGCATCAGAGTTTTTAAGGCTTTATCCGTCAGCAAATATCCTGGTTGCCACAGAGCGTGATTTTGAAAAGAGCCGCAGGAAGCAGTTCGTATCAAGGATTGCAACAGGTGACTATGACTGTATCATCATGTCGCACTCGCAGTTTGAAAAAATCCCGATCTCAGCAGAGAGAAAGGAAAGAATGCTCAATGAGCAGATTGATGAAATCAGCTATGCGATTGATGAGATGAAGGAGCGTAACGGGGAGCGTTGGACTGTAAAACAGATGGAAAGCCAGAAGAAAAAGCTGGAGGAGCAGCTGAAATCCTTATCAGATGAGAGCAGGAAGGATGACCTTATAACCTTTGAGGAACTTGGTGTGGACTCTATCATGGTTGACGAAGCGCACAATTTTAAGAACCTTGCGATTTTTTCCAAGATGAATAATGTGTCAGGTATCAGCAGCAGTGGAGCGAAGAAGTCAACGGATATGCAGCTTAAATGCCAGTATTTGTCTGAGATAAATGATGGCAGAGGCATTGTGTTTGCGACAGGTACGCCAATATCCAATACCATGTGTGAGATGTATGTCATGCAGCTTTACTTACAGAAAGCGGCACTTGAAGAGATGGGGATTTATCACTTTGATTCATGGGCAGCGAACTTTGGTGAAGTGACAACAGCACTTGAGCTTACTGTAGAGGGAAGCGGTTTCCGTTTTAAGAGCAGGTTTAATAAGTTTACGAATCTGCCGGAGCTTATGAATATCTTTAGAGAGGTAGCTGATGTGCAGACCGCAGACATGCTTGACCTTGATGTGCCAGCCCTCAGAGGAGGCAAGCCTATTATTGTGGAGTCGGAGCCTGACTGGTATGTGAAGCAGGTTATGGAAGACTTTGTTGTGAGGGCAGAGCGTATCAGAGGTGGTGGAGTTGATCCAAGTGTGGATAACTTCTTAAAGATTACCCATGAGGCAAGACTTCTTGGAACAGATGCAAGACTGATTGATAAGGATGCACCAAATAATCCTGACGGAAAGCTCAATAAGGTAGCAGAAAATGTGTGGAAAGAATATGAGAAAGGAAATGCCAACGGTCATATAGGCTGCCAGCTTATTTTTTCGGATATCGGCACACCGGGACCGGATAAGGACTTCACTATTTATGATTATCTGAAGGAAACTCTTATCCAGTATGGTATTCCGGCAGAAGAGATAGCATTTATCCATGATGCCAAGACAGATGCACAGAGGGATGCACTTTTTAAGGAGATGAGGACAGGTAAAAAGAAAGTTCTTATTGGTTCAACGGACAAGTGTGGAACGGGTGTCAATGTGCAGACACACCTTGTTGCAATGCATCATGTGGATTGTCCGTGGAAGCCTTCTTCTATTGAACAGAGGGAAGGACGAGGCATACGACAAGGCAACGAAAATGAAGAGGTGGCAATCTACAGATATGTCACCAAAGGAACCTTTGATGCATACAACTGGTCGCTCGTTGAAAATAAGCAGCGTTTCATCAGTCAGGTTATGACAAGCAAGGCAGTAAGCCGAAGCTGCGAGGATATCGACGAGGCAACACTTTCCTATGCAGAGATTAAGGCGGTTGCCACAGGTAATCCTTTGATCAAAGAAAAGATGGAGATTGACAATGATGTCCAGAGATTAAAGCTCTTAAAGGCATCCTATGACAATCAGAGATATGGACTTCAGGACAACTTTATGATTAAGTACCCGAAGCTCATTAAGACAGCAACAGAAAAGCTTGCCAATGTCCGTGAGGATGTAAAGGCAAGGGATAAGGAGCTGATTGATAATCCGGAATTTGCCATTACTATAGGCAAAGCAACTTACACTGAGCGTGTGGATGGCGGAACGATGATGCTTGAAGCAATCAGCAAATGCAAGACCGGAGAGACAACTGCAATCGGCAAGTTCCATGGATTTGAGCTGCTTGTGGAAAAGAACTTCCTTGACATCAATTATATGGTGCTTCGTGGAAAGACTGAGTACAAGGCAGAACTTTCCACAAGTCCGGTCGGCAGCATGGTAAAGCTGGAAAACCTGTTCAATGGACTCCATGAGAACATTGATTTCTTAGAAAAGAAGATTGAGCAGTACCAGAATGACCTTGAAGCTTCAAAGGCAGAGTATGACAAGCCATTTGCATACAGCAAGGAACTGGAAGAAAAACTGGCAAGGCAGTGTGAACTGAATGCTCAGCTTGACCTTGAGAACGCAAAGGCTGTGGATGCAGACCTGAGCGGACCGGAGAAAGAAAGAGAAACAGATGACAGGATGGAATCTGCAGCAATTGTGGCAGAGGATAAAGGTGCTTATCCAGCCGACAGAGAGGGCAGAACACGATAGGAGAGTGAATAATATGAGCATAAGAAAAGTGGTCGCAGGACTACTGATTACAGCAGGGATTGCCATTATGGCAGTCCCTTTTTTCTGGCGGGCAACAGGAGAAAAACAGACAGAACAGCTCATAAGTGAATTTGAGCAGACATTGGAGGATGATTACGATGAAGAAACAGGTGTGGAGGAAGAGCAAACCTCCATTAGTGAAGAGGATGAAGCCATTTTTAAAGAAGGCGGTGTTATCGGTATCATTGAGATACCGGGCATAGATATCCGGTATCCGGTAATGGAAGGAACCACAAGTAAAGTGCTTAATGCCGGGATCGGTCATATAGAAGAAACAGCAGGGATTGGGGAGAGTGGCAACTGTGTATTGTGCGGTCACAATGGCAGCAGATATGGCACATTTTTTACACCACTAAGTCAGATATCCATAGGTGATGAAGTAATGATAACCGACAAAAATGGACAGAAGCATATCTATGAGGTAACAGAGACAGATGTAGTAAATCCGTATGATAACAGCATCAAGACACAGGGTGATGAAAAAGAACTAACTCTTTTTACCTGTTCCCAGAAAGGAACCATGCGTTTTGTAGTCAGGTGCATTTATAAGGAGGCGGAGATGGATGAATAAGAGATACCGGTTAGGTGAGATAGAAGAGGCAGTATCGGAAATGGAAGAGCTAATTGACATCGAGGATGATATTGCAGAGATTGATGATGAATTTCAGATAGTCGTAAGCGGCTGGTCTGTGTATGTCGAAAGCCTGAATCTGACACTCAGACAGGGAATAGCCTGTGTATGGGATGCAGTGGAAGGATTATTTATGCCTGATTTTGATGTGACCATCGTGTATGAGGGGAACATTGAAACACAGGAGTGGCTCTACTATGAGCAGGACGGAATGGTCGTTACACTTGGCAACTGGTTAAATGGCAGATTGTCTTGTGAACAGATAGAACAGCTTTGGTGTGAGTTTATCATACCGGAGTAAAACAAAGAACAAAAAGAAAGCGAGGAATAGCATATGAAGTATTCAATTAAGGTAAACGAAGTAAGGGCAAAAGAGGGCAGCAATATCAAAGGATTTGCAACAGTGGTATTCGGTGATTCATTTAAGATCACCAATATTGCAATCCTTGAGAATAAGGATAAGGGAGAGCTTTTCGTATCAATGCCAAGATACCGCTCCAATGAGCGTGATGAAAGCAACGGTGTGATCTATAAGGATGTGTGCAATCCTATTACAGCAGAGTTTCGAGAGGAACTCTATACCAATATCCTTGATGCCTATGCAAGAATTAAGGAACCGGAGAAAGAGGAGACACAGAAGCAGGAGCGTACACAGGAAATGCCGGAGTTTTCCGTAACTGTGACACCTTATGAGAGGGAAGGTAGTAACATCAAGGGACTTGCACGCATTTATTTTGAAAACAGTTTCATCGTAAATAATATCAATATCGTGCAGGGTAAAGAGAAAATCTTTGTATCAATGCCTTCTTATAAGACAAAGCAGGTGGATGAGCAGGGCAAGCCAATCTATCAGGATGTCTGCTATCCGGTCACAAAGGATTTCAGGGAAAAACTCTATAATGAGATTATCTCTGAATATGAGAAAGCAAAGGATAAGAGCAACGAAAAGGCAAGAGAGAGTGCAGAGAAACATCATGGCAATCCCGATAAAGAGAAGGACAAAGAGGCGACGCCCTTTCGATAATCAGTAATCAGAGTACAGGGGCGGCCAAGGCTGCCCCATTTACAGAATGGAGGAAACAGAATGGATATGGAAGCAGGAAAAACACTTACCAATGAGGAGGTTATAAGGGAACTTCTCAAATTACTAAAAAAGAATACCATGAAAGAGCAGGCAAATGATGTATTTGAAATATGCAGTTATGTGGATGGTCTGGAGAAAAAGATTGATTCCATGATGGAAGAACTCACCAACATGCAGAACCAGATCAAAGAAATGCAGGAAGATACACTTGTCAATAATGCAAAAAAGGCATTGTCAGAAGCACAGGAGCGACTTAATACCAGATGTGAGCAGATAAAGTCACAGGTATTAGAAGTGAAAGAACAGGTCAAATCTACAGCAAAGAGCATAGTTGATGAAGCAAAGGCAAAGGGAAGAACTGCATTATACAGGGTGTCGGAGTTCTTAGCAATTAAGAAAAGGCTTCTTGATATCCGAGAGAATGTAAGAGGTGCAATCAAGACCACGGATAAGGATATAGCAAAGACAGCGCTTCTTACAAAAGGATTTCGTGAAGCTGGTCAGACAGCAGCTAATGCATTCCGTACTTTTGCTGACAAGCCAGAGGTGGATTATTCACAGAAAGAGCAGAAACATCCCATTACAAAGGCGGTGCTTGCACCTATGAAAGCAGTGAGAAAGTTGTTTGTATCAATGGAGCTGCATTTGGATGCATCTATAGATAAGCTGGATAATCTGGCTATGAATGTGCAGCTTGATAAGGAAAAGTATATGGAGAATGTGAAAACAAAGGAACAGGAACAGACAGAGCCGGAGAGGGCAGAAGCTGAGCGAGTGGAAGCAGAGGTTGTATATTCACCGATGGTTGCTGAACCACAGGAGTATCAGTATAATGCAGATGCATTTGATGCTAGAGGTGTGGATGAGGTGAAGCAGGAAGCGGCACATAAGGAAGTATCAAAGGTAAGAGAAGATAAAGCCAGATAGTTTTGAGGACGTGGGAGAGATTCTGCGTCCTTTTTTAGTGCGGATCAATTTGATAGATGTTATAATGTGAAAAGATAAATGCGAAACATGCGCTATACTAGCAAAAGTTATTAATTATATAAAGGTGGGAGAAATTTGGCAAAAAGTAAAAAGACAAAAACACATAAAAAGATAGATGGTCAGCTTTTACAGATGAACAAGAAGTTTAGTAATCTCAAGATGAAACAGAAGGATAAGATTACAGGCTGGGTGTATGAAGAATATAAAAAATATGTAGCAGAACATGAAAAAGCCCCGGATTCATTAGCTGATGAACAGATTGTTGAAGCTGTACTTGATAAGATAAATGAGGCACAAATCTGGATACCAGATGGAGAGATATACGATTATTATCGAAGAAAGAAACCACAACTTCAGAAGAGGCTTGATAGTGAAAAGTTGATTGAGTTTAAATCATATGTCAGCTTTTATAAGAGCATTGTTGATCAGGACAGGGCATCCGTTGTTATATGCAATCTCAAACATGAGATTATCTACATGAATCCGGCAGCTGTTACCAGCTATGCGAAGCGAGGAGGCGACAAACTTATCGGAAGAAGCCTGTTAGACTGCCATAATCCGGAATCAAGAGATAGAATACAGCAGGTAGTGGACTGGTTTGCAGCAGATGAAAGACATAATATCGTTTATACTTTTCATAATGAGAAACAGAATAAAGATGTTTACATGGTGGCACTCAGAGATGAGGGTAATCTGATAGGATATTATGAGAAACATGAATATCGAAATTCAGAAACCATGAAACCATACGATTTGTGGTGATGATATGACTAAGGATGAATGGTACAAGCAGTTATTTGAGAGACTGGATAATTCCAAGTTCAGAAGCAGTTTCCATCTGAAGCAGAAAGATATTGATTACATAAATGAAAAAGGTCTTGATACAATAAGACAACATGCAAAGGATTTTATTGCAAAGAGAGAAGCTCCGGCATATATAGCAAATGATGGCAAACAGACACCAATGCGTGGACATCCAGTATTTATTGCTCAGCACGCTACAGCAACATGCTGCAGGGAGCGCATCCGAAAGTGGCATAAAATGCAGCCTGGCAAGGAACTAAGTCAGGTGCAGCAGGATTATCTTGTAGATGTAATTATGACATGGATTCAAAAAGAAATGGAGAGGCAGGAACATAAAATATGAGTTTGAAAAATGTATTGATTATTGTTGATAACATTGACGAATCAATTGATTTTTATGAAGAACTGTTTGGACTGCGTGTGATTACAAGGCAGGAAGGTAATGTGATAATGTCAGAGGGGCTTGTATTGCAGGATGTAGATGTATGGTATGATAGTACAAAAATACATACAACTCCACATAACAATATGACAGAACTTTATTTTGAAGATAATGATATAGAAGGTATTATTGAAAAACTGGAGTCTGGCAAGTATGTTGTAAGTTATGTTACGGATTTAATGGAACTTGAATGTGGACAGAAGCTTGTAAGATTTTATGATCCATCAGGAAATCTTATAGAAGTACGAACACCAGTTAGCCACAACTGAAGAAAGCGGATTTGAGAAAAAATGCAGATATTTGTAGATGCGGATGCGTGTCCGGCAGTGGACATTGTTGAGACAATAGCAGAGAAATACAATATTTCCATCACATTGCTGTGTGATACGAATCATATTTTGTATTCTGATTACAGTGAGGTGATTGTGGTAGGCGCAGGAGCAGATGCAGTAGATTATAAACTAATTAGCATATGTCATAAAGGGGATGTAGTAGTATCGCAGGATTATGGTGTCGCTGCAATGGCACTTGGGAAAGGTGCATATGTTATTCACCAATCAGGCAAGTGGTACACGAATGAGAACATAGATCAGATGCTTATGGAGCGACATCTTAACAAGAAGGCAAGACGCAGCTCTCATAAGAATCATATGAAAGGACCGAGAAAGCATACGGAAGAAGATGATGTACGCTTTGCACAGTCCTTTGAAAAACTTATACTGATGGCAAAGTCAAAAGAAGGTGCTCAAAGTGGGACTATTTAGGAAAAAGACAGTTACAAAGACATATGATAAGGAAAATAAGAAACCGGTAATTAAGGCCAGCATATGTAATGGTGAACAAGTTGCAGGTTTTAAGGATATTCATACAGGTAAAATAGAAGAGGTTATGCTGATTAAGAACCAGGCAGACCTTGATGCATTCAAGAAAATGTATGGAATAGATGGAGAGATAGAAAAGGAATACTGATATGAATATACAGATATTTGGAACAAAGAAATGCAATGATACTAAGAAGGCGGAGCGTTTTTTCAAGGAGCGGGGCATAAAGTATCAGTTCATTGATATGAAAGAAAAAGGTATGAGCAAAGGAGAATTTAATTCAGTAGCTCAGGCAAATGGTGGATTAGAAAATATGGTTAACTGGGATGGTAAGGACAAAGATTTACTTGCTCTTATTAAGTATATCGCAGATGAAGATAAGCTTGAAAAAGTGCTTGAGAATCCACAAGTAATTAAAACACCAGTAGTAAGAAACGGAAAGCAATCAACATTTGGTTATCAGCCGGATATCTGGAAAGGATGGAACTAAATGTACTTAATTAAGACTTTAATGGGAGATATAACAAAAGTAACAGATGTGCAGGCAATTGTGAATGCAGCAAATAACTCTCTTCTTGGCGGAGGCGGTGTAGATGGTGCAATTCATAGAGCAGCAGGACCGGAGCTTCTGGCGGAGTGCAGGACACTACACGGATGTGAGACTGGAGAAGCAAAGATAACAAAAGGATATAATCTGTCATGTGATTATGTGATACATACTGTAGGACCGATGTAGGACGGATTTTGCGGACATTCAAAATAAAAAAGAATGTGGA
>NZ_QULH01000029.1:0-26042 GCF_003481635.1 Clostridium sp. OM05-6BH | reverse complement strand
GCTGAAAAAAAGGGATGTAACACTATGGTAAGTTTCACGGAATAAGGTGGATTTTCATTGACGCATATAACACCTTACAATATAATAAAAGCAAATATATAGCTTATAAAGGAGGTTCCTTAATGACGAAAAAAATAACCGCAATATTCTTGGCATTGTGCATGGCAATTTCCGTTTTGCCGATGACCATTCAGGCGGCATCAAAGCCCGATATTAAAGTTGGCGACTATGTTAAAATGGGCGCGTATAACAATGCCTCAATTCTTTGGCGATGTGTAAGCATTGACAATAACGGACCGCTTATGCTTGCAGACAAAATTGTTGACACCCTTGCATATGATGCCAAAACAAATGACAACAGCAATTCAAAATCACACAGCAGAAGCTATAAGCGTGATGATTACGGTTCTAACTATTGGAAAGACAGCAATATGCGTTCTTGGTTAAATTCGACCGCAGCTGAAGGCAAAGTCGATTGGCTTTGCGGCAACCCTCCGAAAGACGGATATGTAAGCGGTGTGGGAGCGTACAACGAAAAAGCGGGTTTTCTCAACGCTTTTTCAAAATCTGAAATTGCGGCAATGAAAACCGTTACCCAGCGTTCTCTCGTTTCTCATCCCGAATACAACAAGGGCATAGTTGATGGAGACGCAAATTCGGATTTGTTATACTACACCGATATTTCGGAAGCGGTGGCAAACTACGACAGTTCATATTTTGAAACTACAACCGAAAAGGTTTTTCTTCTTGATGTAAAGCAGGCTAATGCCGTGTGGAAAAATCTCAAAGGTTATTATGTTGCGTATAATAATGACGGTATGGCTTGGCCTTATTGGCTTCGCACTCCTGTTACCGATTGCAATCACGATATGCGTTATATCAGTTCATCGGGTCAGGTCGGTCGTTATGCTCCGTGGTATTCCGATTTGGGCGTAAGACCTGCATTTTATCTCGATTCCGAATATTTTGTTACAACTTCCGGCAGCGGCTCACAAAGCAGTCCTTATATCGGCTCTGCTCCAAATAAGCAAGAGGATGATTATACAATTTCGGAACCTGCCGAGGACGCAAATCCCGATTGGAATGTCAGCACCGAGCAAAGCATTCAGCTCACCCTCGGCCCGTGGTATTCAAATGACGGAAAATATTCTAATCCTACCATCCCTGTTTATACCATCCAAAAAACACGCAGCGACACGGAAAATATGGTTGTTGTCGTTTGCGGCGAGGGATACACAAAAAGTCAGCAGGGCAAATTCATCAATGATGTCAAACGACTTTGGCAGGACGCTATGAAATATGAACCGTATCGCAGTTATGCCGACAGATTCAATGTTTACGCTCTTTGCACAGCTTCCGAATCGACTTTTGACAATGGTGGAAGCACCTTCTTTGATGTTATAGTCGACAAATATAATTCGCCTGTTATTTCTAATAATCTCCACGGAAGTCAGTGGAAAAATCATATTTTTGAGAGATGTATCGGTCCTGAATTTATCGAGAAAATTCACGATGCTCATATCAAAAAAAAGTGTGATCCAAACACAATTCCGTCCGGTTCGGAATATGAGCCTTATTATTATGTTCACGATTATATTGCTCAGTTCGCTATGGTTGTAAACACAAAATCAGATTTCGGCGGTGCTTATAATAACCGTGAATACGGCTTCCATTATTTCATTTCGCCATCAGACAGTTATCGTGCGTCAAAAACTTTTGCACACGAGTTTGGACACGGTTTGCTCGGTCTCGGTGATGAATACAGTAACGGATATTTGCTTGACGATAAGGAACTTAAATCACTCAATCTTTCCTCGGTTGAAGACCCGGAAAAGATAAAATGGCGACAGCTTTTAGGTTTTAGAAACACATATACCTGCCGCAATGCTTACGGTTCAAAAATGCTTGTTTCAAGTTATGAGTGCATAATGAGAGACACAAACTATCAATTCTGTGAGGTTTGCCGTTTGCAGGGCTTCAAGCGAATGTCTCAGCTTGTTAAGGATGTAGACCTTTATGTTGCAACTCCCGAGGTTAAGGAATATACGGGCGCTTATTCAAAGCCGTCTGATTTTACCGACCTTGAAACAAGTTCATATTATAATTACACATATAATCGCAATGACCGACTTTTGAGCGGCAACAGCAAAAGCAGATTTAATACTAATATGAACGGTAAAAAAATCGAGCTTAGAACTGTTATTCAAAACATTTCAGATAAAAATGCACGACAATTAAAATTCAAAATGTGGATTAAGCACTCCGACGGAAGCGTTGCGACCGATTCATCGGGGAATCCGCTTCAAACAGTACAAACCTTTGACATTCCTGTTTGGAATGATAAGGCAAATTTCTGGCCGCTCGGTGCTTTGGATCACATCAAAAGCGACTTTAATTCAGGCTTAAAGAGTTGCTCGCTTATTTATCAAATTCCGTCTGATGCACAGCTTAAGAGCGGCGATACCGTGGCATTTCAGGTGCTCGATGAAAACGGAAATGTGCTTGCAGACGACAATACGGAAACACAGCGCTACACAACCGTTTCAATTCAGTATAAATTTGAGGACGGCTCTGAAATTCCAAACACTGCCGGCGGAACATTTACCGTGCCATACGGCACAAAGCTTGATTTAACACCGGCAAAAACACTTTATGATTATGAATTTATAAAGGTTGACGGCTTGAATAAGCCTATTGTTTCGGACGGAACGGTTGTTACATATTATTACAAAAATAAAAACGAAGAACACACTCACAATCTGACTTTGGTTGCTGCGAAAGCTGCCACCTGCACTACTGCGGGCAATTCCGCATACTACACCTGCGATGGCTGTGACAAGTGGTTCGCAGATGCAACAGGATCGGTAGAAATTACCGATAAAACCAGTGTGAAGATTCCGGCTCCCGGACATACCGCAGGCACAGAATGGAAGTCTGATGATACTAACCACTGGCATGAATGTTCTCGTTGCCACGACAAAAAGGACGAAGCGGCTCACGATTACGGTTCTGACAATGTTTGCGACACCTGCGGATATTACAAAACTGTACCGCACACTCACAATCTGACTTTGGTTGCTGCGAAAGCTGCCACCTGCACTACTGCGGGCAATTCCGCATACTACAAGTGCGAAGGTTGTGGCAAGTTCTATGAAGATGTACTCGGTACAAAGGAAATAACCGACCTTGCATCTTGGGGCAATATTGCTAAGATTGCCCACACCACAAAGCAAACCGTAACAAAGGCAACCCCAACAGCAAACGGCAAGATAGTAAATTACTGTTCGGTATGTAAGAAAACTCTTTCAACGACAGTAATTCCAAAGGCATCAAGCATAAAGCTTAAAGCAACATCATTAACATATAACGGAAAGGTTAGAACACCTAAGGTTATTGTTAAGGACAGAACAGGAAAGACACTTGTTAAGAATACTGACTATACTGTGTCTTATGCAAAAGGCAGAAAGTATGTTGGCAAGTACGCAGTAAAGATTACCTTTAAGGGTAAATACAGCGGAACAAAGACGCTTTATTTCACAATCAAGCCAAAGGCAACAAGTATTTCCTCACTTAAAGCAGGTTCAAAGAAGTTTACAGTAAAGTGGAAGAAGCAGGCTACACAGACAACAGGCTATCAGGTACAGTACAGTGCCTCAAGTAAATTCAGCAAGGCTAAGACCGTAACAGTAGGCAAGAATACAACAGTATCAAAGAAAATTTCAAAGCTTTCGGGCAAGAAAAAGTATTATGTAAGAGTTCGCACCTATAAGACAGTTAAGATTAACGGCAAATCCATAAGGATTTATTCAGGCTGGTCAAAAGCTAAGACTGTTACAACAAAGAAATAAAAACTATACCGTAACCTTTGATTCTGCCGGTGGCTCTGCAGTAACGACTCAGACTATCGAAGAAGGTCAGAAGGCAACCAAACCTGCCGCTCCTACCAAGTCTGACGATACCACCAAGCCTTCGGATGATGTTCAGAATCCGCAGACCGGCGACAACAGTATGAGTGGCTGTGGATCGCTCTGCTGTTCGTCAGCGGCTTCGGAGTTGTGACAACTACTGTTTATACTAAATTAGACGAAGCAATTTCTGATGCTGTTAAAACTGGGAAAATCACTCAAGAAGAAGCGAACGCAGCTTACAAATAAATATACGAGGCTTGTCTTAAAAAAGACGAGCTCAAAATGACAATGAAACTGTCACTCTCTGGAGACACTAGGAGTGACAGTATAATCATCATAAATAAAATGAATCTTCGGCATCAACCCACATCTGCATAGTTCCATCAAGGTATAGTCTTGCATATTCAAGTGGTTCATCAATAGCAAGTGCATTTAATGCACAATCTAATCTGGGTGTTGTTTTTAAATTCTTTTCTGCTTCCCAGCAGTCAATGCGGAGCATATAGCCAGCAGAAGTATAAACATCAATGCTGTTGCGTTGTGGATTGTATTCTGCAAATATTGTTCTCATCGTATCAAATCTCCTTATCATTCAATCAATCATTTGTTACAAAAATCAGAAGCATTTCAATCAGTTCACCATGTCGTTTTTATTTTGTGTTATACTGTTTTAGAGGATTTTCTTTTCCTTGTATTTTCCCTTATCAGGGTTCATAAATCCATATGGGAAGATATAACATAAGGGAAAGTCTAAGGGAAAGATCACCTGCGACAAATTTAGTGTTTTCAAGGGATTCAGAGATATTTGATAATAAAATATAACAATTATTAAATCCCTTGGAATACATGAAATCTCAATTCCAATTTGCCAACTTTCCCTTTGAGAGAGGAGAAATCCTTTTCTCAAAGGGCGTTTTTGATATTCGTAAACTACAAGACAAAGCTAAAACTTCATATACTCTAAGCACAAGGAGGCCCCGGTTTGACTATGAATAACATTTCTGATGATAGCTACTTTAGCAGGTCAAGGAAATTACCGCACCTTACGGAATGGTAGTGAGCGGCGAAATACATACGGTTGAGCTTACTTATGTAGGTCAGAATATCTCTGTTACCGAAACTTCCACATTATTCTATAACGAAAGACAGAAAGTTCAGGTAAGCGTTTCAAAGACAGACATTATTGAACCAGTCAGTATCCGGTCACGGAAAAAAGAAATATAAATTCAAAATAATTCAAAAACTTGGCTTTTAACATTGTCCAAGTTAAAATGAAACAAATTGAGTTAAAAGGAGAAGGAGAAATATGTTTACAAGCGTATTCGGGATTTCTATAAAATATGAAGCATGGAATCATCAGGATTCTTTGCCTGTTTATATTGCAGAGAGTTATGATTTTCATGCAGCATATATTGGAAACAGACGCTGTATAATGCTTGCTCCAACAAAAGAACTTGCCACACTTCCGGCATTGAAAAAACAAATTGTAAAAATACAGCAGATTGATAATGTGTCAGTCGTATTTGAACTTACAACGGTATCAAATTATCGAAGAAAAAGCCTTATAGAAAATAATATACCGTTTATTACTGATAAGCAGGTCTTTCTTCCTTTCATTGGGACAATGCTTTCTGATGAAAAAGAACCCCAAAAGCTGACGGGTAAATTTGTTTACTCCACGCAGCAGTTGTTTTTATTTTATCTGTACAGTAAGAAAAACGATTGTATATTTCAGAAGCCGGAAAAGTGCTTCCGTTTACAGCAATGACCTTGACCAGAGCAGTGAAGCAGTTGGAAACGACAGATTTGTTTCTTGTAGCAAAAGAAGGTGTCAATAAGTTTATTGAGTCAAAATATAAGCGAGATGAATTATTTGAAAAAGCAAAAGTATATTTGACGACTCCTGTTCGAAAAACAGGATATATAGATAAGGCGCAAGTTACAGAAAATATGGTCTTTGCAGGGGAAACGGCACTTTCTGAAAAAACAATGCCAAATCCAAGCCGAGTTGTTACCTATGCAATTAGTGAGAAATATTATGATAAAGCCTTGCTGACTGATGAATTGATAGACCCGGATAAACAGGTCAGACTTGAATTATGGGCATACAACCCAAAACAATTTTCAGAGGATAACAGTGCTGATGATATTTCACTTGTTTTATCTTTTACAGATACAAATGATGAAAGAATTGAAGAAGCAGTAGATGAATTGCAGGAAAGAAGGTTGCAGGAGTAATGGTTAGTGGATTTACAAAATTTAAGGAAAGATTTATACTATGAATTGTTAAAAACTGGACAAATGATGGTTGATGGCATTCCGGTATTAAGTCCGATTTGCCTGATTCCATTTAAGGCGAAAGCATGGCTGGATTTAAAGGAACGCAAGTTGAATGGAGAGCGTGCTATATAATGAGTGAAAACAATAAGAAATATAGTGTTGCATAGATAAATGAATGATAAAGGAGAAAAAATGAAGAAGGAAATAGAAGTTAAATTTGATGATTTGGAATGGTTGTATTCTCAGAATTGGGAATATTTTGATTATGGGAATTGCAAGCGCCATTTACAGGTTATTATGCCATATAGGAGAAAAGGACTTGAAAAGAAATATCCTGTTATTTTTTATGTTACAGGAGCTGCATGGCACAAGCAGGAAATGTATAATGATATTCCGAAACTGGCGGAGTTGGCGAAACAGGGAGTTGCTATTGTGTCAATTGAGGTTCGTGAGTCTGATATTGCAATTTTTCCAGCGCAGGTAGAGGATATCAAAAATGCAATGGAGTGTGTTGCAAGCAAGACATCAGAATTCGATCTTCCCTTTGACATGAATGAGGCTTATCTTATGGGACATTCTTCAGGTGGTCATTTGGCTATGATGGCAGTACTACATAATGCTTGTGGAATGATTGAAATTCCAGATGTTAAAGGAGTAATTTTGGAGAGTGCATCATCTGATATTTTGATTTGTTCTAGTGAGCCATTGCCACCGTGGATGTCGGTTCGACCATCAACGGTTCTCCTTGGTGTTGATAGTATTGAGGGAAATGAAGAAATTGCATATAAGGCATCCTGTGTGTCTTTAATTGAGGAAGATATAATATTACCACCTGTATTGATGTTTCATTGCACAAATGATCCTGTTGTTTCCGTAGAAAATAGTAGAACATTATTTGAAAAATTAGAAGAGACAAATCACAGTGTGAAATATTATGAGATAAAGGATGTGGACGAACACGGAGGAAATATATATTTTTCCAAAACTATTTTGTCAATTATACAAGATTTCATAAGGAAGACTATATAAAAGTCGGGAGGATAGTTATGGGTGCTACAATTGTTTATTTGGTGATTTCATTATTGGTTTCACTTATTTTTATTATACTTGGCATAAGTCAGTATAGGGCTGAAAAACCAGTAGCAATAAACACGGGGGAGAAACTGCCCCGTGAAGATGAATTGACGAGTGCTGCTGAATGGAACCATAGACATGGCAGAAATTTTATTATTTTGGGTTGTGTACTTTTTATTACACTATCGGTTCTTAGATATTTTATGGAAAAGCTGGATAGTATTTTGCTTCAGGTGATTATTGCTATGCTAGCTTTATTTATAGAGATAGGGTGGATTGAGTTTGAACATAATGTAATGAAAAAGAAAATGATAAAAAGAGGAACTAGATAACCTCCAGTTTATCTGGGAGTTGTTATTATTAAATACAGGAGAGGATAACGATGTTTATAAAGCTTTACGATGAGATACCAGAGGAAGCAAAGACAATACGGGAAGCAGTGTTCATCAAGGAACAGGGATTTAAAGATGAATTTGATGAGATAGATGATGTTGCTAAACATGTGTTGCTTTTTGAAGGAGACATTCCGGTAGGAACTTGCAGATTCTTTTTTTCAGAAGAGAGGAACTGCTATGTTATCGGTAGAATTGTGGTTCGCAAAGAATTTCGTGGGAAGCGATATGGCGAAAAGGTGCTGCAGGACGCAGAAAAAGCAGTTAGAGATCTTGGAGGCAAAGTGGTAGAATTGTCTGCGCAATGTCGTGTAGCAGGTTTTTATAATAAACAGGGCTATACGGGGTTGAATGATATTCATATGGATGAATATTGTCCGCATACATGGATGCGTAAAAATTTAGCAGTATAATAAAATCAAAATGTTACAACAAAGTTAGATTTTATATAGGAGGCGAAATATCATGGAAATAACTAATAAAAATATTGATCATGGGAAAGCATTTGACTGGGGAAAAACTTCTGAAGATTATGCAAAGTACCGTGATATTTATCCCAAAGAATTTTATGCAAAATTAGCGGAATTATCGCTAGGAGTAAAGGGACAAAATGTACTGGATCTAGGAACAGGAACGGGTGTGATTCCAAGAAATATGTATTCCTACGGCGCAAAATGGACAGGGGCAGATATCTCAGAAAATCAGATTATGTATGCGGAGAAACTCAGCAAAAGTGCGGGGATGGACATCGATTATATTGTTGCATCAGCGGAAGCTGTTGATTATCCTGACAGAACATTTGATGTGATCACAGCGTGTCAATGTTTTATGTATTTTGACAAATCGATTGTCTTGCCTAAATTTCATCAGATGCTAAAGGATCATGGTCATTTTGCAATTTTGTTTATGGCATGGCTGCCTGAAGAGAGTGAGATTGCCAAGACAAGCGAAGATCTTGTTTTGAAATATAACCCTGCATGGACTGGTGGAAGAGTGACAAGATATGAATTACAAGAGCCACCTTGGTGTGAAGGTATGTTTAAGGCTGCAAATATGCTAACATATGAATTGCCGGTACAGTTTACAAGAGAATCATGGCATGGAAGGATGAAAGCATGTCGAGGCATTGGAGCGAGTGGACTGAAGGAAAGTGCGATTCAGAAATGGGAGCAGGAGCATTGGGAATATATGCAATCACTGCCGGAGAAATTTGATGTATTGCATTATGTTACTATTCTGGATTTGGAAAAGATATAGAAGGTTGTGCAAAAAGAAAAATTTGATCGTATGGAACAGCAAAAAATTACGAAAGGATTGGATGCTAAAATTGCGTTGATCCTTTTGCAGAATAGTTGATCATATAATGCCATATTTTTGTGGGAGGGAATGGAATAATGAAGATAGAGTATAGAAGACTTACAGAAAAAGAGATTACTACTTTTATTGGTATGAGAATACAGCAGCTTAGGGAAGAAGGTGCTAAAGAAGAAATAAATTTGGTACCTGCATTGAGAGAGTATTATATGCGTCATATGGCAGATGGTACATTTGTATCTTGGCTGGCTTGGGATGGAGAAAATATAATTGGAACTAGTGGAATGTCATTTGTGGAAAAACCGCCATATTTTGGATGCCCTAGTGGGAAAATGGGCTTATTGTCTAGTATGTATACGAATCCGAAGTATAGAAGAATGGGGATTGCAAGGAAACTACTATCTCGTGTTGTAAATGATGCTAGAGAGTATGGATGTGGCACTATACAAATTACGGCATCAGACATGGGTGTTAAATTGTATGCAGATTTTGGATTTGTACATAATGGTAATTTCATGCAATATAAACTATAGCATTTGAGGGAGAGCAATTGTTATGATCAGAAAATTGCAGAAGGCAGACTTAAATGATGTCGCATATTTGTGGTTAGACACCAATCTGAAAGCGCATAATTTTATCTCTGCTGAATACTGGAACACGAATTTTGAATTCGTGAAAGAAATGTTACCACAGGCGGAAGTCTATGTATATGAAAATGATAAAAAGATACAAGGCTTTATAGGTCTGAATGGCGAATATATAGAAGGAATTTTTGTTGCGGTTGAAATGCAGTCGAGGGGCATAGGTAAACTTTTGTTAGATTATGCAAAGGATCGAAAATCGAAATTACTCTTAAAGGTATACCAAAAGAATACACGGGCAGTGCGCTTTTACCAAAGAGAGGGGTTTGAGATTCAGAGCGAAGGTTTGGATGACGATACCGATGAAAAAGATTATGCGATGATATGGCAGCAGAAATAGATGCTCTACAGCTTGGGTATAAAATTGGATTTATCAATGATTCTCAGGTATGGCTGCTTATGTTAAAAAATATAATACTTCTGTGTATAGCTATAATGAAGATGAAGTGGATGAAATGATTGTGTTGATACATGACAGTTTTATTCCGGCTTTTACAGCTCTCAAAGATATACTGCTGAAGAAGTTGGAAGAGGTTGAAAGCGATTGGATGTAAGATAAACGCAAGGCATGCCGTGGTATGTCCTGCGTTTATGATATACATTGGAGGTGACTGTATGCACACAAAAATAAATATTGATTTACAGGATACAGAGTGGGAATTGGACTATATTGATCATGATAGAAATATTGCAAGAGCAATTGTTTATGATGAAAGTGGACAATTTTACTTTGTAAGAGCGCAGAGGGATGATGATTTTGGGAAAGCAACACTGATAGAAACGGCTGGTGGCGGTGTTGAGGACGGGGAAGACCTGTTGACTGCGATACAGAGAGAACTCAAAGAAGAATTAGGCGTGACGGTAACGATAATTTGCAAAATTGGAGTTGTCAGTGATTATTATAATTTGATTCATAGACATAATATCAATAATTATTTTTTGTGTAAAGTGGAGTCGTTTGGCGATAAAAATCTGACCGAAGATGAGATTAACAGTTTTCATTTATCGACGCTGAAATTATCTTATGAAGAGGCGGTGAAAGAGTATAAAGACAGAGCAAATACCAAAATAGGAAAGCTTGTAGCAAATAGAGAATTACCGGTTTTATATCGGGTAAAGGAAATATTGCGAGGCGAAAATAGTGTGAATAACAGGAAATAATATAGGAAACATGACATACAGCTGTCATGTTTCTTATGCTAATATGCATTTTGTAAAGGAGTAACGATGAAGCTAGATAGGCAATTAGGAATTTTATCCATATTATTGCAGAAGGAATCTGTTACAGCACCTTATTTGTCAGAAATGTTTGAGGTGTCCAGACGAACCATAAACAGGGATATTGAAGATTTATGTAAGGCTGGTATACCGATTGTGACCAGACAAGGAGCAAACGGAGGAATTTCAATTATTGATGGATACAAAATTGATAAAACAATGCTGACTCATGATCAAATGCAGGATATCCTTGCCGGTTTGCGAAGCCTGGATAGTGTAAATGGGACGAACAGATATGGGCAGTTGATGGAAAAATTATCCATAGGATCTTCTGATTTTTTAGTGGGGAATCAATCGGTGTTGATCGACCTCTCTTCATGGTACAAAGATTCTCTTGCTCCGAAGATAGAAGTGATAAGAAAGGCAATAGAGCAGCACCGGGAATTAGAGTTCTTTTATTATGCTCCGGGGGGTGAATCTCAGCGTGTCATTGAGCCTTGTTATCTTATCTTTCGATGGTCAAGCTGGTATGTATGGGGATGGTGTAAAAGCAGAGAAGATTTTCGTCTTTTTAAATTAAATCGTATGGACAAAGTGCATCTGTCCGGGCATGTTTTTTCCGATAGAACAGCACCTTTGCCGGATTTGAGAGACGAAAGAATCTTCACTGGTGGAATTAAGGTAAAAGCTTTGTTTGAGGTGGATTGTAAATGGAGACTGGTAGAAGAATTTGGACCACATTGTTTTCAAGAACAAAAAGATGGAACGCTTCTATTTCAGGCAGACTATACAAATCAAGACAATTTGCTTACCTGGTTATTATCTTTTAGGGATAAGGTGGAACTGTTGGAACCGAAAGAAATAAGAGAACAATTACGCCAAAGTATTTTGCAGATGAAGAAAAAATATGACAATGTGGCGGATGGCTGAGGAGGAATGTGAATGGAATCAAGATGTGGTATTTTGTGTAGCAGATGCAATTGGAAACAGACTGAAAAATGTAAGGGTTGTGCTAATATTGACAATCCTTTCTGGGGAGCATGTCCGGTAAAAAGTTGTTGTGAGGGTAAAAAATTAGAACATTGTGGAGAATGTAAGGAATTTCCATGCACACAATTAGAAGAGTTTGCTTATGATGAAAAAGAAGGTGACTGCGGAGTGCGACTGGATCAGTGTAAAATCTGGTCTGCATTAACAAAGATGAGATATGCTTGGATTGACGACTTCCTTATGAAGAAAGCTGGTGTGACCAAGCTGCCACCACAGTGGAACTGGATCCGATATGCGGTAGGAGAAAAAATGTTTGCAGCCGTGTGTCTGGGAGAAAATAATCAACCATATTATATAACTATGAAGTTAGAACCAACTGAGGGAAGTTTTTTGCGTCAGCAGTACGATGATATTATACCGGGCTATTACATGAACAAGCAGCACTGGAATTCTATCAATCCTAACGGTGAGGTCGAAGACGATTTGCTAAAGGATTTGTTAGATAAATCGTATAATCTCGTGCTTGGGGGCTTCAGTAAAAGGAAACAAAAAGAGATTTTAGAAAGTGGGGATCAATAAATGGCATTTGATAATGAACCCGAAACGGTGGCAATGATGGACAAGTATCTTGAGGAGAGCGGTTATGTGAGTGATTTCACTGGTAAACGGCGACATCATGAAATTTATTTGTCAGCCCCAAGGAAAACGGCACCGGAAAAATGTAAAACGGTTATTAGGCATCCGATAAGGAAACTGTAAAACAAGTTGATTTTTTATTGATTTTTCTGCGATATCACTATAATTTTATATTATTTTGCTTGAAAATTAAGTATATTTTTTATATAATGTGACATATATATTAACTATAACAATATAAAATTGGTACTGTATGGAGGTGAGTGGATGTTAAAAGCATATTTGATGGAAAATTATGGGTATAATGAGCCAATATTCATAAAGGAACTGTCGATAGATGGATTATCTCAAAATGCAGTACGTCAGTCGGTAAAGCGGTTGACGGCAATTGGATTTCTGGAGAGATATGATAACGGAATATATTATATTCCGAGATTCGATGGACTGCTTGGAAAAAGTTATCTTGATCCAACAGAAGTTATTATGCGTAAATATGTAGAAAATAAGTCAGATAAATATGGATATGTTACCGGACTATCATTTGCCAATCAATTAGGTTTAACAACACAAATGCCTGCTATGATTGAAATAGTTACAAATCGTGAATCAACGAATGGACGCATAATTACACTAGGCAATCAGCGAGTGAGGGTAAAGAGTTCACCCATTATTGTATCAGAATCTAATGCAGAACTTTTACAATTGCTTGACAGCGTTGGTCAAGCTGAACGCTATACGGAACTTACGATAAAAGAGACGATTGATAAATTGATTTTATATATAAGAAAAAAACAATTTACAAAAGGACAGCTATCGGAGGTGACTTCTGCATTGACAGAAGCTACGGCAAAAAAGATGATTGAATGGGGGATAATTTATGAATTTGCATGATGATAGAGAGGCGTTTGATGAGTTGTTAATTGGTGCAGCAAATGAATTAGCTATCCCAACAGACATCATTGAGAAAGATTATTATGTTACTATTGCGCTTAAGAAATTGTCGGAAAAATTGGAAGACATGGTGTTTAAAGGAGGAACATCCCTAACGAAATGTTACCAGTTGTTGAATAGATTTTCAGAGGACATTGACATATCATATACGGCTGAATCCGGAATCCCCGGGGAAGCAAGAAAAAAACAGTTGAAAAAAGCAGTTGTTGCCGTTATGGATGAATTGGGATTTCCGATTACAAATATTGATAAGACCAGGAGTCGGAGAAACTATAATTGTTATAGAGCATCATATCCCTCTATATATGAGAAGACAAATTATTTAAAACCAGAACTTGTTGTTGAAACATATGTGGCATTGTTGCCGTTCCCAACAACACGAAGAATGGTAGATAATTATATTTATCGTTTTTTGAAGAAAATTGATCGTTTAGATCTTGCAGAGATATATGGATTATTACCATTTGAGATTACTACGCAGACAATAGAGAGAACGCTGGTGGATAAGGTATTTGCCTTGTGCGATTATTATTTGCAAGGGAAAATATCTGGTCATTCAAGGCATTTATATGATATTTATAAGATTGTAGAAACAATAGGTATCACTGATGAAATGGAAAGGCTTATTCCAGAGGTTAGGGGTGTGCGCTCAAAATTAGATGTTTGTCCCACAGCTAAAGAGGGGGTATGTATTACAGAAATATTAGAGGCTATCGTGGAGGAACAGGCATATAAGAAGGATTATGAGGAAATTACACTGGGTCTGTTATTTATTACAGAAACATATGACACGGTAATTCAGAGTATTCAAAAACTGATAAATAGTGGAGTGTGGAATTAAATAACACGATATAAAAGGGATAGAGAACATTTGGTTCTTTGTTCCTTTTTGTTTTTATTGGCATCAATTAAAAATCAACAATTTATTGAGTAAATAATTTTTCTTTCCTCTACCAGAGATCTTTGCACCCATTTAACAATTAGAATCGTGTATTATATAGAAAATGATCATTTTCCATCAAACGAAGAAATAGAACAGGAGGGGGTATTTGCCATATGATAAAAACTTATGCAGGAATACCGTATGAAGAGATTGTAAGACGATATGCAGATGATATAACCCGGTTGTGCGTTGTTTGGACGCAAAATGAAGAGGCTGCGAAGGATTGCTTTCAAAATACTTTTCTCAAATTGTATATGACAAAGAAAAGTTTTCGAGAGGAAGAACATATCAAGGCATGGCTTTTCAAGGTTACTAGAAATGAATGTAGAGATTACCATAAGCAGTTTTGGAATTGCAATGTTGATATAGGATATGACCCAAAGCAATATGAGAGACAGCGTGTATTGCAAGTGGATGATCCAGACACAGAGCAGCTTGTAAAGGCATTGCGGAGCTTATCATTTAAATATCGTGAAGTGTTGGTGTTGTACTATTATGAGGAATATAACACTAGCGAAATTGCAAAGCTTCTAAATGTCAGTGTGAATACAGTCAAATCAAGACTACGGAGAGGAATCTTGTTTCGTGGACACAGCATGTGAATGGTATAGGATAAATTCAGAAGTTTTGATTGCAGAGTTAGTCGCGTCTGGTATAATATGATAAGCGAAGGGTGGACGAACTTTATGCAAATTGCAAACTCTGATATGATGAGAAATTTGTAGAAAGATGTACATAGAGAGGAAAAATGATTATGACTTTAGATGTTTTGGGATTATTGGCAGCTTGTTCCTATGCACTGGATTGCGTGGAAGCAGAACTGGTTCATGTGACGAACAATCACTCAAAACGAGTGGCTTATATGAGTGTTTGCATTGCAAAACAGATGGGAATACAAGAGGAAAGCCTACAAGATTTGGCAGTGTGCGCATTATTGCACGATAACGCATTGACGCAGTATATCCAGGAAGAACTTCATAATGATATTTCGCAAATTGCCGTAACGCAAGAGGTACCAAAGTTGGGAGCACATTGCATTTGGGGTGAAAAGAATGTCGCAGAACTTCCGTTTCACACAGATGTTTCCGATGTGATCTTATACCATCACGAAAATGCTGATGGCAGTGGTCCGTTTGGAAAAAAATGGGATGAAATTCCTCTTTTCTCGCGTATTATTCATTTGTGCGATTTGCTGGATATCGCCTGTCGCACTAAAAATTTTGCGGAAGGTACATGGAAGGTGGCAGAGCAGTTTGTTCAAAACTCAACAGGAACAATGTTTGATCGGGAATGCAGTGATGCATTTTTACGTGCATTTTCAGAGGAGCAGTTTTTATCACTTGATAGAGAAACTTTCGAGGACCAGTTGTGGAAGATGGTTCCTCGGATAAAACAGGATCTTGATTTTTCGCAGATCAAAGCACTTGCTGTGTTTTTTGCTCGGATCGTAGACTACAAATCGCCATTTACCAGTACGCACTCTATAGGTGTCGCTGAAGATGCGGAAAAACTGTCACGCCACATGGGATTTGATGAGGAAACTGTGCAGAAAATGTATCTTGCAGGGGCATTGCATGATATTGGAAAAGTAGCCATTGGAAATGAAATTTTGGAAAAGCCGGGAAAATTGACAGATGAAGAATTTAAGGCTATGAAGCATCATGCGGCGTATACTTACTACATCCTGTCCGATATTGATGACTTTGAAGAGATTCGTGATTGGGCGGCTTTCCATCATGAACGGATGGATGGCACGGGATATCCTTTTGGAAGGTCGGCGGCTGAGTTGAACACGCAGGAGCGCATCATGGCTTGTGTGGATATTTATCAAGCCTTGACGGAAAGTCGTCCGTACAAACAGGGCATGACACATGAAAAGGCAAGCGGTATCTTGTGGGATATGGTGAAAAAAGGATGGATCGATGGAGATATTGTCAGAGAGGTTGATTCTTGCTTTGCCACCATTTAATTTATAGGGAGGAACAAAAATTATGGAGAAAGATGTATTGGAAAAATACAAGATGAATAGCAGGGCGGAAGCTGTCGCATTTTTGAAAAGTCTATGGAACGAGACACCACAGCCTTGCCCGTTATGTAATGGCAAATTGGACTTTCTTCATAAAAAAGCCAAGAAGAATAACAGTGATTGGAAATGCACTGGTTGTGGGGAACGCTATGATGCCATCAAATTGTTGAACTTATTAAATGAGGGTTTTGGTCGGTAAGATTTGATTTTGCCTATAGGGAGATGGATTTGCAATGCAGGAAAAAGAGATAGATGGGAAGGCGATTTGGAGTTATGGGAATTCGGAGGCTGAGAAGGTCTTGATACAGCTTGTTGGAGAGCATGAAATATCTGGAATTGAGCAGGAGTTTCATGCAATTCAAGACAGAACTTCAGAAGAATTTTATATGATTGCCTGGAGGGTGAATAACTGGAACGATGAGTTATCTCCTTGGAAAGCACCACCGGCATTTGGAGAAGAAGGATTTGGCGATGGTGCATCAGAGCTTTTAGAAAAAATATTGGAGTATTGTTCTGATAAGAGCAAGACATACTATTTGGGCGGGTATTCGCTTGCCGGATTATTTGCTCTGTGGGCATCTTGCCAGACGGACCGTTTTGTGGGAATTGCAGCAGCCTCACCGTCAGTATGGTTTCCAGACTTTTTGGAATATATGCAAGAAAATAGGATACAAAGCCGTTTGATCTATTTGAGCCTTGGCAACAAAGAGGAAAAGACTAGAAATTTAATGATGTCTACGGTCGGAGATTGCATCAGAAAGCTATATGCGTGGTTGCAGGAATGTGACATCCCATGTATTCTGGAGTGGAATCCGGGGAATCATTTCCGTGAATCGGAAATTAGGACAGCTAAGGCGTTTGCCTGGTTGTTGGAAAAATAATAACTAAAATATAGTAGAATCTGTACGATAGTACAAAACTATGGTAAAATCGGTGGAGGGAGCATCCCTAAATTATAACAAGAAATGAGGTTTATTATGAACATTGAAGATATGTTAGAGATTAATGACTGTCCGTTATGCGACGGTGGAGCACTTTTGGAAGAGGAATGTGGCTGCGGCTATTATGTGATGTGCCTTGAATGTGGCTGTCATTCTGTTACGATAGATTTTCACTCGGAAGAAGAGCGGCTGGAAGCAGCGAAAAGAACGGTTATGCTTTGGAACACCGGCAAGGTAATATCAAGTAGTCCGGGAGAATGATCCCAACATGGTTGATATTCGTTTTTAATCTTTAATAGCAAGGCAGGAATACGAAGCGCACTTGGATTTTGAAGAGACAGGATTGTTTGCTTTATATTCTGCCTGCAGGCAAGCAGGACTAAAATGCTGTTAGATGCGCTGGCTGACATCTGCTGAGAGCGCTGGAGGAGGAAATAATGAAAAAGGAGAACTGATGACAAATCAACATATTATGTCCATTGCTATGCGGCAATCGGCATTAGATCTTAATGCTGATATTTCTGACTTTACCAAAGAGGAAAATGTATTTGTAAAGTCAGGGTTAGGGGCTTTGGCAAGAAAATATTATAGCGAACCAATAGCATGCAATTTGGTTTCCTACGGAAGTAATATTGTGGCATCTGTAAAAGAGGAATACAAAGAAATGGTAAAAGAGTATTTGAGTAAGTTTGAATTTTATCATTGCTTTGAAACGCCCAATATGCATTGGCTGGATGAAAGAATGAGAGAACAGGGACAAAGAGTCTGCTTCATGGCAGAATATTTTTTGCCGGATGTCAATTCCCTCAAAAGATTATCATGCCAATATGAGCTTAAGGTGCTTACGCAGAAAGACTTTGACAGTTTATATTTGCCTATATGGAGTAATGCTTTGTGTGATGCGAGAAAAGAGCTGGATGTTCTTGGTGTTGGCGCATATGATAATGGAAAATTGATCGGACTTGCCGGTTGTTCGGCAGATTGTGACGATATGTGGCAGATTGGAGTTGATGTATTACCGGAATATCGCAGAAAGGGGATAGCATCTGCGCTAACCAGTAATTTAGCAGTTGAGATTATAGAGCGTGGAAAAGTGCCATTTTACTGTTGTGCATGGTCTAATATCAGATCTGCAAAAAATGCGATACGAAGCGGTTTCATGCCTGCTTGGGTGGAAATGACGGTCAAACCTGCCAGTATGGTGGCTGAGATGAATCAGTAAAGTCCATGCAAATTAAATATGAAATATCGTTCAGTTAATTGATATGGAGGAAAAGAAATGACAGGAGACAGAATCATAAGTGCTCTGATTGGATTGGTGGGGGCAGTGTCGAACAATGGAAAAACCGAACAGACAGATGTAGTGGTTCGGGAGGCTCTTTTACACCGAAATGATCCGACAATGGAAGAGTCACTGGTACAGAAAATCCACGAGTTAAAGAATGTTATCGCACCGGATTGTGCGACTTGCAAAATGCCCTGTGGAAACACATCCGACTATGATATGACACAGTTTTATAGTGCGGATGAGAGTGTACTTGCAGCCAAAAAGGAGCTGCTGGAGACGATTTGTACTGTCCTAACAAATAATGAGCAGGTCACAGATAACATTTACCGAGGGATCGCATATCTGGGATATCCGGTGACACCGGAAGACTGCGAAAGAATCCGTGAGGGGATCATAGAACAGTATGCTTAAGCGAGGATGCTTCTAGGAAATATTTGAGTAAAAGAATAGCGAGGATCATTATGCGATATTTACCGATTTTAGAGGAACTTTGTTCGTCAGATAGTATTTTATTTATGGTAGCAGGGATTATAGTTGCATTAGTTATTAGCGTGAAATTTTGTGATATAAAAAGAAATTTGCTGGGATTGATCGGAAGTTTTGTAGTATATGCAATTTGCGAGGTGCTATCTAATTTTTATACAAATTATATGCTGGAGATTGCATTGCTTTTTGTTGGTACATTGGCGTTGGGGGCTTTTATCGGATTCACGATAGGACTTATTGTGACGATTGTTTCGGGAAAGGGACTCTTACTATGGAAATAAGAACAGCCTCTTTGCAGGATTTAGAAGATATTGCAGCCGTAGAAGCAGCATGTTTTCCGGTGGCGGAAGCAGCGACGAAGGCAGAATTTGCAGAACGGATCCAACATTACGGAGATCATTTTTTGCTGTTGTATGATAAGCAAAAGCTGATTGCGTTTGTGGATGGTTTTGTTACAGACGAGCAGAATTTAACGGACGAAATGTATGAAAAAGCGTCTTTACACAACGAGAATGGTGCGTGGCAGATGATTTTTGGCGTAAATACACTTCCGGAATATCGAAGAAATGGGTATGCGGGACGGTTGCTTCGCTGTGCCATTGATACTGCGAGAAAGCAGGGGAGAAAGGGCGTTGTACTTACTTGTAAAGAAAAGTTAATTCATTACTATTCCGGGTTTGGATTTGTAAATGAGGGGATATCAACAGATTCTACTCACGGCAATGCAGTATGGTATCAAATGAGATTGACATTTATAACAGGGAATGACAAATTTTAACACATTTGTTATACTAACGGTATTGTTAGGAGGTAAGAATTTGTCATGCATACATTAAAAAAATTTATACCGTATTATTCACCATACAAAGCAGTGTTCGTTCTGGATCTGATCTGCGCAGCGATGATCAGTCTGATCGATCTGGCATATCCACAGATCTTGCGGACTATGACGAAAACAGTCTTTGCCGGAAAGTCATCAGCAATTTTGCAAGTTTTGCTGCCAATTGGTGTCGCAATGCTTATCATGTATATCGTTCAGGCGTTGTGCAAATATTATGTCAGTTATCAGGGGCATATGATGGGTGCCAATATGGAACGGGATATGCGCCAACAACTTTTTGACCATTATGAAAAATTATCTTTTTCGTATTACGATCAGAACAATTCCGGACAGATGATGAGCAAATTAGTATCGGATCTGTTTGATATTTCAGAGATGGCACATCATGGACCGGAAAATTTATTCATATCATTGATAAAAATTATCGGTTCGTTTGTATTTTTGTTTGTGATCAATCGCTGGCTTGCCATTCCGCTGTTGGTACTTGTGTTTTTTATGATTCTATTTTCCTATAGCCAAAACCGCAGAATGCAGGCAACCTTTATGGATAACCGACAAAAGATCGGAGATATCAATTCCAGTCTTCAAGATACCTTAGCGGGGATTCGGGTCGTGCAGTCTTTTGCAAATGAGGAGCTAGAGCGAGACAAGTTTCGACACAGTAACGAGAACTTTTTGCACTCCAAAGACGCCAACTATCGTTGCATGGGAAGCTTTATGAGTGGTAATTTGTTTTTTCAGGGACTTATGTATCTGGTTACGCTTGTGTTTGGCGGATGGTTGATTGCCAAGGGACAGATGGAGACAGCGGATCTGGCAATGTATGCGCTGTACATTGGAATCTTTATCAGTCCGATCCAAATACTGGTAGAGCTGACGGAAATGATGCAGAAAGGCTTGTCGGGATTTCGTCGATTTTTAGCAGTTGTAGAAACGGAACCGGACATAGTCGATGCAGAGGATGCTAAGCCGTTAGAAAATGTGAAAGGAACAGTTGAGTATAAAGATGTATCTTTTCATTACAGCGATGATGATACACTTGTCTTGTCCGATGTTTCCTTTCGGATTGACGCTGGAAAATCTATAGCGTTGGTAGGACCGTCCGGAAGCGGAAAGACGACGATCTGTTCATTGCTTCCAAGATTTTACGATGTGACCGGAGGAAGCATTCGGATCGACGGCAAGGATATTCGCAGTCTGTCGCTAGAAAGCCTTCGCAACAATATTGGTCTTGTGCAGCAGGATGTGTATCTGTTTTGTGGGTCGATAAAGGATAATATTTCCTATGGCAAGCCGGGTGCCTCTATCGAAGAGATCATCGATGCAGCCAAGAAAGCGAATATTCATGATTTTATCATGTCCTTGCCGGATGGATACGATAGTTATGTGGGAGAGCGTGGAACCCGTTTGTCGGGAGGTCAGAAGCAGCGTATCTCAATTGCACGGGTATTTCTCAAAAATCCGCCGATTTTAATTCTTGATGAGGCAACCAGTGCCTTAGATAACGAAAGTGAGCGCTGGATTCAACATAGTTTGGAAGAACTGGCCAAAAACAGGACAACCATTACCATTGCACATCGCCTGTCGACGATCCGAAATGCGGATGAGATTTTGGTGGTTGCAGATACCGGTATTGCGGAACGGGGTACCCACGAGGAACTTTTGGCGGCAAATGGGATTTATGCACATTATAATGAGATGGCATAAAAAGGCAAAGCCGGCGCAAGGCGTTATGCTGTTTTGTTTGATGAGAAGAAATAACAGTTGCCAAAGCGCCCGATAACAAATCAGGTGCAGTACCGAAATGTTTTGTCGGTCATAATTCGTGCGAAGATCAACCCCAGCGGTAACGCAAGAATGATCAAAAGTGCAGCGGCAAGCCAAGAAGCGGCAGAATATAAATTCATCGTACCGAGATTATAGAATCCTTTGTATAAATAGAGTCCCGGTACCATGATCACGATAGAAGGGACCGTGATCGATATTCTTGGATATCCGGCAACTCCTTTTACCGTAGAGGCGAAGATGCCTGCAACAAAAGCACCGGCAAAGGCAGCAACGGCAGGTGGAAAGGATGCAAGAACGATCAGTTCCAATCGAAACGTGTTGGATACAGCACCGATAACTCCTGCCGCGGCTGCCAGCCTAATTGGGCCGTTAAAGAGAATGGAGAATCCGAATACGCCGCCAAAGCTGGCGAGCAGACGCAATATGATCCATTGCCACAGTGCAAATTTAAGTGGCAGAAATGGCATCGGTTTTAATCCAAGAACCATTGCTAAGATCCATGCTGTCATGGTCGCAACAGTGATAATGATCAGTGAATACATCAGGCGTTCCATTCCGGAACGCATATCTAATTTTGCTAAGTCGATACCGCTTGTGATAAACGGGAATCCCGGGATAATAAATAACATAGAACAGATATATCCGGCTTCGTGCTGAACATTAACTGTAAAAAACAACTGCAGTAATCTAAGCAGAACGGTATAGCTTAAACAAGCTGCTGATACAGAAGAGATGATTCCTAAAAACAGAGTCAAATGATGTTTCGTCATTTTGCATCGGATATAATTGCCGATACCTGCACCGATAAAAGCGCATAACATTTCAATGACTCCGCCGCCTAATAAAAAGGTAAAGGATCCACAGGCGAGTGCAGCGGCAAGTGCTAAAGCACCTGGAGAATATAATCCGTGTATTTTTTCAATTTCATCTAATGTCGAGTGGATCATTTCACAGCTTTTCGTAATCTCTTGGTCGGCAAAGCCGGACACCAATTTTTCTAAGCGATTTAGCTGTGAAGTATTTACACTGGTGTTCGTCAGACACAGCGATTGGCTAAAACTTTGATTCCCGTCAAAACAAGTATAATTGATCGACATTAATCCAATATCAACCGTACAAGTCATATTCATTAACTCGGAAAGTTCATTCATGGAACTACGAACACGCCATGCCCCGGTTCCACAGGAAAGCATCATAATCCCGACACGTCCGACAACAGAAGCCTTGGCAGGAAGAGAAGCCTCTGTGATCGGTGTTGGATCTGTCTTGTCAGCATATTCATGCCATAAAATATCCATATGATTTTTCTTGATGTTTGCACCTGTAATCGCTGTTTTCATAATCCTCTTACATCCCTTTCTGCAACCGTTGACTGTACTCACACGGGCAAGTTTTTGTGCATCGCGGTATTATAAATCCAAACTGTCTGCTCCGGCGGTTCGGATCATTTCTTCGCGACAGGACAGCACGAGTCCGTCAATCACGCCAATATGTCGAAGCATTTTGGATTCAAATTGCTTGATTGGGAGAAGCACGCCGAGTTCATCAAAAGTTTTGCCGGATCTGCTTCCGGTTTCCTGACCGTAAAAAACAATGGCAGAGTAAGCTTCCTGCTGGATTTTATGAAAAGTTGTCCAAATGACATCGTATGCCTGCGCTTCGGACAGATGTAACTTTTTCGTATCCGGTAACGCATACAGTAGGAGAATACCGCGTTCTTTATTTTCGTGTTTTTCTTTGATGTTCATGTCGGATGTGTAATATCGAACAAGATCATAGCCGTCAGCCAAATATAATTTCGAGCGTGGGGCTGCATCGTGAGCATGGTAAATTTCTTGGAATTTTTTATATTCATGTTTTGATACGAGATTCTTTTTGTCCGCTAACAGTTTGCCATCTGCATCTGTTAGTAAAATCGGGTTTTCACCGGCTTTGCCATGAAAACGTTTTGGAATCAGATATGCTTCTTTGAGCAGATCAAACATGGAGCGGTGGCATAACTCCAACAAAAGCGCACTAACATCACCATTTTTGTATGCATTCAAAAGCACCTCTGCAAAATGATGAGAATCCGGGTCGACATATCTGTTTTCATCATCTAAATGGTCGTAAAAAGTATCAAGAAGTCTTTCACAGCAGTCATCTGAAGAAAGAATCCTTGAAAAAATCTTTTCGACTTCCTCTTCTCTCGGTAATACTAATGCCATAAGATCATCTCCATTATATGTTGTTTTTTTGCTTTGAAACGATTATAATTGAATCATTTCAATAAGTAAAAAGTATTATTGATATAGCTGCAATAACACCTTGATATACTGACGCCTATACCATAAAGGGGACGGGAAAGGAATGAACGGTCATTATGGATGTAAATTTTGAATACTACAGAATATTTTACTATGTGGCGAAATATCGAAATTTTACGAAAGCGGCACATGCTTTACATAATAGTCAGCCCAATATTACACGAGCGATGAATTGCCTGGAACGGGAAATACACTGCACCTTATTCATACGGACAAATCGTGGAGTACGGTTGACTGAAGAGGGAGAAAAGCTTTTTCGGCATGTTTCTGCAGCTATGATGCAGATATTAGCGGCAGAAGAGGAATTGACTGAGAGTGCCGAGTTGGAAAAGGGCTGCGTTTCTATCAGTGCGAGTGAGATCGCCCTAAATATTTTTCTGCTGGAAAAGTTAAAAAAATTTCATATGGCGTATCCTAAGGTGCAATTAAAACTATATAATCATTCTACACCGCAGGCAATTCAAGCAGTACAAAGCGGAGAATCTGATTTTGCAGTGATCACAACACCGACAGTAACGGATAAGACACTAAAAACAACCCGTCTCTGTGAATTTCAGGAGATCCTGATCGCCGGAAATACCTTTCAGGCGCTTGCAGAGCAAAAGCTATCGCTGCAGGATTTATTACAGTTTCCGTTGATCTGTATGGAAAAAAACACGATAACCAGACAATTTTATCAGAAATTATTTTTGGAACACGGTCTTTCTTTGGAGCCGTCGATCGAAACTGCTACAGCGGATCAGATCCTTCCGTTGGTAAAGCATGAGCTTGGACTTGCTTTCCTTCCAAAGGCAATGGCGAAAGAGGCGATCGCACACGGGGAGATCCTTTGTATCCCGCTAAAAGATATAATCCCAAAGCGCAGCGTTTCGATGATCTATGATGCCAGAGGACCGAGAAGCGTAGCTGCGCAGACATTTCAAAAAATATTGCTGGAAGAGGGGGAATAGCATGACCTTACAACAACTAAAATATGTAGTGACAGTTGCTGAAACCGGGACGATCACGGAAGCGGCAGGTAAATTATACATTTCACAGCCGAGCCTTACGAATGCGATCCATGAATTGGAACGGGAGATGCAGATCGTGATATTTAACCGGACAAATAAGGGAATAAGCCTTTCCAAAGAGGGGGATATCTTTTTGGGTTACGCCAGACAAGTGCTTGAGCAGGCTGAAATTTTAGAGGATAAATACAAGGGAGAAGGCAGCGGTAAAAAGCAGTTTTGTGTTTCGACCCAGCATTATTCATTTGCGGTAAATGCATTTGTCGACCTGATCAAGAAATATGGTCAGGAAGAGTATGACTTCAGCCTTCGCGAAACGCAGACCTATGAGATCATTGAAGATGTAGCAAAAATGAGAAGTGAGATCGGCATTCTCTTTTTGAATGATTTTAATGAGAAAGTCATCACGAAAATATTAAAGTCCAATGAGTTGGAATTTCACGACCTTTTTGTGGCAAAGCCCCATGTATTTATCAGTCGCAGACATCCTTTAGCAGATCGTCAGATCATTACGAATGAAGAGTTGGAAAGTTATCCGTATCTGTCTTTTGAGCAGGGCGAGCACAATTCGTTTTATTTTTCGGAGGAAATTTTTTCTGCATCGGAGCGCAAGAAAAATATTCGTGTGCGTGACCGGGCAACACTGTTTAATCTTTTGATCGGATTGAACGGTTACACGGTATGCAGTGGTGTGATCGATAAGAAATTAAATGGCAAAGATATTATCGCCGTGCCATTAGCGGATGAAAGTGATATGCGGATCGGCTATATCACGCACAGAAAAGGAATGTTAAGCCGATTGGGAACCACTTATCTGGATGCATTAAGTAAATATATTGGCTGATCATAGCACAAATTCCTTTACTCAAACTTCCCATACCTCAAATCCTCCACAACCACATATTGCTTATTATGTCAATAACTATATAACATTTTGCAGCCGTCAAAGAGCAGTTTCTGCCATTAGAGAACTATAGTAATTGCCTTGCCGCATTTTGTTTTTACAGTGATT
>NZ_QULH01000028.1:0-26719 GCF_003481635.1 Clostridium sp. OM05-6BH | reverse complement strand
TGCTGTTCGCTCTCTCGTGCGTCAGCGAGATATATATTATCACACTGCGAAGAGCTTGTCAACAACTTTTTTTATTTTTTGCTTTTTCTGATCTGTGATGTTCACATTCAAGGAATCACACACCAGACAGACTGTAAAGTCTTTCAGCAAAATGCCATTTTACCGAACCATGCATGATCGCATGTCCGCCAAAAAAGCAAAGCCAGCGCTTTGCTTTGCAAGAATTGCTAATGCAATTCTTGGTGAGGTCACGCTACACAACAGCAGTTTCCTATTAATTAAAAAAGCGCAAAAAAACACAGTAGAAATCTCTACTGTGTAAACGGAGAAAGAGGGATTTGAACCCTCGCGCCGCTATTAACGACCTACTCCCTTTCCAGGGGAGCCCCTTCAGCCTCTTGGGTATTTCTCCAGATTCTATCTGGTCAAAAGACCATTAGAAGGAACATGAATATTCATATTCTTTATAATGAACTTTTGATAGAATCCGACTCATATCCGAGCTAAATCTTACACAGTATTCTATATAACGGAGAGAGTGGGATTCGAACCCACGCGCCCTTGCGGACAAACGGTTTTCAAGACCGCCTCGTTATGACCACTTCGATATCTCTCCATATTTGTAAGGTTACAGTGTGTGGCAGTTCTCACTTTCCAGCCGTCTGCCTCAAACGCTGCTTTGCAAGTATACCACTGTAACCATTCATTCGTCAAGCACTTTTTTTCCTTTTTCAGAAATATTTGCCGGAATGTAATTAATAGCAATCATTATTGCCCAATCTTAAGATTTGGAACGGCATTCAAATCCAAACCACTGCGTGTTCCTGCCATGTATTCATAATATCCCTGAACAGCGATCATCGCAGCATTGTCCGTGCAAAAAATTGGCGATGGATAGCACAACTCTATTCCCTCTTGCTGACATCTCTCTGTCATTGCTGCTCGAAGGGCAGAATTAGACGCAACACCTCCGGCAACTGCAATACGGTTTTCTCCAAGCTGCTTTGCTGCACGAATCCCTCTTTCTACCAGCACATCCACAACTGCTTGTTGAAACGATGCCGCTACATCTGCACGATTCACTTCTATTTGTTTCATTTCACATCCATTGAGATAATTAAGCACCGCCGACTTCACGCCGGAAAAACTAAAGTCAAATGCCGATCCATCCACTTTAGCACGTGGGAAATCAATTGCCTGCGGATTTCCTTCCTTGGCAAGTTTGTCGATCTTCGGTCCTCCCGGATAACCTAATCCGATAGCCCTTGCTACTTTATCAAAAGCTTCCCCGGCAGCATCATCATGTGTACAGCCGATCACCTCAAATTCCGTATAACTATGCACCTGCACCAAATGCGTATGGCCACCGGATACGACAAGGCAAAGAAACGGTGGCTCTAGTTCTTGGTGTTCAATGTAATTAGCAGCAATATGCCCCTCGATATGGTGCACTCCAACTAATGGCTTTCCTGCAGCATAGGCGATTGCTTTTGCTGCACCAACTCCTACCAAAAGTGCTCCAACCAGACCCGGTCCATAGGTCACACTGACCGCTGTAATGTCTTCTAATGTAACTTTGGCCTGCTTTAATGCATCTTCAATCACATAGTTGATGCGTTCTATATGCTTTCTGGACGCAATCTCCGGCACCACACCACCATATAAGGTATGAATGTCTATCTGCGAGGAGATCACGTTCGACAGTACCTCTCTGCCATTACGCACAACCGAGGCTGCTGTTTCATCGCATGAACTCTCAATTCCTAATATTAATACATCCTGTTCCATTGTTAATTATCTCCTAATGTCGCTATTTCCTCTTTGTCGGTCGTCTGCTCCCAACCCAAGATACGCCATTTTCCTTTGGCATCCTTGCGGCAGAGAAATTTTTCATATATCTGCATACGTTTCTGCTTTGCTTTCGTCAAAGTTCCGGTAATGACCGTTGCACATTCCCTTTTATTGATCGTTGTGTACTCGATGCTGCCTGCCGGCTGCACTACATATGTAGAAATCGTTTGTTCTTTCTTTTTGTAACTTTTCTGTTCCTTTGCCAGGCGCTTATACATCTTCTCCCACGCATTGTCTTTGACGTCCAGTAATTCTGCATCATACAATTTACGCAGCTGCTTTAACAATTTGTTATATTCTTTGTCAGTCAGAGTTGTGTTGTATAAACATTTATTATATCTCCAATATAACTTCAACACTTCCGTTGGCGTTTCCGGATAACCATTATCCAAATCTTTACTCATCAGCTTATCAACTTCCGTTGTCGAGCTTTTACTTTCTCTGCTCCCACTGATCTTGCCGTTACTGATCATATAAAATATCGTTAAAACAACTACAGCAAGACACACCAGCGCTACAAAAGTAATGCCAATCTTTTTCTTGTTCATGCTGCTTCCTCCATTTCCATGAAGTTGTCTCTATATCGACTCCTGCGAAAACTTCACATCTGTTGCCATAGTCTGTTTTCTTTATTGTACACAGGTGATCGTCAAATATCAATCCTCAAATTCCAAGGTACAACTCATTCCATCTTTGCCTGCCACTGCATTTGGAAAGATCTTGCATACTTCCCGCATGTAATTTTGCGGATACAGTAACGATGGGCTGTAATGCGTCAGCCAAAGTTCCTTAACCTCAGCTTCTTTTGCCGTCTGTGCAGCCTCCAAAAACATCATATGCTTATTTTCTATCGCTTTAGCTTTCTTTTCTTTGTCACCGTACATTCCTTCGCAGATCAACAAATCTGACATGGAAGCATTCTTGGTAAGGCCGGCTGTTGGTCTGGTGTCTGTACAATATGTAACTTTCAGTCCCTTTCTAGGGGCACCAAGCACCATGTCCGGTGTATAAATGCCCTCCGGCGATTCCACCGTCTCTCCATGCTGAAGCCGGTTCCAATACTGTACCGGGATCCCCTGCTCTTTGGCACGCTCCGGAAAAAAGCGCCCACTACGCGGAATTTCTATCGTATATCCATAACAGGTGACATTGTGATTCACACGAAAGGCATGCAGATGATATCCATTACATTCCAAATCCTGCTCTTTGTCCGTCAACTCGATATATTGCAATTCAAAGGGTAACCCCTGTGCAATCACTAATAGAGATTCTACCACTTTCTGCAGACCACGTGGTCCGATCAGAGTCACCGGCTCTTTGCGCTCTGCATTGCCCATAGACAAAAGCAGTCCCGGCAGCCCGCTGATATGATCGCCATGATAATGTGTAAAGCAGATGGTATCGATCGGATGAAAGCTCCATCCTCTTTCACGGATCGCCACCTGCGTCCCCTCTCCGCAGTCTATAAGCAGGCTGCTGCCGCCGAATCGAGCCATAAGCGCTGTCAACGCCCTGCCCGGAAGCGGCATCATTCCGCTAGTTCCTAACAAGCACAAATCTAACATTACTGTTTTCCTTCCTATCTTCCAAGGTCTCTTATCCGGCTGCTCCGATCATTTCTGCACTTTCGCAGACTCCGATATTCTTATAATTCCGTCACTTCACTGACATCAGGTGGAATTACAAATTGCGCCGTAATACGGTCATAGCACTCTTCGCATAATACAAAAGAATGCAATTTCATATCTTTTTTGGAAAAGAATCCCCATTGTTTTTTTGCCTCAAAAGCATCTTCTAACAACACATCATGTTGCATCTTCAGTTTTTTTCCGCATGCGTTGCAATACATCATTCTCATCCTTTCTGCTCATTACATTATACATTGATCCGCCTTTTTACATTTACTGTGCCTGCTGTTTTACAACGTCAGTATACTGTGTCCGCAATGTAATGTACAGTGGTAATCTCTGTCAATTGTTCTGCCGTATCCCGCCTAACATATCAATTGTTTGTGATTTGATGTTCTAATAGCAGCGCATCCTCTTTCGGCTGCGAATAATATTTCTTTCTTATTCCGATCTGCACAAAACCCATTTGATGATAACAGTGTATTGCTGCTGTATTGGAAGCCCGCACCTCCAATAGAATACGTTTCACACCACGATGTTCGCACTCTGTTATTGCCATACCTAATAATTGTGTCGCAATACCTTGGGAACGCTGCTCCGGCGCTACGGCAATATGGCATAGATCCGCATCTTCCATGGAACACCATAATCCACAAAATCCAACGATTGCCGATCCGCTATCCGCAACCAGATAGATCGTATCTTCTCTATGAACAGCTTTAATAAATTCCTCCTGCTGCCAAGGTTTTGCAAAGCTGGCAGCATCGATCCTGCACACATCACCAACGTCCTCGTCTGTCATGTACCGAATTCTATTTTGGCTATTCATCCCTGTCATGCTTTTCTCCTGCGGCAAGCCTTGCTTCTCGCTCACGCTCCGCTTGTGATTTACGAAGATAATCCGGCCGGAACGCTTCGGCAGATACTATCTTTCCTTCGTCATAATAACGTGCACCTAAAACAGCTACCGAAGCAGCACTCTGTCTGTTCATATGAGCCGGTGCTTCCTGCCACGCTACGTTAAGTCCCTGTTGTAATGCCTCGCGGTGCACCGGAACGCCATCTCCCAAAACGGTAACAGGATCCCCCAGATCATTTAACTCCGCAATATAGTCTTCAATGGAAACTGCTTTTTGTCCGGTCACGCACTCCAATAACATATCCCCGACACGGTAAACTCCTGCATAAACCTGATTACGTCTCGCATCCATCATCGGACAGATATTTCCCTCTCTGCCTGCCAGTCGAAATGCCAGTGCCTCCAATGTTGTGATCGGAACGATCGGTTTGTGTAGCGCCAGCCCTAACCCCTTAGCTGTCGCAGCCCCGATCCTGAGTCCGGTAAAAGAACCGGGACCAGAGGTTGTTGCTATGGCATCGATTTCTTTGAGGTCGATACCGGACATCGTAACTACTTGGTCGATCATTGGCAGTAAGGTCTGCGAATGTGTCTGCTTATTATTGACTGTAAATTCTGCTACTATCGTGTCATCTGCAAACACTGCGGCTGATGCCACCAATCCCGAACTTTCTATTGCTAATAATTTCACTGCAAACCTCCTTCTATGCCCGTCACCTGTATGCGTCGGAAATCAAACCCTTTATCCAACTCTTTGGTGATGGTAACCTCAACGCATTGTTCCGGCAAAATGTCACGAATAAGCTCTGCCCACTCGATCAAGCATACGCCATCGCCAAAAAAGTAATCTTCATAACCGATCTCATCCATTTCCTCTACATCGGCTATGCGGTATACATCAAAATGATATAACGGAAGACGCCCGCTTTCATAAATCTGTATGATCGTAAAGGTCGGACTGTTCACCGGTTCTTCCACGCCCAATCCTGCCGCAAACCCTTTGGTAAAAACCGTTTTACCAACGCCAAGATCTCCATGCAGTAATACGATCGTTCCCGCCTCACACTGTTGCGCGATCCTGTTGCCGATCTCCCATGTCTCTTTCTCCGAATTACTCTCCATGCTTTGTGTCATCGATCTGTTCCTCCTGTGTCGGTTCATAATCCTTATAGGCAGCTCTTCGCTCCTCCACCAGAGCACATACCTCATCATAGCAGTCCGCTAACTGTTCCTTTGGAAAAATAAATGCTCGAACCTGTGACATGTATAAGTAAAGTGCTGATTTTGTCTTCACCGTCTTGCGAATTTCATACCAGTGCACTTTTGCCTCCTGCTGCCCCTGCGACACAATAATGCCGTCCTCAGATATACAATAGTGTAGTACCGCATTGATCGCCTCATTCTGTTTCTTTTGCTTCCAAGCCTTCTGATATAACATGACCGGCTGCACAATGGTGAACAGACAGCCAATAATGATCAGTGCGATAAACGCCGTGCGATCCAACGTCTGATAACGTGTCGCACAGATCACCCAGCTGCCAAGGCTGATCAATACGCCAACCGCGCCGGACACGCTGCAATACGTATGACGCATCGAAAATCGATATAATTCACCTGTCGTAAGATCAATGTTAAACTCTAATTCTTTCATATGATATCTCATTCCTTTCAACTTGCTGAAAAGACAAAGCCAGCGCTTTGCTTTTGCCACGCAATATAACAGCAATTTCCTATCAATTGTAAAAAAAGCATTCGCCATCTTATTATAACAGAACACGTCCAAAAAACAATACACGCGGATACAGGAATATGATATAATGAACACACTGGGCTCATTAACAAGCGAATAAGCTCTGAAACAGCGAATTTGCGAGTTTGAAAGAGGCTAATTAATGTATGATATAATATAATGTATTTTGGAGGAATGTGAATGAGGGATGACGAAAAGAAAGTGTTACTACAACAACAGATCGAACAAGAAATCGATTTTGATAAATTAACAGAATTTTGTGAACATCTGACGGATGCCGTACAGGAAATATTTCGTTCATGCGGTTTATATTTTCGTATTTTTTCCAGAGTGAAATCGACAGATTCTATTGCCAACAAACTGATCAGACGTCAATACGGGACCGAACAAAATCCCAAAAAACTACAGGATTTGATCGGCATACGCGTCGTTTTGTATTATTATGATGATCTTAGCATCTGCCGTGATATTATGGAGAGTACCTTTCAGATGTTAGACCATTGGTCTCGCACCAATGCCACTGCCAATGAATTTAAGGCAACCAAGATCAACGGTGTATTCCGTTTCCCATCGGAATATTTCAAAGTCTACAAAAAGGACATGTGGACGCTGCCTATTGATACAACCTTTGAAATTCAATTTCGTACCGTATTTTTTGAGGGATGGCACGAGATTGAACATGATATGCGTTACAAAAGTCTCCTGTCAGACAATGAATTTTGGCGTGGCAGCGAAGAATTGTCTCGCATTTTGAACTGCATCCTCGCCAACTTGGAACTAAGTGACTGGTCACTTGTCCAGTTATTTGAACAACTCTCTTATAACCATTACAAAAATGCCAACTGGGAATTGATGCTAAAAAGCAAATTCCGAATCCATATGGATGATAACAGCGAACTTGATCCTGCAATTTTAGAACTGTTTGACCGGGACAAGGAGATTGCAAAACAGTTTTTCAAATGCAAACGCAAGGATCTGATCCGCGAACTGCTCAAACTGGATGCGCCACAGCCTAGTTATAACCTGATCGTCAAGCTTTTGAATGACAGTAAGATCCATAATGAGGAGATCGCAGCCATCTGTGACAAACTTCCTATTATCCGTGATGAGAAAATGCGTTCGCGTTCTCACTTTGCAAGACTGGATTCTGCGGTATTGTTCCATCTGGAAACCTATTTATTGCATAAAGAAGTCAGATCACTTGCGTCCGAATTTACAAACGCATCAAATATCATTTATAAATGGGCTCGTTTTAAGTTGAATCCTGTTTTTGAAGATATGCCTGAGGAACTATGCTCTTATCAGAACAAACTGCCAGGCTACCAATTAAAGATTGATTATCGACCGGAAGATATGACATTTTCCATGAAGTTAAATCACATAGACAGCAAACAGATCGGTACATTATGGCATATTCATTCTTCTGTTGCTATGTTGAGTGATGGCAAACTTCATTTTTATCATATGACATCTCGCGATATGCCACACGGTGCTTCGCACCAGATCAGTTTTAGCAAACCATCTTTCATGAATGATCTTTCTTCAAAGGTAGGTTTCGTTGACGTTGTCAGACTTGGCACAAAGGCACAATTTATAACTACGCCGAAAGATTTTACTTCTTACTGCGAACTGGTAAAAAATCCAAATCGCCACCTGCCACTGATCGCCATCGTCCAGCAAAATACACAGTCTTCTGCGGAAGGCAGTGAGTTTACGGATGGCTATGATATGAATACCTTTACGATCAATGGAACGAGACTTGCAAAAGTTGTAGGTCAATACGCTCATGTAGTCATGATCGATCAAAGCCTTGCCACACCATTTGCAGACAAAATGGATGCGAATATCAGGGAACCTTATGGCTGTATCGTTATCTTTTGGCCGGAGGAGCAGAAGCGTACACCGGATATATTCACCAAAGATGATGTATGTCATGCGGAATTTGACTTCAACCGTTTTGCTTTCCACGATAATAATATTTCAGAGAAGGCATTTCGCCATAAACTCGTACAGGTGATCAAGGACGACAATGTTAGTCACTAATACTGTTATTCTTACAACTGCAAAACCGCTGGAACGGATAACGCTCCAGCGGTTTTGATTTTAATTTTTATGATGATCTATCTCTGTCGCGAAAATAGGCTTATGACTCTTTACCCTTTATGAAATAAAGTGCCAACCGGCTTGTCTTCAAAAAGCTCGTACAATTTCTTAGGGTGCTGCCCGTTCATCAACACAACATCAATATCGGATTCGTATGCAATTTCCACAGCATGAATCTTCGTTGCCATGCCGCCAGTGCCAAATTTTGTTCCGGCGCCGCCTGCAACCGCATGAATATCTTCACTGATCTCTCGAACAACCGGGATCATCTTGGCATCCGGATTTTGACGCGGGTCACTGTCATACAGTCCATCTATGTCTGACATGATGATAAGAAGATCTGCATTGGCGATCGTTGCCACGACAGCTGCCAACGAATCATTCTCGCCCATTTCCAACTCCAACTCATCAATGGCAACCGTATCATTTTCATTGACAACCGGGATCACTCCCTGTGAGATCAAACGTTCCAACGCATTTTCCACATTTTTACGGCGATCCTCTAACAATATATATTTCGTCAACAATAGCTGTGCCACCGTTATACTGTATTCAGAAAACAAGTTGTCATATAAATACATTAGCTCACATTGCCCTACTGCGGCGCAAGCCTGTTTCCCGGGTGTGTCTTTAGGTCGGTCCATCAAGCCAAGCTTACCCATACCAAGACCAATCGCACCGCTGGAAACCAAGATCACCTCGTGCCCTGCATTTTGCAGATCGGCAAGTGTCTTGACGAGCTGCTCCACGCGCCGTATGTTTAATCTTCCGGTACGATGTGTTAATGTCGAGGTTCCCACCTTGACGACAATCCGTTTTCTCTCACTAATCGGTATCATTTTGCCCTCCATAACATTTGGATTTTCATGCTTTTTATTGTATTCGTATTGACAAAATATTGCAACTTATTTTTGTGTGTCATCATACATATCCTGCAGCCCCTTCTTCAAGCTGCTAATATCAAGCATAGCCTGTGACGCCTGTTGTTTCTGCTGTTTTGGTTTCTTTTGTTTCTTTGGCCTCGTTATCTTCTTTTGCTTTGTTTTGACAGCAGACTCCTCCTGTGGCGTGTCAACCGCAGACAATATGGTATCCACTGCTTTCGAACGAAGATTTCCTAATCTACGCAATGCTGTCGGCAGCAGATCCGGCATACGCCGATTCCATATATCCAAGAACCAAAGAATTGTCATTGCCATCAGCAGATATAACGTCAGATCACGCTTTGCGGCATTCCGCTGTGGTGTCGTATCAAAACAGCCCTCTAATGAATTGATCGAACGTCCTGATACCGACGCGATCAATTCATTCAATGCCGTATCTGTCGTGTCATAACGATATTCGGCAGAATATTGCATCGTCAACTGCGTATTGGTGTTATCTAGTATTTTCTTTCCATTACTGCGGCGGACATTGATCTGGTAGACACCTACATCAGAAAGCGGAATCTCACCCTCATAACGGCTGCCGGAAACAGAATGTAACGTCACAGTATTCGTTTTCCCATCCGCATCATCATAAACTGCGGTAACTTGATCGTCACCACTAACTTTTGCATTGGTATACTCGATCAAACCGGCACTCCCCTCCTGCCGTGCCGTTACGGTAATGCCCTGATGATTCTGTTCCCCTATCGTCTGGTTGATCAATCCGCGCCAAAACGCCGGATAATCCTCCCACTGTGCATAATTAGCTGTCCACTCGTTTACTACATCTGTAGTAAATGCCGCTGTTGTCCCCAAGCCATACTGCCACGTTGCTAAGATCGGACTTTCCTTTTTATCATCCATCAATACTGCTGTCGCATTCGACTTCAATGTCGTTCCTATATATCCAAGCATCTCCGGGAAACCACCTTCTCTGAGCTGCTCTAATATGTCACTGTTCGCCGTTATGACCGGTGTAAAAGTCTTGTTGACCAAATATTCTCCCTGCGACAAAAATACTTCCTGAGCAAAGATCCTGCTCAGTCCGGTGCCCGCATTCGTTTGATAAAAGCGCCCCTTTCCTTTGTCTGCTAAGGTGCGCAGAATATTTACGTCGGCATCCGACCCTACCGCTACTGTCGATAAGGTTATCTTATTATCATTCATGTCCTTAAGCAGATCGTCATACCCATGGTACGTATCCTGTCCATCAGTCAGCAAAACGATATGTTTGATCTGCGCATCATTTGTGCTCACCTTGGTCATTTGCTCATAAGCCTCTTTCAATGCAGGATAAATACTGGTGCCGCCGCCATCTTTAATGCCATATATCTTGCTTAGGACATCATCACGGTCTGTAAGCCGGATCGGTTTAACCTGCCAATGATAGCCATCGTCAAATGATTCTATACCAACGATATCTGTACTGCGAAGGTTATTGACCGCAGCTGCGGCCGCTTCTTTCGCATACTCTAACTTACTTTTGCCTCCGTCGGACGCATCCGTCATACTTCCGGAATGGTCGATCACTAACGTCATCGCAAGTTTTGGCGAGTCCTTGTCGCCCTTGATCTCCATATTGACCGGAAGCACCTTTTCTAAGGCAGTATCCCGATATGCACCAAGCGCAAAACTTTGATCTCCACCGATCGCGATCAACCCTCCGGCATAATCCTTGACATAGGTGGTGATATGATCCATAAATCCGCTCTTTAGATCGTCTGCATATACATTTTCCAGTAAAATAGAGCTATATTCCCGCATCTTTTTAAGCGTATCCGGGGCGAAAGATGGCGTCACTACGTCATAATTGATGCCAGCTGCCTGCAAAACCTTTTGAAATTGCTTACTTTCTCCGCTTTTTCCTTCGATGAGCAGCACCTTTTTTTGCTCGGTCGCTTTCGTATAAGCAACATACTCATTATTAGCCTGTATCGTATCTTTCTCCGGAACGATCACCGCCCGGTAATTGGTAAATCCCGTCTGTTTTCGCTGATCCTGAAAGGTAAAATGATTGGTTCCTTTTTGTATAGTGACATGCTCCTGTCTGCGAAGCTTCGTGTCATTATATAATTGCAGAACAGCATTAGTCGCAACATTACCGGTTACTTCGATCTCTACGGTAAAACGCTCTCCCGGTGTAATCTGTTCCGGTACGGTCATGTCCGATAACCAAACTTCCTTGTCCGGAGTACAATCCTGTTGTAACACCTGTAATTCCACATTTCCTGCCTGTAAGCTGCTGCTCATTTTACGCACATCGCCACTATTTTGTCTGCCGTCTGTTAGTAAAACAATGCGCTTTCCGTCGCTGTCCGAGAAAAGGGACATTGCTGTCTGAAGTCCTTTTTCAATATTGGTTTCCGTTTCTACCCGGACCGAATTAAGTTCTGTAAACTTCACCGTATCCGACACGAACTGTTCTACATTCGCATCTCCTCCAAAAGCAACTACTCCGGCACGATCTTTTGACGGCAGCTTCTTAAGTTCATCTCTTATCTGCTGCACCATTTCACTGCGTTTTCCAGCAAAACTCTGCGACACATCTACCACAAAAACGGTCGTTGTACTGTCCGAAATATGGGACATAGATATTCCGATAAATGCGGCGGTCAATCCGGCAAATAATAGAATACGGCATGCGATTGTGGATACTTTATTAAATCGATTCGTTGAATTTGTTCGACGTCTATATACGATCCATTCCACACACAGCAATAACAACACAATAAGGATCAGTGGTCTTACAAGCATCCTCTTGCCATACAGTTTGCTGACATTTTCCGTTGTCACAGTCTGTTTTCTGCCATTTTGTGTGATGTGTACCCGATTCGTGCACTTAGATTCCTTCTCAGGAAATGTCACCGCAAAATATTTGGTGGATCTCTTTGTGTCCGTTACCGTCATATGGTATAGACCGGCCATCCTCGTATCAGTATATACTGCCTGCCCCTGTGCATTTTGATCAGCAACTGTCTGTCCTGCCGGATCTTGCCAGCGGATAGATGCCCGCTTACCACTGCCAAGCTGCAGGGTGACCGTATCTCCCGGCTCGTACGATGCTGCATCAAAAGACATCGTCTGCTCTGCCTGCGCCAAAATCCCCTGTACTAACACCGGAAATTCCATTTGCAGAGGAAGGTCCGAATTGTGCAGATCGAAACCAAGCACCGCAACAACGCGATCTTGAAGCTTTCCAAGATAGCCAACACACTGATTTCCTTCCCCGGCAAAAGAATATGCCCACGACGGAAGTGCGTAGCGAAATCCTTTGGCTGCACTGACCGTAAACGCCTCCAGATCCTGTGTAATATTACTTTGCGGAAACGTAATTGATCCATTTTTGAATGTCTGTGCTTTACGAACTAAAGTCTGCTTTCCGATCACCACCTTATCCGATGGTGCGAGTAATATCACATTCTCATTATGATACCATTTCGTCGGCATAACTCCATCGTATACGATGAAATCATATGCCTTGTCCGGATTTATGTTTTTTGTCCGAGTTGTTTGTTCTACAGTTATAGAATCTTCCAGAGACAATGCCCGTTCCATAAAACTGTTTTGTTTGGATACCAATAATACCGTCTTTTTCTTCTGTCTTTCAATCATTTCATAGACCGTATTATCGTGTGAATTGCCGTCCTCTGCTACAATATGAGCTTTCAAATACCCCTTGCTTGCTGTCAGTTTCCGAAAATGACTGTTCGTTGTCGTCTGGAAGGTGATCGTCTTACTCTGCCCCGCCTTTAGCGATACGGTCTGCGCATCAAATAACGTGTCGCCCAAATACAGTTCTACATCTGTCTCAAAATCTTTCTCTCCGTAATTTGTAATACCGGCCTGTGTTGTTATTTTATGTTCTGCATCCGTCTGATGGGACAACCAGCTTAAACCGACATTCGTCGTCCCTTCCTGATCGGTCAACGCAATAATATCCGCGTTTAACTTTCCTACATCAGCATCACTATCGGTAAACCCGATCACTTTATAGTTATGCCACTGTTTCACAAGCGGCGTTACAATCTGCAAAGAGGCCTCTAAGCTCCCGGCAATGTCTGTTTCGCCAATACCTCGTATTGTTTTCTTGATGCTGCCGGTATCTGTCGAATCTGTCACTAAAAGCTGCGCTGTCTGTGCCCCTGTAACTACGGTGACTTTCGTTCCCGGATCTAACTGATCCACGTAGGTGAGTGCCTGCTTTTTCGCTTCTTCTAATTTGGTACTGTCCTGTTTATATCGGCCATTCATGCTTCCACTGGTGTCAATACACAAAACAACGTGATCCGTCTCGCCGCCCTTCCGTTTGATGTACGGCATAAGCATGGCAAAAACAAGCAAAAGCAAAACAGCAATCTGTAGATACATTAACAAATGATTACGAAATTTCTCCCATGGAGTCGATGCCTGTACAGATTCAAAAGCTTCCTGCCACAAATTTAATGCCGGCACTTTCTTGGTCTGTACCTTCTGCTTCAGTAAATAGAGCAAAACAATACCCGGCACAAATGCAAGAAATAATAATGGCCATAAATGTTCAAATCCCATCGTATCCCCTCCTCTATATCCGGGTTATCTTATACCTGTTCAAAAACGCCGGCTCTCATGCCGTCATAAATTATCTTTTCTAAGGACGTGTCCGTATACACCTGCATAAAATGCGCCTGATACTTTTTGGCCGCACTCTCCAGTCCTTTTTGAAACGCAGTAAGTCTGTTGTCATACTGCTTGCGCAGCCACGAGGTCATGGTTACTGTCAGATCCTGCTCTGTCTCACAATCGATCAGTTTGACCGTTCCATCCAACTGTGGTTTCCGTTCTTCTTTATCTAAAATCTGCAGGATCAATATGTCCTGTTTACAAAATTTCAAATAACGTAATGTCTGATGTATTGTCTCCATATGTCCGCCATTGGTATCTCTGTCCATAAAATCGGACAGCAAAATAACAGTCCCTTTTCGCGGAAATGGAATATGGCGTACCGACTGCCACAGATCTGTCACCCCATCAAATCGCTGTCTTGCCACTTGATCCAAAAATAAGTTTCTGCTCTGCATCCCGGTCAGAGATTTTTCAATCTGTGCCATACCGTCCTGAACCGATACCAGACGGACCCGGTCTTGTGACTGTAATGCCAGATGCCCAAACATTCCTGCTAATCTCGCCGCAAGTTTATATTTCTCTGTCATGTCTGCCTTCATGGATCGGCTTGTGTCTAAAACGACAGTGTACATTCCTTCCTGTTCCTGCATGAAAAGCTTGATAAATAATTTTTCACTTCTTCCATAGGCGTTCCAGTCAATACGACGTATATCGTCTCCCGGCATATACTCTCGAAAATCAGAAAATTCCACACTGCTGCCTTTGGCAGTAGATTTTCTGCTGCCGCCTCTGCCTCCATTTAAGCGATTTTCACTCCAAAGGCTGATCCGTTTCAAGCTTCGAAAAAAATCACCATCAAACAGTTTTTCTTCCATTGAGTGCCTCCTGCAATGCTGCAATGATCGTGTCTGCCACTATATTTTCCGACAGCGCATCAAAGTTTAATGCCAACCGGTGCCTCAGTGCCGCCTTTGCCACATCATCAATATCATCGAAAGAAACATTGTAACGGCCATCTAACAACGCCCTTGCCTTAGCCGTCAGCAGAATCGCCTGTGCCGCACGTGGACTGGCTCCCTCTAATACATATTGCTTAACTTCTTTCACCGCATACTCACTGTCCGGATGTGTTCCGATCACCAATGCCAGCGCATATTCCTCCACTGCTGCCGACACCGGTATATCACGAACCACCTGACGCATTTCCATCAGATCTCCTGCAGTAAGCACCGGCTGGATCTGTTCCTGCTGTCCTTCTACCGTCAGATGCATGATCTGCTTTAGTTCCTCAAGAGACGGGAACTCGATCAATAACTTAAATAAAAAACGATCCAACTGTGCCTCCGGAAGCGGATAGGTACCTTCATTTTCAATCGGATTCTGCGTTGCAAGGACCATATAAGGTTTTGGGAGTTCATACGTATGATTTCCAACTGTTACTGTTTTTTCCTGCATCGCTTCTAACAATGCGGACTGTGTCTTCGGTGTTGCACGGTTGATCTCGTCCGCTAAGACCAAGTTTGCAAACACAGGTCCTTTTTCAAATTGAAACCGATTTCGATCTCCTTCTTTTATGATCAGATTGGTACCGGTAATATCGGTCGGCATTAGATCCGGCGTAAACTGTATACGCGAGAAATTAAGATCCATAACTTTTGCTAACGTCTTCACCAACTGTGTTTTGCCAAGTCCCGGAACACCCTCTAATAACACATTGCCGTCTGCCAATATTGCCAGCAAAATGTGATGGATCACGTTTCTCTGACCGATGATCCCCTTGGCAATTTCTTCCTCTGTACGTTTGATCTTGGTACTATATTCTTTGATATCCTCTACCTGCATCAATGCCCCTCCTTACTCTAGATCGCTGAAATACTTTTTAACCATATCCTCCTTGGATTGTGGTATTTTCTGCTTCTTCAATTTGGAATATGCTTTTTGTTTATATTGTCCGGATACCGCTCCGATTTCCTGTTTGGTTCCGCGTTTCGCAGGCATGTTGTTAGACTTTGTGCGATTACCGGATTCTCCATTCTTGCTGCCCGTCAAATTGCCATCTTTCCCATTATCCTCCGGAACCCATACTTGTTCTGCGCTGTCCGACGCACCTTTTCGTTCCAGTCCGTTTTTACCACCGGTGTTCCATCCACTTCCAACTTTGTTACCGTTTTTACCTTGGCTGCCACCATTCCCACTGCCGGCATTTTTACCGGAACCTGCCTGACTGCCTGATCCACTTTGACCATCATTTTGAGTGCCTTTAGCACCATTACCGGACAGTTTTTTGGAACTGTTTCCCTGTTGTCCATCGGCATTCTGTGAAGCATTCTGATTCGAAGTATTCCCCTGTGCCTGTGTATTTTGATTCTGTGTCGCTGCATTGGAATCTGTCTGATCCTGTAACAGGGCACTCCGCGTATAGGAAGCACTGGCATTATCAAGATTTCGCAGTACTTCCGAAATGTCTTGCTGTGTCAACGCTCCACTTTGTGCCTTTTCATTGAGCTGCTGCATAAGCTCTTTCATCTTAGACTCGCTTAACTGCTCTCCCAATTCTTTTAATTCATCACTCACTGCCGCAACGGCTTTCTGCTTACCGGCCAGATCTGCAAGCTGCTTCTGATATTCCGAAAGTGCCTGTAAATTTTTGCCATCCACAAAAGGCCGTAAACTGTCTGCGGCCTCTTTGCTAATGTTCTCCGGAACATCTCGAAGAAGTTTTGTCTCCAAACGCTTTTGGGCAGCAGTCACTTCATCGACGGATCTTGCCTGCTTCATATCTTTTTGGGCTGTTTTTATGGACTCCTCCAGCTTTTTGCGGGATTCTTTACTTATTTTGCCCTTTGCCATTTCCTTATCAAGAACCTTCTTTGCTTTCGCGATCTTCTCCTGCTCTTTCTCAACTTTCTTGACAAATTCATGTTTCTGCTTCGCGACATCCTTTGCCTCTGACGGAATAAACAAGCAGATGAATCCCATCAGCAAAAAGACCCCCAGACTAACATATCTCTTCCATGGAATATAATACGGCATTGTCTTCTCCAAAGAGATATTCCGAAGCTGATCTCTCGTATCTATTCTCTGCAGGATACGAAGTTCATCGGTACTTCCTCTGCCTTCGATGCTCGTCGATACACGCTCCTGCATTCCCATATTGTCCGCTAATCTTGCTGCACGTCTTGTCGTTGTGCGGCATAGAAACAAATGTACGCCCCCGACTGCGATCGATCCCAAAAACACTGCGGCACTTGTGGGCACACAATTATAAAACGGATACCAGATCGCCACGCACTGTACCAAAAAGCCAAGAATGCTTCCAACCAGTGCATACATTCCCAACAGTAAAATCGATTTCTGACGCATATCACGTTTTTTTACTTTTTGCAGAAAACGATCAATCTCTTTGTCCGCTTCCATCCCCGACTGCTGATTCATGCTTTTTTCCTTTCTTCCTGCTCTTCTTCACACGCAATGGATCCAATAACTTTGCTGCAAGCTTCATAATGAAAAACGTCAAAACCAACTGACAGATCAAGCTGATCACAAACCAATGATCTACAACAATATCCGGGATACCGCCCCCAAATGTCCGTTCCAGTGTAACAATGAGTCCATGTCCTCTAAACTGACACATCAACATTTCGATTAAAGTTACAACCGGATTGATCAACAGGATCAATAACGCCGGTCCAAGATGCAGCGTTGCGCTGCTGGCAGCCAGACCGGACACATGATTAACATTCATTTCAATAATATTTCCAATAATGTATATAACTCCATCCAAAATAGCAGTCACACCACACAGTACAACAATCCCCGCAAAGGTAAATACAGTTGCCGGAACTGTTTTCTTAATTGCCGTAGATGCCCAAACGCCGATACTTCCCATTAGTAATGCCGCAACGAATACCAATACAACGAACTGCAACAGATCAACTAAGGCAAGACCACCAATGGTGAATACAATGGAAATCACCGGCAAACTGGAAACCACCAATAACAACACCATACTGATGGATGCCATCAGTTTTCCCCAAACGATTTCTGACGGTTTCATAGTTGTCGTAAGCAAAATTTCTAATGTCTGCTTTTCACGCTCTCCTGCAATGCTTCCAGCCGTAAAAGATGGTACAAGAAATCCCACCATAACAGATTCGAGCACGACCAGTGCAACATATAAACCGATCGCCGTTCCATAATTTACATAATCGTTCATACCGGAATTAAACAATACTTCAAATCCAAATACTGCGATCCCGATCAAGATCAGATTGTAAAACAAGATTGTCAGAGCAAACTTAATGTTGCGCACACGCAGCTTTGTTTCTTTTATATATACCGGATTATATAACTTCTTTTTCCATTTACTCATGCCGACAACACCTCCTTGTTTCCAGTGACACGCATAAACACTTCTTCCAAATTACCTGTATCCCGAACAAAGGACGATACCCGCACGTCATTCTGTATCAACGAAGCCAGCAGTGCTGCTTCCTCTTCTTCATTTCCCTTAAATCCAACAAGCAGCATGTTGGCATCCACAGACAAATTAACAACTGTCGGATTCTCCTTGAGGATCTTCACCGCCTGATCCATTCCTTCTACAATACGGATCTGCAGTGGATTGGAGGTATTTAACCGGGTCATGATCTCATCGACTGTTCCTTTTACCATCATCTGTCCGTGATCAATAATACCGATCGTGGTACACATTTCTGCCAGCTCCGACAAAATATGTGAGCTAATAATGATCGTCTTATCAATTTCATGTAGATTCTTGAGTATTCCTTTCATCTCAAATCGTGCTCGCGGGTCCAAACCGGAAGCCGGCTCATCCAAAATAAGCAACTGCGGATTGTGCACCAAACTTCTTGCAAGACATAATCGTTGTTTCATGCCACGCGATAAGCTGTCCACGTAAAAATTTGCCTTATCCGATAGATGCACGAGATCCATCAATTCCATGCAATAGGATGTCGCCTGTTTTCCATACATGCCATAAATGGATGCATAGAATTCCATATATTCGATCGCCTTGAGATTGTCATATACACCAAAGAAATCCGGCATATAGCCAATCATCGCTTTGAGTTCTGTACTTTGGCGGATCGCATCGATCCCTGCAACGTAAACTTCCCCGCCGGATGCTTTCAGCAGACCTGATAAGATCTTCATGGTCGTCGTTTTCCCTGCACCATTTGGTCCGACAAATCCAAATAACTCCCCTTTGTCAATATGCAGATCCAAATTATTTAATGCAATAAATTTACCATAGAATTTATTTAATCCTTTGATTTCTACCATGTCACCCTCTCCTCTCTATCTGCCTATAATGTGCAATTTCGGAAGTGCAATATTGTTATACATTCCATCCAGACCACTATCCGCTTTTACGTCATATCGAATCTTGACATTTCCCTCTGAGTCAGCGTATTGATCCAGACTGTCTAACGTTGTTTCACTTCCGGCTGTCAGGAACTTAACATAACGGTCCTTCTTCGGATTATAAATATATGCTGATCCCATAAACAGATTCGTATTGATCGTCATATCCGAACCACTATAATTGCTGTAGATCGTAATCTCCGAATTATCCAGATACGTATACTGCAGTCCTAATTTTTTCCCTTCACCCAGTAACTTTTTGATGTTATAAGTAACATTAATACTCTGAGCATAGCTCGAAGAGGACGCAGAAGCATTTGATTGCAGCACCAATTTCCCATCGGTCTGATAATCATTATATTCTGCAATATAGTCTGACAATACGCCATAATTTGTCGTCCCCTCTGCAAGCATATCCTTAAAGTCAATTTCCTGTGATACTGCCATTTCTCCATACAGATTCAGATCAAACATATTGGTAAACGACGTCTTTTGCTGATCTTTTGTAAAACCATAAAAATATGTCGTTGATCTTCCTGTCTCTCCTGAAGTGAAGAAATGACCGTAATATTTCAGCAAGCTTTGTCTTCGCTGAGACTGCACATCTTCTGTATATCCATTGTTATTTGCACCCACTGCCTGCGTAACCATCTCTTCCCAATCAGAACCGATATCCGCATATTTTAAGTATTTGCTCGGTGAGATACGGTCAAGAGATATACTTTCACCGGCTTTTAAGCTGCCTAATACAATGATATCTCCATGATTAACGATCATACAGTCTTCCAGATCATACCCTGTATTGTTGGTTACCACACCGGATACTTTAGACTCTCCGATCTGTATGTTCGTAAACGCCATACGTCCTTTCTGCTTTACCGTCTGACTGTTTTTGAGATTAGAGCTTTGGAACGATGCCTGATTTTCCATGTGCAATACGGTTTCATCTGAGTTATACTCGATTGCATAACTATACGTTTTATCCTGCTCTGCACTAGAATCATAATAGACCTGATTACTGTTGTAATACGGGTCAATATTTTTGCTGCCTTCTACTACGATCTGATAATCTCTATTATTCGGGCTCGTCACCGAAAAGGCGGTGTTTAACGTATCATGCGTCCCCTCTGCTCCAATTTCAAGCTGTGATAAATAATTGATAAACGGCTTTTGGATTCTGGTTCCGGTTCCGATCAGATAGATCAATACAGAACAGAACACAGCGGACACAGGTATGATCACCCACAGCAACTGCCGCTTATCCTTGCGACGCAGTATCGTATAGCCAACCGGTCCGATCAATACTACGTACACGATCAACAGAATCGCGTATAAGGTAATATTGGGCAACACATCAACCTCATTATATTTCAGTCCAGCCTGCAAACTATCATCCAAATAATATGTATTGACATTTTGGTCAAAGAAATGATTTTCTGTCGTGGTACAATTGTCGCTAATGATCTTACGGATAACAGAACCATAATTAGACCACTGTTTGTTATCAAGTGCGAGGTCAAATTCCGATACGATCACGGAACCATTTCCATAAGATATTTTGGAAACCAGTGCCTCCCCATCCTGTTCTACCAATGTCTCTGCTTTATCAAGCGTTAAAGATGTAATATCAACGGTTAACTTATCAGAAACAAGAGATTTCCGTATCTTCTCTTCTTCTTTCTTGCTTATGGTAACTTGAAATTTCTTCTCCAAATCGTCATCGCTATATTCTTTCTTCAGCTGTTTGTATATTTCCGAACCTTTTGAAAAGATCGTACCTCCCCAATCATCCGAATAATCTAAGCCCTGAATGTCTTGTGCATAATCACGATACATAGTTTGCGGCAAATGTTCGCGCAAAAATGTTTTTACTTTATCTAATTTTTCTTTGCGCAGTTCTTCTTTGAGTAGCGCCAGTTTCTCTGCCTGATCCACCTTCGCATAGGATAAATTTGTCTGTATCGAGCGCGCGTCACCAATCGTACCGTTTAGCAATTTCCCAGAAAAAACTTTCAAACTTTTTTCTGCCTGAGCGCCGGTGCCAAGCACCAAAAGTCCGCCATTGGAAACCCATTGTTGGAGCGTCGTAACCTGTTTTGCCGAAAAGCTTTGCGTATCTACATTATTGATCACTAATACATCCAATGATTCCAGTAATCGAACGTCTTCCGGAACATCCGCAACATTTATTTCTTCTACAGCAAAATCTGCACTCTGCAAATATCCTATCTTATTAATATCATCTGACAAAACCGCCATCTGCTTTTCATCAGTCGTTGTCAATGCCATCTGCAAATATGCTGTCTGAGATGAAATCATGTCATCATCTTTGTCATATAACGCTACTCGTACTGTAGAACCGCTCACCGGCAACGTAAAAAAACTTTTGATCTGAATTGTCTCTCCTGCAGCAATGGATACAGATTTTGTAAATGCTACCGAAGTGCCACTGACTGCTCCCGAGATTACTTTAACAGAACCTTTGAAATTATCTCCCTTGTTGGTCAACGTTGCCTTGATCGGGACATAACGGTTTGGTGCAACAACACCTCCCGTTCCGCCAAGTGTCGCATCAATCTTGATGTCACCCGCCCGAAAACTAACTTCTCCTATTGAATTGTTAGTGGAAGACTTGGCTTTGGCATCTGCATGACTGGCAAAAGCCATACAAGTCATGATCCCAATGGCCGCTAATACTGCCACCAGCATGGCAATACTCGCACCATTCAGTATAGAGTACATCCATTCCATACCGGAAGTCTGCTTTTCTTTCATCATTTCATTACCTCTCAATCACTCTTCCTCCTCTTCTTTATGTAACGGCAAAGCGATGGTAAAACATGTGCCACTCGCTCCGCTTGTTACCTGAATCCTGCCTCCATGCAAATGAACAATTTCCTGCGCAATGTTTAATCCAAGACCGGTCCCACCGGTCTTAACATTTCTCGACCGTTCTACCCGGTAAAATTTGTCAAACAAATGCTTGATACTTTCTTCCGGTATGACTAAGCCGTAATTGGTAACGCGAATTTGAACTTCCTGCTCTAAACATTCCAATTCCACATATACGTGTTTACCATCTTTGCCATATTTGATCGCATTGCTGAGCAGATTCTGTACGGCTCGCGCGATCAATTCTCCATCCATATTCATTTCCAGATAGGTAATATTGTATTTCGTTGTGCACTCAAGCTCCTCTTCCTGAAATAACGGATAGAATTCTTCCACCATCTGTTCCACGAGCTGCACCAGATCGATCTTACTGCGGTGTAGTGTGATCTCTCCACTCGTAAGTTTCGTATAGTTAAACAGATCGTGTATCAGATATTCCAAACGATTCGCCTTGGTCTGTGCTATACGCACATATTTCTGTCTTTGCTCCAGATCATAATGCTTGGTATCTAAAGCCAGATCCAAATATCCCTTCACCGATGTGATCGGTGTCCTTAAATCATGTGCTACACAGGCGATCAGATCCTTATTGCTTTGCAAGGCATCCCTCTCCGATTTGATCAATTGATTGATCTGCGCTGTCATCTCATTGATCCTGCCGGCTATCTCTCCTATCTCATCCTGTCTCTCTATGATGATCTTTTCGTCACTTTTTCCATCGGCAATATCGATGATCCGATCCGAAATATATGTCATGTCTTTGACGATCCGTTTAATAAACAGCAAAAAGTAAATGATAAAAAAACAGATCGTTGCAATAACGGTGACAAGCATAAAACTAACCAGCGTATCGCGGCTCAAATGCCTCGGCAGCCAACTCGAGCTCATCCCCAGATCATCCCCATGTCTGCTGAACCGTACCCCTCTCCCCGTTGGTGGCGAAACAGGCACTTTGTCGTACTGCTTCTTGCCTAACGTAGAAGAAACAGTATAGATCAATCCACCTAACACTATGTCTGTGATCATCGCAAGGATAACACTGAAAAAACAATACACTATGATCTCTGTGCGTATGCTTTTGAATTTTTTACCCATCAATTTTATACCCCACTCCCCATACCGTCTTTATGATCTGGGCGTTGCGCGGATCGATCTCAACCTTTCCGCGCAGCCTTCGAATATGTACCATGACTGTGTTACTCATTTCAAAGCTTTTCTCTTTCCAGACTTTCTCAAAAATATCATCTGTCGCAAATACCTGTCCCGGATGTGATGCTAACAGATAAAGCAGATCAAATTCTATCGGCGTCAGCTTAACCTCACGGTCATACACTTTCACGGTTCTCGTCTTTTTGTCCATCCATAAGTTGGGCAGATCAATGACACCTGCATTTTCCTGCTCGCCGCCCCCCAGACTTTGGAATCTTCGAAGCTGAGATTTCACACGAGCCATCAGCTCCATCGGCCGAAACGGCTTTGTCACATAGTCATCAGCGCCCTGATACAAACTGGACACCATATCCATCTCCGCGTCTTTCGCACTGAGCATTATGATCGGCACAGCGCTTGTATCTCGGATCTTACTGCATACCTGATTTCCATCCATAACCGGCATCATGACATCTAATATAACAAGGTCTATACGTTCCTGTTTGAAGATTTCCAATGCCTCTTTGCCACTATATGCTTTATATACCTCATATCCCTCTTCGCGTAAGTGAATGCCAACCAGTTCTGCAATTTCTTTATCATCATCCACCACAAGTATATTCGCTTTTTCCACGCATTCCACCTCCTGCTTTTACCATTTACAGAATATCACAACCATCCATTGCAAGTCTTTACGAAAATCTTACAACTTATCGCATCCCCGCAAAGCTTTTCACTTCATCATTTTACTACTCAAACTCCCCACCCCGGAAGATACTGCCCAAACCACATATTGCTTATTATGTCTACGGGCTAATTATATTTTGCAGCCGCTATATAGTGAATCCTGCCATCAAGAAACTAAAGCAATTGCTTTGCCGCAATTAGTTTTCACAGTGATTTCTAGATTTTGTTGTCTCTGATGATTGATTAACATGCCTTTCGGAAACTCGAAGTCCCGGAAGCAAGGTATTCATCATTTTTGAAAGGGACTTTGCGCTCGTCGTTACTTATGTCTCGTATTTCAGAGACATTAAGTAACGTAACGTAGCGCATCGTAGCGAAAGCGTCCCGTCCAAAAATGGATGATACCTTGCTAAACCGGGACATCTCAGACAATCCTTCAGGCATGTATTCATCAGAGACTTAACAAAATAAGAAAGCACTTGAAAACTCTGCGTTCTGCAGCAATTGCTTTAGTATTTTTGATGGCAGGATAATTTACCTTGTTGGCTACAAAATAGCTATTAGTTTTGTGACATAATAAGCAATATGTGGTTGTGAGGAGTTAAGGGGGTGGGGAGTTTGAGGGGATTCAAAAGTAAAAACACCGGAGCCGGAAAAAAACTGCTAAAGCGGTTTTTTTCCGAAATCCGGTGAATCTATGATCTTGATCTTATACGTTTGCACTGCCTCGTTCCAGATCAGCAGCTATCTCCCTTCATTGGGATGCGGAGTTCTTTCGCCTGACGACTATCGATCTTAAGCGTGGAACGATCTTTCAGACTTTCATATACCTTAGGCACCATGATACTCTTGTAAGCCGGACGAATGATCTTATCCACATTGATCAATTCCTCCATACGATGTGCACTCCATCCCACAATACGTGCCATTGCAAAGATTGGTGTGAACAGCTCTTGTGGAATACCAAGCATGCTGTAAACAAATCCGCTGTAGAAATCCACATTGGCACTAACGCCTTTATAGATCGCACACTCTTCACCAATTACTTCCGGTGCGATGCGCTCGATCATGGAATATAATTCAAATTCCTGCTTATGATTTTTTTCTTCTGCCAAAAGCTCGACGAACTGTTTAAAAGCACGAGCACGTGGATCTGATATAGAATACACCGCATGACCCATACCATAAATAAGTCCACGGCGGTCAAAGGCCTCCTTGCGCACCAATTTGCGCAAATAAGCACGCACCTGTTCTTCATCTGTCACATCATCTACATGCTCTTTAAGATCCTGCATCATCTGCACCACTTTGATATTGGCACCACCATGCTTCGGTCCCTTGAGAGAAGATAACGCCGCTGCAATAACAGAATACGTATCGGAACCTGCCGAAGTAACGACACGTGTCGTAAAGGTCGAGTTGTTACCGCCACCGTGCTCCATATGAAGTACCAGTGCCATATCTAACACTCTTGCCTCCGTCTCAGTATATTCTTTATTCGGACGAAGCATACGCAAAATATTCTCTGCTGCTGAAAGATTATCATCCGGTCTGTGGATATAAAAACTTTCATCACATTCATAATGATTATATGCATGATAACCATATACCGCTAACATAGGAAATACGCTGATCAGCATCAAACACTGGCGCATAACATTATCAATACTATTATCTGTTACATTATCATCATAGGAAGACAACGTTAACACACTCTTAGTCAAAGAATTCATGATATCCTGACTCGGAGCTTTCATAATAACGTCACGCACAAAGTTGGTAGGCAGACGACGATTTTTCACCAATACCTGCTGAAATTCCTGCAGCTCCTGCTTATTAGGAAGTTCTCCAAATAACAGCAGAAATGCGATCTCCTCAAATCCATATCGCTTGTCCTCGCGAAATCCTGCTGTCAGATCATATATATTATAGCCACGATAGTACAACTGCCCATCACATGGAATAATATGTCCATCCTCTGTCTCTTCGGTTGCTTTGATCAACGAAATATTTGTAATACCAGATAATACGCCTTTGCCGTTTTTATCTCGAAGCCCTCTCTTCACACCATACTGCTCAAAAAGCTTTGCATCGATTGAATTGTTTGCCACACACACGTGACGATACTTATCTGCAAACTGACGCATCATCTTATCATATTCCTGACTCATAGTTTCTGTCTCCTTTCCTGTTGTCATGCCTGTCATAACAGGCTGTATTTAATTTACTGTGATACCTTATTCATAACAGCGATGTCTAATCCCTGCACGATATTACCGGAGATTTTCTCCGCTACACGCTTAACAACTGCCAGTTCCTCCTCTTCCACGCCGCGAAACAATACCTGGTACATGGTAAGATGCAGTGCCCGTACCTTTGTAAGAACCGGATCTGCTTTCTCACATACCAGCAAACGTACTTTGCGTCGGTCAGTATCGTCCGGCACACGGAGAATCAATCCCTTTTCGATCAGCTCTTCGATCGACTTAGAAACATGACTCTTCGTCCAATGATGTCTCTGCACGATATCCTTAGCTGTATTATACTTACGATGCTCTGACAAATAGAGCAATACACGGATATCCAGCAAAGAAAGTCCATAGGTTTCTGTCACAGGTGCATAAACCCGCTCCTGAAACCTTCTAAACTGCTGCCCGGTCAGCAGCGATTCTAAACCATCATCAATCATAACTTTTTCACCCATTAATTAGTATACTTTTGAACAGTTCAATATAGAACTATTATACCGCAAGTTTATTTCATTTGTCAAATTACAATAACTTACTATAACTTCCCATAGCAAAAGTTATTGTCCAAACCACATATTGCTTATTATGTCTATGGGCTAATTATATTTTGCAGCCGCTATATAGTGAGTCCTGCCATC
>NZ_QULH01000027.1:0-26731 GCF_003481635.1 Clostridium sp. OM05-6BH | reverse complement strand
CATCTTTAGTACACCATAAATCTATTACCTTGTCAACAATAGCAGCATAATCTTAATAATTCTTAAGAATTTGGACATATCTGATCATCTATATAAAAAAACCCTCGCCCCTTTTGAGATGCGAAATTGATGGATATCTGGTTGAAGATTCACAAAATACTCGCAAGGAAAATTCAAACCTTTTAACACCTTAATCATCATGAAAATGATTAAATAACTGGAACATTGAGAGCAAAACATATATCCATAAAAAAAGCACAAATAGGCAAGCTAAATTTCCCAAAATCCTAATTCCAGTCACCCAATTCAATTCGTCCCTCCCCCTACTTCAATAACATAGTAAATGAATATCATATTATCTTGCATTTTCCATACCAAATGCTACTGTTATCTATATCTGCCATATATTTCCTATTATATGGACTTGTAAAATCTTCTGGCATTGAGAATTTGAGTTGACTTTTTCTGTATAACACGGAAAAATATGGGAATGCTGTCATTGAAAGCAAGATTGATCACCTTGCACAAAGCGAACGAATTTCGCGACACCAACATGATACCTGCAATATGATGCTAGGGCTTCCCTAGATTTACAGGATCAAAAAAGACAGGAGGATTACTATGTTTTACCATAACTTATCTGATACAGACACCATTCTTACGCGCGTTTCCACTCGGCTGCAACAGCCTCAAAACACTGACCGCAGGAGACGCTATAGCAAAGCTGTTGCATTACTGTTGCTTTTTACAGTGTCTTTCGCTACATTGTTGACCGGACTGCGTGCAGTAAATGCAAACGCTGTACATACCAGCTTCACCCATTCTCAACAAGCAAAGGCCAAGGCTCATCAGATAAATTCCCCATCGACTGATCTTGTCGATAGTATGATTCGACTGCACGTCATTGCCAATAGCAATTCGACTGCCGATCAAACATTGAAATATCAAGTACGAGATGCCATTATTAACGAGCTGCAGCAAGATTTGGCAAATGCAGCAGATCCACAAGAAGCAGAACAGCGAATCTGCGCCGAAAAAGATTATATTATGAATACTGCTGAAAAAGTGATTCGCTCACACGGTTTTTCCTACCCGGTATCTGTGTCACTGGAAGATCGCTATTTTCCAACCAAACAATATGGCGATTTGACCTTTCCACCGGGAACGTATCGTGCACTTTGTGTGGAAATTGGCAAATCTGAAGGCCGTAACTGGTGGTGTGTGCTATTTCCATGTCTTTGTTTCGTTGACGAGACTACGGCTGTAGTCCCAGAAGACTCTAAACAAAAGTTGAAGCGGCATATAACCACAGAAGAATATAACCGCCTTACAGCCACTCCCTCTCTGGGATCAAAGCAACGCACGACCGGCTCAGCTTCCTCTCCGGCGCCAACGCAAAAACCGTCCTCTCCATCGCCTTCTCCCAAGGTCTCGTTTCACTCCGGCATCTATGACTGGATTACCTCTCACTAGTCAAATAGGTGTTGAAACAAGCTCCCTTGCGTTGCGAATTTGTGATATAATGAGCCTCAGAGAAAAACAAGCGGCTGTGAAGCAGACATTTGTTTTTCTGGGCTCATTAACGAGCAAATAAGCTTGTGAAACAAGCGAATAAGCTCTGAAAGAGCGTATTTGCGAGTTTAATAAAAAGGCTAATTGATGGATATTAATAAGCCTCAGAGAACAACAAGGAGGATACTTTTTTGGATAATAACGTAGTATTGACATTACGAATGGAACAATTAGACAGCGAAGATGGTGATGGAATTATAAATACATATCCGGCAAAATACCGTAAAGTCGGTGACTGGCATGTATTTTCCTACGAAGAAACCGTCTCCTCAGACCCTGGAGACCGCACCAAAAATCTTCTTAAGATAAGAGACGAAGAAGTAATCTTGATCAAGAAAGGTACCATCAATTCTACCATGGAATTTCGCAATGATGATGTTTTCCGCGGTTTTTATGACACACCTTACGGAGCTTTGCAAATGGTGCTCAACACTGGTCTGGTACAGATGACAAACGATCCGGACACCATAAAGGAACTAGAACTGGAAGGTGAACCGGATCTCTATACTGCCATTGAGTATGAACTTCAGATGGGCGGAAATAGTCTCGGCAAATACGCTATGGAAATATTGATCAATAACAAGCCGATCGCTTAATTGATATCAGACCATTTTGGATATTTTCCATTGTAAATATCTCGGATTTGTTTGGTCGATAAGTCTGTGATTGGATTGTTCTTTTGCAGCACGATTGCAATCGCATCATCAAAGAGCTTGGTGGAAAGCTGCATACACTCTCGCAGCTCTTCGACAGCCTTTTCCGACAATTTATTTCCATGTTTCTTCATCAGCAGATAGGACTGCTCAATCTCATCACAACGGTCAGCGATTCTCTCAATATTATTAGATACGCATAATAACCCCGCCGTCTGCTCTGACTGTAACTCTGTCAAATTACCGCTTGCAAACATCTTCGAAATATAATTCGAAATGCATACCTGCAGTTCCTTGACATTGTCTGAACATTCTGCAAATCTGCCTTCTGCCGCCTTTGCTTTTCTTTCCCTCTACGTTACGAGCATTTTTCTATACTGTAAAAAAGCAAAGCCAGCGCTTTTAAAACAAAAAAAACCTGCAAAGTACATTACATACCTTGCAGGTTCCATGTTTGAAATCTTATTTATTTTTCTTTTTGTTGTCTTTTTCAAGTTCTGCACGTTTCTGATTCAGTTCTTTTGACTTCTTCTCAGCACGTTCACGCATACGCTCACCAAGCTTTTTCTTGCCCTTAGGTGCATGCTCTAAATTGTTGTGAAGTCCCTTTACATCCATAATGTAAATTCCGCTGATCGTCGCACGAATCTCTTTCTTAACCGGAATCAGATCAAAGATCTTGTCCTCGCAGATAAGAGACATGATTCTCGGACCAATCTTTGCTTTGACGATCGGCACCTTGCGTCCGCGCATATACTTCGGCACCTGTTCAAGCACCATTGGCGGCAGTCCCGAATCTTTGAACTTCATCTTTTTCTTATCAATGACCAGAAGCTTGGCACTTTGTGCAGCCTCCTGCAACTGTCTCTGTGAATCTTCCTGTCTGTCCTGCAGTTTCTTACCATAAATACTTAACGCAACCAACGCCGCAATCAACAACACAATAACAACGAGCATTACTATGACCCATGTTGATACACCGTATACCGGCATTACATTCCATGTGTAATCCATCTTAATTCCTCCATCTGTTCATTCTATATACCAGCCATTGACAGCTACGCATACTGTGTTATCATAGCACACTTCTTACTTATAATCAAATTGATATACTGTAACAGATAATGGAGGCAGTGTCATTTTGATCGAATAGTCTCTTCCATCAAAAGTAATCTTGTCCGCTGTCACCTTCTTCGCATTGCGCACTCCGGTTCCACCATATGCTTTATCATCCGACGTCAGGATCAACGAATACTCTCCGCTGCATGGAACACCCACCCGGAAATCTTCTCTTTTCACCGGAGTAAAGTTACATACAAAGAGAAGCTGTTTCTTCGTCGTTTTACCTCGGCGCACGAAAGATACCGTACTCTGATCTGCATTCAGACAGCTCATCCACTCAAAGCCCATAATATCATAATCATTCACATACAGCGCTTCATTTTTGCGATACAGTGCATTCAATGCTTTCACATAAGCCTGCATCTGTTTGTTGCGCTCTTCACCAAGCAAATACCAATCCAGACTGCGGCTTTCGCTCCACTCACGATATTGTGCAAATTCTTGTCCCATAAACAATAACTTCTTACCGGGATGTCCATACATGAAGCCATATGCTGCTCTCAGGTTAGCAAACTGGTCATCCAATTCTCCCGGCATTTTGTTGATCATTGATCCCTTACCATGAACAACCTCATCATGCGACAATACCTGAATAAAATTCTCACTATACGCATAATCCATACTAAATGTCAGCTTACCATGATTACCGGAACGGAACAATGGATCCATATGCATATATTCCAAGAAATCATTCATCCAGCCCATATTCCATTTGAATGTAAATCCAAGACCTCCATCGCGCACACTTGTGCTGACTTTTGGCCAAGCTGTAGACTCTTCGGCAATGATCATGCAGCCCGGTACCTGCTTCTCAAATTCGCTGTTCATATGACGGAATAAGTTGATCGCATCGTAATTTTCATTACCGCCATCCTCGTTTGGCAGCCACTCGCCATCATCTTTACCGTAATCCAAATACAGCATAGACGCTACAGCATCTACTCGCAGTCCATCTACATGGAACTTTTTCATCCAAAACAAACCATTGGCAAGCAGGAAATTGCTGACCTCACGCTTATTGTAATTAAAGATATATGTACCCCAATGCGGATGTTCTCCACGTCTTGGATCCGGATGCTCATACAATGGCTGTCCGTCAAACATACCAAGTCCGTACGCATCTTTCGGGAAATGTGCCGGTACCCAGTCCAAGATCACGCCAATCCCCTTGTCATGCATATAATCTACAAAATACATAAAATCATCCGGATTGCCATATCGTCTGGTCGGAGCATAATATCCCGTCACCTGATATCCCCAAGAGCCGTCAAACGGATGCTCTGCAATACCCATTAATTCAACATGTGTATATCCCATTTCATGGACATACTTCGCGATCATTGGCGCAAGCTCTCGATAGGAGAAGAATCCATTATCATCATCTTCCACACGTTTTCTCCAAGAACCCAAATGCATCTCATAGATTGCCATCGGCTTCTGCCCCAGAGACTGTCTGGTCTCCTTGGCACGGTCATGCATCCAGCGGTGATCGTTCCAATGATATACATTCAGATCTGCCACAACAGATGCGTTATTTGGACGCAACTCAGCACAGTTAGCGTACGGATCTGACTTCATCAAGATCTCTCCGGTACGAGTTAAGATCTGATATTTATACACAGCCCCGGTCTTTACACCCGGAATAAAAATCTCATAAATACCGGACACATTTAACGTACGCATCAAATGCAGTCTGCCATCCCACATATTAAAATCGCCCACAACGCTGACCGCTCTTGCATGTGGTGCCCAAACGGCAAAATACACACCCTTTACGCCATCGATCGTCCGAGGATGTGCGCCTAATTTTTCATAAATATTATAGTGATTTCCCTCCGCAAATAAATACAGATCATCATTCGAAAGCTGCGGATCGAATGAATATGGATCCGCTGTCGTTACAATATCATTTTCTCCATATTGAATATGTAAAAGATACGGTTTTTTGTACTTATGATCCGGCACGTATTTTCCAAAAAATCCACTGCCTTCCTGTATCTCTTCCAGTTCTAATGCGTGCTTGCCATTCTTGTCCGTCACAGTAATCTTCTGCGCTTCCGGACGATATACCGTAAACACCTGTCCTTTGCCAAATTCATGTAAACCCAATAAATTATGCGGTGCATTATGATGACCGGCTAGCAGCTCATCATACTCCACCCAGTTGATCCACTGATCCATTTTTTCCTGCATACGTCTTCCCCCATAATTTGTATTTTCCCGGGAATGACCATCGGTCATTCAAAGGCAATTTTAGTATTTCCATTTTAGCATAAAAGCGATGCAAGAACAAGCGGAAGCAGGCTTTTCTGACGCATCCACCAAGCATAGATCTGCATATGTCCCACCGGTGCTTCCCACGCTCCCGTCTCGATCGTACACCACTTTTTACCCTGCTCTGTCAAATAATCTCCAAATGATCCAACGGGCTTTCCGGTCTCTAACACAAGGGGATATCCGGTGCGTCTGCTCATGTATTCTAATGCCGTAAAAAACTGTCGGTAAAAAATAACCTGTCCGGTAGAATGATAATTTATTGTCAACTGCGGTGATACTGCGTTGACAAGATCACGCAGCACGATACTTTCCGGCTGATCTAACGCTTCTTCCGTAAAAATACGGTTGAGATCAACTCCCTTCGCATTTCCTTTCCAGCGTCTTGCCTCTCTCTGTGTCGCGATCTTTTCCTGTAATTCCTGCCGAAGCACCGGATCGATAATGCCTTCGGAGCCAAATTGGCTGATCTGAACGCCATCCGGATTGACCATCGGCAATATATAGACATCATAATGCCGCAGCAATTGCCGATATGGAATCCCCTCCCAAAGAATATCCTCCCCATAACAGCGAAGAAAACGTTCTGCCATCATCATCAAAAGCTGCGCATTTTTCCACTCCCTTGCATGCATTGCCGCCTGAAATACCACGGCATGCTTTGTGAAACCTTTTGTTCCATGTAGCCGCAAGCAATATATCTGCCGGTGATCTAATGTTTGACCAAGCGAAGTCAATTCCGTGGAATCCGGATAGCAAATGGCAAGCTCCTGCAGATCACGCTCTAAGTCATAATATGTATACAAACGGTTGTGAATACTGACAATTCCCGACACAAAAAATACCTCCTTTGCATATCATCACGTAATACATACCCTTGTGATTATATGCGCCAGGAGGCATTTGTATTCCTTAATTCTTACATTTTTACAGAGAAGCCACTAATGCATCTACTGCTTTTGCCATCTCTTCCGACTTCTTGTCTGCATCTTCCAGAGACTCTCCAACTACACCAAAGTAGAACTTGATCTTTGGTTCTGTACCGGATGGACGTACACACATCCATACCTTGTCGCTCATATCAAAATACAGTACATTCGACTTTGGCAGGCCGGTAGGCTTAACCTCTCCGCTCGCAATGTCTGTGATCGTATCTGCCTGATAATCACGGAAAGACTCTACCTTGTATCCACAGAACTCTTTTGGTGGATTCGTGCGAAGTTCATTCATGATCTCCTGAATCTTCTCCAGTCCTTCGATACCCTTCATTGTCACAGCCTTCACACCGTCTTTGTAGTATCCGTAACGCTCATACATGGCAAGCATTGCATCCCACAAAGTCATATTTTTGGTCTTATAATATGCTGCAGCCTCGCAAAGAGCCATCGTAGCAACGATCGCATCTTTGTCACGCGCATGTGTTCCGATCAGGCAGCCATAGCTTTCCTCAAAACCAAACAGATACTCACCTTTACCGGTCGTCTCAAAACCGAGGATCTGCTGTCCGATATATTTAAATCCGGTCAATACTTCGATCAAACCAACGCCATAGTATTCTGCGATCGCATCCGCAAGATTCGAAGTAACGATCGTTTTGATCAATTTGCCATCTGCAGGAAGACCCTTTGTCTCCTTCTTCTGAGAGATCTCATAATCTGCAAGCAGGCAGCCTGACATATTACCGGTCAGAGTAATGTACTCTCCGCTCTTGGTATCCTTGACATAAACGCCCAAACGGTCTGCATCCGGATCTGTTGCCAATACAAGATCTGCATCTTTCTCTTTCGCCAGTTTCAGTGCAAGCTCAAATGCTTCTGCTGCCTCTGGATTTGGATAACTTACCGTTGGGAAATCTCCATCCGGAAGTTCCTGCTCCGGAACAACATATACATTCTCAAAACCGATCTCTTTCAATACACGTCTTGCCGGGATATTACCGGTTCCATGAAGTGGTGTATATACGATCTTAAGATCTTTACCGACCTCTTTGATGCTATCCCAATGAATAACCTGTTTCTTTAACTCTTCAATATATTTGTCGTCGATAGCAGCACCGATCTGCTCGTACAATCCCTTTGCCACTGCATCGGACTTGTCCATCGTCTTTACTGTCGCATAATCTGTAACAGCCTTAACTTCATCCATAATTCCTGTATCATGAGGTGGTGTGATCTGTGCACCATCTTCCCAATATACCTTGTAACCATTATACTCTGGCGGATTATGACTTGCTGTAATGTTGATACCGGCAACACACTTCAATTCACGCACTGCATAGGAAAGCTCTGGTGTTGGACGAAGAGATTCAAACACATACGCCTTAATTCCATTTGCTGCCAGGCAAAGTGCCGCCTCATCTGCAAATTCCGGTGACATATGACGAGAATCAAAAGCAATTGCAACACCCTGTGCTGCCTTACCTGCTTTGTTGATATAGTTTGCAAGCCCCTGCGTTGCTTTACGCACCGTATAAATATTCATGCGATTCGTGCCTGCACCGATCACTCCACGAAGTCCGGCAGTACCAAACTCAAGATCCTTGTAAAAACGCTCCTTGATCTCTCCATCATCGTTTGCGATTGCTTTTAGCTCAGCCTTTGTCTCCTCATCAAAATAAGGATTTGCCAACCATGCTTCATAAATCTTCTTGTAATCCATTGCTTACATCCTCCTGCTTGTGCCTTGTTCTTACCTGTTCCTTTCCCTACCCTTATCGACTACTGGTTTCTTTCACCAAGTCTGCAAACTTCAACGTGACATCCTCATCATCATCCAAAATATCAATCGAATAACTTTTCGTCACATACCCGGTCTGGCTCAAAGTTACTGTCTGCGAGCCTATCACCTTCTTGAATTTGCATGGTGCCAACCCTTTATACACATTATCTAAATATACTTCAACACCTCGCGGTGCCGTTACCGTGATCGTATGCGAACTGTCCACTTTCTTGGACGTCGCACTGCTGTCTGTCGATGAACTGCTTGACGAATCGCTCGTTGTCGAGCTTGAAGTGCTGTTGTTATCTCCCGCCGCACTTGCCGCAGGTGTCGCTGTCGCACTGTTATTTACCGTCGCTTGCTCCTCGATCAGATCAATATGCACCGGTACCGATGCATCTTCAACATCCAGCGTACCACTATAGGTTTCGTACCCTGTCATGGCAACTGTGATCTTATACTCTCCATAGTTTAATGCAACCGGCTGTGAATAGTCAACCGTTGTCCCGTTGATCGTCAAGTCTGCCCCTTCCGGCTCGATATCAAACGTAACCGTTCCAATATCTTTCGCCGTAGACACATAATCCGAAAAATCAACGGTTACCGTCTGATCCTGCTGCACCGTCGCTGTCTTGCTGGCAATCGACACTCCCTTGCACAAAGTTACTCGGTAAATGCCTGCCGGTGCCGTGATCAACATATTATCTGCGATCGGCAGAATAATACGGTTACCAACCTCAACCATGCCGCCTGTAAAGTCCTCATATCCGGTCAGTCGAACATAACCATGCCCCGCTGTTCGTGTAATAGAATAGACATGTATGCCTACGCCCCGCACCGTCAACGTATCTTCTTGATTAAGCTCTGCAAGTGCAATCTGCTGCCCGGACGATGAAATATACGTATTGGCTGAGTATTGATATTTTTTATCGGCAAAACGCATCATATTCTCTTCTGCCCGAAAAGAAAAGGAATCCACTTCGTCATACTCCCATACATCCTCCGGTACCGCCGCCGACACCAGCAGTGTATCTGAAGTACGATATGCCAACTCCAAAATCTCGCCCGTTGTTATTTGCTCTGCCGAGATCGTCTCTCCAAATTTGTTTGTAACCGCTGCGGTAGAGTCGTAATACAGTACCGATTCCAGATTGCTATCAAGCTCTCGCACGGTAATATTCTGTTTCTCTACATCCTGTCCGGTCACCACTCCGGTCAACGTCTTCGTGTTCACCGGCGATCCTGTCGCAGAAACACTGTTACGCTGTCGACGATGTTTCACGGTACACGCTGTCAGCATGCATACGCACAGCAAACACATCATCAAAAGCAATATTTTCTTACTGTTCTTCAATTGCTCCTCCATCTGTGTTTCTTTTTACGCAATCTTCCATGCACTCACGGCCTGTGATGTATAGACCGTTAAGCATGATAATCACTCCATCCAATTTTACCCGCAATGTTTATATTACCACAGAGATACCCAAAATAAAAGACCTTACGCACAATTAACATACACCATTTGAACTTTGAATCGCCAAAAAATGCAAATCTGCAAACTCCGACAGAGCCCTCACATGATGCGGCGGTTTTTGCAGCACAAATGGTAATATAAATATAACAAGCAAATAAGCTTTTGAAACAAGCGAATAAGCTCTGCAAGAGCGGATTTGCGAGTTTGATCAAAAGACTAATGGATGTATGATATTAGAAACCATAAAATTCATGACTTAAGAAGGGGGTATACGATCATGATGACAAAGAAGCTATTATTACAGATTAGTATTATATTGCTGGCCGGAAGCTTACTTTATTTACCCAAATCTGCTGCTGCCCAAGCAACAGACTCCGGCTCTTCCTGCCGCTCAGCGTACCAAACAATCCGTCACACGCTAAATCACTATGCCAAAAACAAGATGAAACAGGAAATCAATGACTGGATCCCTCTATTATTAGAAGACGATTATAAAAATTCCCGTATTTCTGCAGCATCCATAACGATCGGTGATCCGTTCTTTTATTTTGATGTAAAGAAAAGCACCCAAGACGCTGCCGTAAATTACCCACTTTATTATAAACATAATATCATCGGTATCTTTTCCTTATCTCAAGAAAATGGAGACTGGCAGATGTCCATAGAAGGACAAAGCGAACAAACCGACGCTTTAAATAAGATGTCAAAAGCGGATACCCCTGCTATATTTTACGTACTTGGCGTCGGTGAATGTGGTGACGTTGTTATGATCGAGAATGCCAAAAACACACTCGCCTATATAGATGGGCAAGGTGACATCTCTTACACAAACGAAGAAAAAAGCTTTGCCAAGAAGACCTACGATGCAAAGATACAGTACATTGCAGATCACTTAAAAAATTTCGGAGCGTTGTCATTCTCCACGGCAACACCCGCAACTAAGACATACGCTCCGACAAAAATGCAATCCTCGTTGAAACAGAAACCACAACATAACGTTAGTAAATCTCTGCAACTCTTCTTTGCAGCCGTTGGAATATTGCTCGTGTTTATATCTATAATATTCCTTATTCTGTCGCATCACAGAAAAAATCTCCTCAAAGAGCACAGACAAAATGAGCATTAAAATAAAACGTCTTTTATCATTTCCAGAAACTGAATCCGCCCCTCTTCCTGCCCGCGTATGCGCAACAGTTTCTCATAACTCTTTGACGACATCCATGATTTCTTCCCATTATAATAGAAGTTACACTGTTTCCAATACTTCTCCGGATATAGAAGAAGTGTATACAACAAATGCCTCTCCTCCTCCGACAGCGAACGTTTTTCCTCATAAGAGGCGATCATGCGGCGTCCCAAATCCTGTTTCCATCCATTCTTCTCCATGGTTTTGCGCAGGAAACCATATAAATCCATAATCTGTATCCCCACTTTGGCGTTCTCAAAGTTGGATGTGACCACTTCCCGTCCTTGAAATACAATATTGTGATAATTATAGCTTCCATGCATCAGCTTGCCTTGTTCTGCTGCTTCCCGCTGCAAATAATCATAGTTATGCTCTGCAGTCTCCAACTGCTCTGCCTCGCAGCCCTGCTCATAGTAATGGGCAAATGCATCTAAAAGCGCAAGTTCCATTTCATTCTTTCTTCTTTTTTTGCGAATATATGTATGTACACGTTTTAATTCCCGGTTGCGTCGTCCAAAAAAATCGATCGGCGTAAACGCTGTCACTTCCGCCGCCTGCAATTCCTCCCCGCCAAGATCCGTTTCCCTGCCGCTAGATGCCAATTCCTCCGCATTTTCAGTTTGCTGTGTACGAATATCCTCCTGCTGCTCACTCATCCATAAATGCAGCATCGCCAAATGAGACATCGCTCTGCACACCTGTTTTGCGTCCTTTAGATCGCACTCCCTCCCGGCAAACCAACGCTTCATAAGCCAAATATTTCCCGAACCATCACGTGTCAACAGTTCCCCTTGTTTATTGGCCAGCGCTTTGTCCACTTTACGATAACCATGACTCATCAAACTCTCCTTGATGCGTTCTTCTCGCTCAAGGCGGCTGGCAGAGCCATTATATTCTCGCAACAAATACTGCCCTTCTCTGGTCTCCAGCAGAATTGCCCCACGAATTCTTTTTCTGCTCTCAATCTGTACCGGATACTGCGCGAGTATCTCCTCTATCTTGTCATCCATCTCGTCGTCCTCCCACTGGATAAGTCTGTTTCATCTTATGCGGAGAGCACACGAAAAATACATACACCGTTCAAACTTCCATGGCGGTTTTTTCCGAAAAGGTGGTAATATAATTTAAGAGGAATTTGAGGAAAATTGTTCTAAAGTAACTTTGCTGCCACAATATAATGCGTGAAAAGTTATTAGGAAAGGAATGTACAAGTCATGAAAAGATTATGTTTTATATTAGTGATATCACTATTTGTATTAAATAATAGCGTACCTGTTTCTGCCAGCGAATCCATCCGGCAACAAGTAAAGAATATTTTTGCAAACAAGAAAAAGGTGCAAAGAAACGATTTGAATAAAATTAAAATTGTACTAGAAAAAGAAAAAAAAGCCAATCAAGAAGGAAGTTCCAAAACAGAGACCATTTCAGACGCAGAAACTTGCCTCGGACGAGAAGAATATCAATATAGCAAAGCATATACGCTGTCATCTACAGAATATTTTTTAATATCCGAATACTATAAACAAAATAAAAATTTTGATAAAATAATTTTGAGTTCCTATGGATGGCAAGTCCCCTATAAAACCGCTAATGGCGAACATGGTGTAGCATCTTTGGCACCAAAAGCAAACTCTTTTGAATGGGTATCAGAAACAGATAACGATCAGGGAAAAGCAATTTGGCCGCCAAAAGAAGATGAAATCATCTCGATTCTAATGCCGTTGGGAGTATAGCCCTTCCCTACCGAAAATCCTATACTCTCCTTTATGTCATTGCAGCAGGAATCTTAATAGGCATCATCGTACTAATTGCTGTATTCCGGCACAGGTTCTTTCATCATAATGCTTTTAAGTGATGATTAGTATTGCTATTGTGCGGACATTTGCATATAATAAAGATAGATGGAAATACTACTCACGAAAGGAGATGTTTTATATGGCTACAAAATCAGCAAATTTATATGCAAGGATTGAACCAGATGTCAAAGAAAAAGCAGAAAGTATCCTGTCTACACTTGGCATCCCTGCTTCCAGTGCTATCAATATGTTTTATAAACAGATTATCTTACAGAGAGGACTTCCGTTTGAGGTAAAAATACCATCTGCCAAACCTGTTGACATCAGCACATTATCAGAAGCAGAGTTAAATGAAGAATTGGAAAAAGGATATGCGGATATGCAGGCTGGACGGACAAAAAATGCGAAGAAAGCCTTTGCTGACATTCGCAAGGATTATGGCTTATGATATATGAAGTAGAAGTATCCAAACAGGCTGACAGTGATTTGAGAGGAATTTTTGAATATATTGCTTTTGAATTACAATCGCCAGAAAATGCAAGCGGACAACTTGACCGTCTTGAGGAACAGATATTAAATCTGGATACGATGCCAGAGCGTTATCGAAAATATGAAAACGAACCGTGGAAAAGTCGTGGACTTCGTGTATTACCAGTAGACAATTATGTGGTACTTTATATTCCAGATAGCGATAAAAAGGTTGTAACAATACTTAGAGTAATGTATGCCGGACGGGACATAGACAATCAGTTAAATCTTCACACAAAGCAATAAAGGATATGATTTAAAGCAGTCTTTCATTTATGATCGACTGCTTTTTTCATATCACACAATGAGCAGCACCAAGAACGCCGCCGCACACGCCGCCAGCGCTACGGTAAGCAGACTTCTTCGCCGATATGCCATGATTAGCGCCACAACCGTACCTGCCACACCGGCTGCAATCTTATCCGCTGAATAAATAATAGCCGGAAATGTCATTGCCCCCAGCACCGCATAAGGAACGTATGCGAGGAAAGACTTCACAAAACGATTCTCTACTTTTTTACGGCACAACGTAAATGGAACTGCACGGATCAAATAAGTAACTCCTGCCATCACGAGCAATGACATCCAAAAATAATGCATTGGAATATCTCTCATGCTTCCTCGCCTCCTTCCTCATCAATCGGATACAAAACAGCACCTATTGCAGATGCCACTACAGCACAAATTATAATTGCAAATCCGGAAGACACCTGATCAAACACCGGCATATATCGGAAACAGCAGCTAAGCACTACCGCGATCACAATAACTCGCAAATAACGCAGATCATCTCTCGCCTGTGGGATGATGATCGCCAAAAACATTCCGTAAATAGCAATTCCCATCGCCGACTGCAATAGAGGAGGCAGCACGCCACCTAACACTGCCCCGGCAAACGTTCCAAACACCCAGCCGATCACCGGCAATGTGACGAGTCCTCCAAAATAGCTGCGGTGTACTTCACCTTTTCTGCTTGCTGCCACACCAAATATTTCGTCGGTCATAAAAAATCCATAAAACAATCTGCTTCCCGTCTTAAAATTGCTGTCCACTTTTTGGGATAGCGAAATGGACATTAACGCATAACGCAAATTGATGACAAGCTGTGCCAATGCCATTTCTACATAAGCACCCCCTGCTACCATAATATCTAATCCCATAAACTGTCCCGCCGACGTTACATTCAACAGCGAGATCAATACTGCCTGCCACCAGCTAAGTCCTGCCTGTACTGCCATCAGTCCAAAGGTAAAACTCACCGACACATATCCTAAAGCAATCGGGATTCCATCCCGAATACCACATTTCCATTCCTTCATTCGTATGCCTCCATATTTCTCATCGCTGCGCCTTATCATTTTTCTCATCACTGCGCTTTATCGTTTTTCTCGTCGCTGTGCCTTATCTTTTTACCGTTCAAAAAGCTGCACAACTGCATAAGGTTTCCCGTCCTCGCCATTCAATGACACCATACAGTATTCCTCTGTCTCATAGATCACCGGCGTGATCTGATCTCCAAGCATCGCCTGTTTGCGGTATTCGACACGCAGCTCTCGCACCGTGATCTCCCGTTCCAAAGACGCACGTGCCATACGCACATACTGCCCATTGTTCATATGGTGATTCGTATCTAAATGATACTCCTGTACCAAAAACGGGTCACACTCTTTTCCGCCATCTTTTGGCACTTTAATCTTACGTGATGCATAATCCATCGGGAGTGGTTCATGTATACCATATACATCCCCAATTTCCGGCGTTACGATCATCGGACGCCCCTTTTTCAGATCCATCAGCACCCACAAAGAATTGGCAATTGCGATACGATGCTCCGGCTCCCCCTGATGCGTTATCAAAAAATTACGATGACCAAACATCTTTTCAAAGCCAAAAGCCTGCGTTCCCACCGTAATATTCTCACCCATCGCCGGATATTCATCGATCACGATCTGCCAAAAATTAAGCACCCACATTATATTCTTTTGTCGATGGTACTCTAAGCCAACTCCCAAATCTTCCGACTGAAAATTGGTACAATCCTGCATATAATCAATCAAGCTTTCCAACGATAAATTTCCGTTCTCATCCGTCTCGCTATAACGAACTCTGCTGTCAAATGTATACATATCTTTTCATCCTTTCCGTTTATATCTGATCCCAGCAAAAAATATGCTCTTCTTCCACGTATTTACACAACTCTTTATGCAAAAATCCTTCCATTTCCTGTCGAAGCTTGTCCGGATATTGGTACACACCGTCTATATTTTCATAAGGAAACTGTACCACCGGCGAAAGCACATCATGACGTCGCATATTTTTGAGATAATCTTTGGAGATACGAAACGATCCCATACTGACATCTACAATATGATCTGTATCTATTTGCGCAAATACTTCACCAAGCATCCTGCGATACACTTCTTTATAATGTGGATAATAGATCATCGGATCGAAGCACAACCGCACCGGATGACCCATTTTGCCCGCCAATTTTACACTTGCAACGCGTGCAGCTAACGTCGGCGTGCCGTGCTCATAACAAGCGGTGATTTCTTCCGGTGATAACGTAAACGCATAGATCACTCGATCACAGACCGGCAGCTCCTTCCACAAATCTGTCCGTGCACACTTTGTACGAATTTCAATCCGAAGCTTCGGATGCTCCACCGTAAACTCTGCCCATTTTTTCACAAAACCGGCAATATTTTCAAGTGCCAGCAAATCCGTATCGTACGAAACACATAAATACACCGGATGCTTAGCAAGCAACGTTTCCAATTCCGCGAAAATATCCTCAATATTTATAAATATCACCAAATTACCGCTTGGATACATTCCTTTCAAATAGCAGTATTCGCAATCATAAATACAGTTCATCACGCAGGACGTATAATAAAAATATTCGTTACCAAAACTCTGACACACCTCCGCACCCTCATACAATAACTGTCCATCTTTGCGAGCAATGATCAGCGCTTTGGACCCGTGCTGTAAATGCACCTGCTGCCCTTTGCGGCAAAATACATCTTTATAATGTGTGATGGAAATCACCTGCGCCTTCAAAAACTGTTGTAATATCCTCTGTGTGCGCGGATGATTTCTAACTGCGGCTTCTACGTAAATATGTGAAAACATGGTCGACTGTCCCGTTTCCCTGACAATCGGATCATGATTGTGCCCTGTCGGCTCACATGCAGGTATCGACTGCATGTTATTGATATAACAATCGTTCTTTGAGCTGTTCAAAATATGCCTTCCCTTCTTTGCGGTCACGACAGCAAAGCGTTTGCTCTGCCAGATCGCCACGGATCATTTCCTCGTACGGAATATTTGCCAGTGTACAATATCGCAGCAATTGTTCCATCTGTAAACGCATCGTCACGGAAGCATGTGTCTGATCACATAGCAATTGCAAAATTTCCTGCTCTTTCGCACCAACCTTTTCCACTTTCCAAGAACGGCTAAGTGTACGCACATCTTCTATCCACGTACATATTTTCTCTGCACTGTCCGCAAAGAAGTGCTGTAAATCCTCTGCCGTCATACGCTTATCAACACCGACATCTGATACTACTTTTAAGAAAGCCATCTGGTGCTGTCCCACAAACCGGACAGCAGCCTGATATACGCCAACTGCCTCCATATCACACAACCTGATTTTTAATGAGGATCCGCTCTTCTGTCCACCATTCACAGACGCATCCATACGAATCATTTGCTTCATTTCGTCGGGTCTACGCACTATGCTGACCGTTTCAATTCCCTCTTCTGCAAATGGGTGACGATATAAAATATCCGGATAGTATGTACGTTTTGTATCGCCATCCACCAATTGATTTCCAATAAACCATTGCCCGATTAGCTCTGAACGCTCGACCGATTGCACATGCTCATCAGAACAGTTTGGTGCTCCCGCCGCACTTCCTATATTCAATATAAATGTCGATTCGTCTGTCCCATATTTAGCACACACATAACTTACCGCCACCGCCGCTTCTACTTTGCCCGGACCTGTAACCGCCAATATCGCCTCCCCGGCTTCATCCTGATAAAGCACAAATTTTCCACTGTCATTCACACGTTTCAATTTCATCTGTGCAATGAACGGTGCTGCCTCGGCATATAACGCCATAAAAATGTACAACATTTATTTCCTCCCAGCTTTCAAACCATGGTCGCATAAGGCTAATTTTAGCCCAAATAGAGAATAATAGCAAGTTTTACAAACCTTTTACAGTGATTTCTATTAGGCTTGATTGTGTATGTTCTCAGTTGTCTATACTATTAATAACAGAAGGCACAGAAAGGTTAGGTAATATTTATGAGCAAGAAAGAAAAAAGAACAACTCCCGTCGATCTCCCCAAGGAATACCGCGTTGTCGTAATGCACTTTGCGAAGCACAAGTCCTATCGCGTTTATTGTAAAAAATATGGCACTAAAAAGGGAGACGAGATCATCACTCTGCTGCACGACCTCATCTCCTCACGTTTACAAAATCAAGAATTTGTATTTTGGCTGGATCCCGATACCGCATTACTTACTTTGGAAAAGGAAAGATACCGCTCTGTCTGCGAAGAACTGGAACTTGCCTTTTCCGAAAAAATAATACCGTTTTATCTGCCGGAAGACTTGGAACGCGGCTATATCAAAGCCGAGAACAAGCATGGCGAAACAAAACGGTATCCTATCATCGAACTCGCATCCGAGCGCATTTATTAATATTTGACTCAAACTTCCCATACCGGAAGCTATTGCAAAACCACATATTGCTTATTATGTCAAAGAATACTAAAAATTTTGCAGCCACAACATAGCGGTTTCTGCCGACAGAGAACTATAGTAATTGCCTTGCCGCATTTACGTTTTTGGTGATTTCTAGATTTTGTTGTCTCTGATGATTGATTTACATGCCCTTCGGAAACTCAAAGTCCCGGAAGCAAGGTAATCATCATTTTTGAAAGGGACTTTGCGCTCGTCGTTACTTGTGTCTCGTATTTCAGAGACATTAAGTACCGCGACGTAGCGCATCGTAGCGAAAGCGTCCCGTCCAAAAATGGATGATACCTTGCTAAACCGGGACATCTCAGGCAATCCTTCAGGCATGTATTCATCAGAGACTTAACAAAATAAGAAATCACCCAAAAACTCTGCGTTCTGCGGCAATTATCTTAGTTCGCTGCCGGCAGAACAAGTCAGACTACTGGCTGCAAAATAGTTTATTTATTGCTGACATAATAAGCAATATGTGATTAAGAAGGATTTGAGGTATGGGAAGTTTGAGTATTTGGTATAAAACGCTTTGACGAATTATTAACCAAGTAACGTCAGCAACACATATGCTGCCACAACGCACATAACCTGTATGATCACAAAGCGGAATACAACCTGTGTGTCTGACCAATCTTTATTTTTGCGGACATGGTCATGAATTGGTGTCAGTGTGTTTTTTAACACATGAATCTTTAAGAAACGAAGCAAAAAGATTTTGACCAAACCAAGACCGCCATCAATAATGAGCACTAACGCCAGCAAAATGTAGATCAACGGATGACCACTCTTCATCGCAAGCACTGCAACGAAGAATCCGAGTGCTCTTGAACCGGCATCTCCCATTAACATTGTACTCGGCTTTGAATTAAAGCAAAGGTACGCTAAAAGTGTTGCTGCAAAAAGCAGAGCAGCGATCACATAGTTCCCAAGTGCCTGCGGGAAAAGTACGGCAAATGCTGCGATAACAACACAGCACAAGCTACCACACAGCCCGTCCACTCCATCAGAACAGTTCGTCACATTAATGGACACCCACAGCAAAATAATCGCCAAAATGAAGTATACCGGCATTGGCAGTGCAAACTTCGCAGAACCAATATGCAATACCGATGGGTTAAAATTAAGGAACGTCACTACGGTCATGATCGAAAGCACGAGATCTATCGCGCCTTTCTTATAGTCACTCCAAGGTGTCTTAGCCGCATCATCCAAATAACCACTGAGCATCATTGCAAACAAAAGAATGCAATAAATAATATACTCTTTGTCCATTGGCATAAACAAAACACAGCTAATAATAAAACTGCATACGAAGGTCAAACCAACGCCACGGGTCTTTCCCTTAGATAACGCACCATTAACGGCAAATTCACGTCCATGATCCACCGGCAAAAAAGAAAATGGGAATTTCAATCCCAAAAATGTCAAAATAAACGCTACCAATACTCCGATCATTGCGATCTGATTCGGATTCATGATCTGATTCAGTATGTAGTACATATGCAACCTCTTTTCCAAATCTATTTGGACAGACACGCTTTGTCCATCCGGCTCGTACAGCGAATACTACGTTCCGTTGCACCAGTATCAATAATCATAGCATGAGTAGCCGCAGAAATCAATGGGACATAACGGTCCATTCGGCATTTATGATAATTCCTTTGTCCACCTTTTGTCGGTAATTAACTTATCAATGTCAATTTTTGTAGTGGATGCGTTCGCTTGATCCCGTTCTATCGCATCTTTCATCTGTGTAACTATTTGTTTCACATTAGCTGCCTGCTTTGCTCCGAGACTTTCATAGCCATGCGCAGAAAGCACCACATATAGCTCTAATTGCATTCCATCCAGTGTACGTTTATATACTTCCGGGTCTTTAATAGCAGAAAGATTTTTTGCATTTTGCTGCAATGCGTTCAAGGCCTCCTTCGGTCCATTTTCCCTCTGGAAAAATTCATCAAACGCTGTATTCACGTTCCGATAATTTTCCACCGCAATGTCCATCGTATCATACAAACTCAAATCTAATAAAGGATATTCCTCAATCAAATGCAATAATTCTGCTGTACTGCAGCTCTCTGTTATCTCCTGCGGTACATTTACAAGTTTCGTCCGTTCGTTATAGGATTTTGCTTCTTTTAGTTCTTGGGATTTCAAGGTATATGGATAGTTTACCTCACCATTTTTAATCCAGTCCGGATAACTTTTCTTTAATACATCAATGTCACCCTTCGGTTCCGATTTGTACTGTGTTGTGTCACTAGTAGTTGATGCCGCCTTCTCCTCTTTGACGGTTTTGTGTTCGGCTTTTTGAGCACAACCTGCGAAACAGCATATTGCTGCTACTGTAATCATTACAAAAAGACTTCGTTTCATATTAGCTAGCCCCTTCCTTAATTTATTTCTAATTTACCATCTAAACTCCATTATATTCCTATTAAGATTAAAGTATCAAATAGTCTGAAATGATCTGACAAATCATTTTTCGAAATCTTTAACCACAATATCTATCAGCGATGTGCATACTTTTCAAGCTATTATAGTTCAAATCTCGAAACAAATATATAATGAAAATGGACTTTTTAATACTTTAATCCTATTAATAAGACACATAATATGTAATTTCAAGTGATACTTTATCTTCCATAATAGCAAATTGGTCCATTATATGGACAATAACTTGCTCCACAACGCCAAATATGACCACCACCCCACTTTGATGTCACAGTTGGATCCTGTGTTCCATAATTTGTAACAATGGCAGAGTGTGTATAAGATCCCCATACTGCTATTTGTCCATTAGACTTTGGGCGTCCCTTAATGGCTTTATAACTGCCATCTGACACATACAGCACTGGAGATTGCATCCATATGTCTTGTCTTCCTGTCCATGCATATGCATGACAATTATTCTTAGAATACCCTGTAGAAACATACGTTGCACGTGGGTATGCAAGTTTTTGCTGGGCCACATCTTTTGTACTATTTTTTTTATTAGACGCTTTTCTTTTACATTTAATTTTAGACCCTTTAGGAGTCTTGACTATAACAGTCTCGTCAGCACGTGCAGCAGCAAAAGTTATAGCATTTTGTTGATCATTCAATAATTCCTGCTTATTGATAATCTTCTGCCTTTCTTTATCCGTATATTTGTAATTATCTAACATACTTTTTTCTATCTGTGGTATTTTATCATTCAAGAAATCTATATATATATTTCTTTTGCTTATATGATTATCTGTTATTGCCTTCTGTATGCTATTAGCAGTATATATATTATAATCAATTACATCTTCTGTTTTACTATAGGTCAAATATTTATGATATAATACATCTTGCAAATCGTCTCGTTTTAACAGTTCACGCAATCCATTATATTGTTGCGACACACTTTTAATCCCTTGATCAATATCATCATATAAAAAAACATCTATTAACAACGGATAAGCCATTACCACATTAAACAATTCATTTGTTGACATCCTCTGTATTTTCTCATCTTCAAGTTGACAGTTTTTAACCATCTCCGCATGTGATTTAAATTTCTTCCACTTATCACTATATAAAGATACCGAATATTCATCAGAATATGTTTGAACAATCTGTGCATATGACATTGAAACACCTTGATGCATATTTACCGTTTCACTACTAATATCATTTTTTGATGTCTTTAATTTCGTATTCCCATCGGCTGATGCTGGTGTATACAATATCATATTTACACATAACAATGCAGATAATAATACTCCTATGGTTACTACTATCTTCTTTCCTAGTTTCATCTCTTCCTCCTTAGCTATACCTCTTTTCACATGTTCACTATTAATTTTAATGTTTTAATCCTATTTTCCATTACATTGAAAATCATCCAACAACTGAAACACCCCAAAAGAATACAAAAAAATTTCATTACATTTCTCATTCTCAGAGGGACAAAATCAAAACAACTAAAAAGAATATGCATATAATATATCATAACGCACAAGCAATGTCAAGCTAAACACTCGGTAATTTGACAATTGAATCACAACCACTAGCTTAGCCGGTGGTTTGCTTGCGGCCTATAAGGCCTCTTTGCCAGTACCTGAGTCTAAAGACTCGCCTAATTAAATCTGCCAACCGCAACATCAGCTACTTACAAAAGCCCCCTGGGCTTTTTATTACTTATTTTTCTTTACTGGCTCACCCGTAAACGGGTCAATATATTCTTTCAATGTCATTTGATCATATTCTAAATCTTCTTGTAATTGATTTTTATATACTCTTCTATATGTTCGCATTTTCCCTACTGTATCGACATAATATCCTCTACACCAAAAATGACGATTTCCATATTTATATTTCAGATTTGCATGCCTTTCAAATATCATCAGCGTACTTTTTCCTTTCAAATATCCAACAAAGCATGAAACACTCATCTTTGGCGGAATCTCTACCAACAAATGAATATGGTCCGGACACACTTCTCCTTCTACAATATTGACACCTTTTCTCTCGCACAACATTGTAATAATATCACGTATGTCTTCTTTCAATTTTCCATATGCTACTTTACGTCTATATTTTGGTGCATATGCAATACTGTTCCGAATCACACAGGGGTAGTTTTTTGCTCTATGTAACCGGCTGTCTGGAAGAAGCCGGTGTAATCCTCGTCTGTACAGCCTTTGATAAAAATGTTGCAGAAACGCTCATCATCTTTATCAACGATATAAATTCTTTCTACAATCGTCTGGATCAATGTGACCAGAACCTCCGGCTGTGCATCTTTTGCATACTCTGCAAAAGAGAGCAGCCTTTCTTTTGTCATTTCCAAGTCACGGATGGCAATCATGTTGTTCTTTCTACCCTCATCCAATTTTGAAATCTGCCGCTCCGTTTCTCTCAATTCTTCAGCCAGATTTTACAAATTCTCTTGAATAAATTGCTTGATGCTGCCATCTGCTTCACGTAGATTTCTTGTCTGCGCAGCAATATCTGCTTTCATCTTGTCACGTTTCTTTTTAATGAGATTGTGTTCCTGTACCGTCTGTGACTGCTCCAAGACTTCCTCAATCTTGATTTCCAGAATTCTTCTGAAACGCTCGCTATTTTCATCTGATAGTTCAGATAGCTGCTGTACCACAAATTCGTCCAGAAGAACGCCATCTACCGCTTTGAAATTACATTCCTTTTTGCGATAACCAGGACAAACATATTTGAACCGAGGTTTACCGTTCGTCCAGCGGTCGGACTCAGGAATCACACTCAATCGTCTGCCACAGTGAGGACAATGCGCCAGCCCCGCCAACAGTGCGTTGGTCTTTCTGTGAGGGCGATTGTATTTCTCTGCAATCGCATCAAGAAGTTCCTGCACCTCAATCCATTGTTCACTTGGAATAAATCCTTCGTGCTTACCAACCGCAATAATCCACTCGCTAACAGGCTTGCCTTCAATGGTCTGAACATATTTCGGAGAGATAAATGCGCTGTCGCTGCCTTCATACTTTTCCTGATCAGTTTTATTGTAAGCCGACAATCCGTGAGTTCCGTCAAACTCTAACATATCTCCAAACACATTGCCGTCATGATCGATGAAATAATCATAGCTGCGTTTATCAGCAGTACAATAGATAGGATTTCTCAAAACCAGTCTTGTGGTGGATGCGTTAAATGCAGCACCGGAAGGAGTGTGGAATCCTTCCTCATTCATCTGTTTTGCAGTACTCTGTATGCTGCGAGTAGTTCTGAAGATTTCGTACAAACACTGAACCATGCGTCTTTCTTCCGGCAGACTTTCTAAGTAGCTGTATGCTGATTTTCCCTTACCACTTCCGGTTGTTACACGACAGACAGTAAATTCCATCGGTGTATTGCCGCCGAGCCATCGTCCGTCCTTTGCAAGTTCCATCATATTGTCTACAATTCTTTCTGTCAGAGTATCTCTTTCAAATTCCGCAATGACAGCGAATATCTGAATAAAGATTTTATATAGTCCGCTGGCAGTATTGATACCATTGGAGCAAATCAAGAGATTAACATGGTACATTTCCAAGAAATCCATCAAACGGATTAGGTCTGCTGTTTTTCTGCCGACACGATCCAGCTTGTAACATACGATTACTTTGATTTTCCGTCCTGCACATCATGCAGCATTCTCTGAAAATCCGGTCTGTCTGAAAAGTATCCGCTGAGTCCTTTGTCCTCGTATTGTAAGAATTCGTACTCCTCATCCAATCCCAATTCCTTTTTGGCGTAATCCACACATTGTTTGAACCGAACACCGATGCTGTCACCCTTGTTGGTGATTCGAGATTTACGGGCGTATATCGCAACGCCACGGTTATCTTTTTCAACTTTTCTCTGTTTCTTCATGGGTAGTCACCTCTGCTCATATCATACCGCCATCCCAGTTATTCTATCAAGTTTGTGGCCGTTGCCACGAATCCATTCCAGAAACACATACTAGGTTTCTGCATCGAAATTTCTGATTTCCTGTGCGATAAATTCCGCTCGTTTTTGCTGAAAGGCTTCCAAAGTTTCTTTGAATTTTTGTCCTCTGTGAATTACTGCGATCAAATAGTTTCCTCCGTTTCTGTCTGTGGTTCCGACCTCGGACCAACTTGGTCCGAAGTGATACAAAGAAATACAACTTGGCAAGCAGGGCAACGTGATACCACTTTGCTAATTTTACAGATTCCCCTCTGGAACAATCTACGTAAAACTACTTGCCAGGGTAAACTTCCCTATGGTCCTTCGAACAATATCTGTGATATTGGCTACACCATTTTTTAATCGTTTCAGAAAAAGAACTTCGTCCCAAATTGAGACGAAGTTCCGTTCTGTGATGTTATTTATTTGTGACTCGGTTCTAATCCTGTTTCAAAGGAACTCTGGAATTTCAGCATACTCTTTCTGGCTATCTTCATTGCTTCGACAGAATCTTCTGCTTCCTTAATTTTAACTTTCAGAAGTTTCTTGTCCTTTCCATTAGCAATATCATACTGAAGACGAAGTTCCACTAACCCTTTTTCAATTTCCATGATGTTCTGAACATACTGTTCATAGACTGTATTGGAGTATGCCAAATCATGCTCATCATTGAGAAAAATTTCTCTAACAGAAACCATCAGTTTTGCAGATTGCAGGATGGTATTCTTTTTGCCAAAAACACCTGCGGCTCCTACTGCTCCGCCAACACCGGCACCTACACCAAGGCCGAGAATAGCACCACCACCGACAATAGCAATCGTTCCTCCTGCCATACCCATACCACCAACTGCAATAGCACCACCGCCAAGATATGCAAGGCAAGCGCTTGTTAAGGCAGCACCACTAAGTCCTGCAAAATTAGAGCCTACCAAAGCAACTGCAATCGAAGGAGCAAATGCACCTGCTGTAGCAATCGCCGCAATAGTAACCGCTGCCGTGATCGCCAGAGAAGTCAGTGCTGTTTTCAAAACTTCATTCAGCTCACGGATAACTTTGCCGTGACATTTTCTCAGGCGCTTAATGTACCCCTTGGCATAATATGTTTCAGGGAATATCTCATCAAGATAATGATCTGCGTTTCCTTTGTCAAATCCGCAGATAGGATTATGGAGTGAAGAATACTTCTTGCTCGGCGTTGCATTGCCTTTTTTGTCTGTTTCAATCGTCAACGGATAATACGGTTCAAAGAGCATTGCTTCGAGCAAAGTCAAACGGAACCAAGTATCAGTAGGAGAATTTGCGTCTATTTTCGCAAGAAGTTCCTGTTCTGAATACCAATGTAATGTTGCATCAGGAATCTGAACAAAGCTCGCAAAACCATTTGTCATACTTTATTGCCACTCATCTAACCATTGGAGTTTCAGCCCACGAACACTTTCCCCACAGATTGGAATCTTAGTTGTTTGAATATCATTCAAAGTAACATGGTATTCGAGATTATACAGTATCTCTGTTTGCTCAAGAGTTAAACCCAACTTTTCAGAACGCATTCCGCTTCCAATCCTTTCATAAATCCGCTGATCCTCTTGTCTGAAAGTATTTTTGCGGATGTTTTCGTACATTGCCTTAATATCTTTTACTTTTCGGGCTTTTAATCCCCAGCTGACATCTTCACCAATAGCGACAGCAAACCGTCCGATTCCTACATAGTTGATGGAAACCCAATATTTCTGACTAACAAGGGCATCTCCAACATCAACCATCGTAAACACTCCGGTTGCCACAGTCAGCATCCTTGCAATCATAGGATTACCGGCGGGTTTAACACTACTCCAGTCAATATGACAAAGATCTGACAGATTGCAAACATGGCAGTTCTTGAGTTCCAATGCAAATCTTCGGATAAAGAAGAAGCTACGAACAATACATTCGTTTGCAATAACTGGTAAGGCTTGTCCGCCGAGTTCAGCTACCACACCCATCTCACCACGAAGATCAAACTTCAAAACAGTATCTTTAATAATTTTTCCATTTTTATCGTGCTGAGCCCAAAGAGTTCCATTAAAGAGTTTGGAGAGGAACACAGATAAACCATGTTCACCGACCTCCATATCTCTGAAGAAAGGCAGCACGGAAAGTTCCTTTGCGAGAGAAAGAATGGGGCCAGGGATTCCTGCAATGGCATTAAGTTAAGGCTAATTATGAGAGAAGTTGGTATCTTTT
>NZ_QULH01000026.1:0-27150 GCF_003481635.1 Clostridium sp. OM05-6BH | reverse complement strand
GCTGCAAAATTCTTAGTATTCTTTGACATAATAAGCAATATGTGGTTGTGGAGGATTTAAGGTATGGGAAGTTTGAGTTTATTATTATGTATCCACCATGCTTTACAGGCATGATGGAGTTTTGTATTAATCTAAGAGAAGAAGAGGATCAACCGCTGTTCCATTCTGCTCTACCTTAAAATACAGATTACACCCTTCTTCCGTATACGCTGTACTTGGTGCCGCAAGTTTTCCAATGGTTTCTCCCGCTTTTAATTCATCGCCTTCTTTGACGGATACTGCCTTTAGCTGCCCATATGTGAGCGTGTATCCATTGCCAATGTTCATTGTCACGGTTTTGCCTGTTTCATCGTTCTTACTAACCGACAAGACTTCACCGGCCGCTGCGGTTTTAACGTTCTGTCCGACTTTGCCGCCGATGATCAATGCCGGATTACATCGATACTGTGCTAATGTCTTAAAATATACGGCATCTGTCATGCTAAACTTCATCAATACCTTACCTTTGACCGGCCAGCTCAATCCCTTTTCTTCATTAAAGGCAAAGTGCTGCTTGTCTTTTTGGGAGGCTACCGTTGTATCCTTAGCAGCTGCTTTTCTTGATCTACCAGACTTTGCTGCAGTCTTTTCGTTGTTTGCGGTATTTTTTTTCTGCGGTTTTTTCGTCGCCTTTGGCTGTGGCGTATCACTTGGGATCGACGGTGCTATTGTTGCCTTATTTTTGTCTGCAATCGACTGATCCTTAGAATTTCCCACAGGCTGCATACTGTCTTCCGGTGCATCTGAGGACTCTACCTCTGCTTTCATAAAGCCGCCATCCTGCGGATCATTATTCATTCGATAGTATGTTGTTCCGATCGCCAACAGGCACACTAACGCAGTACACACCGATACATAAAATCCTTTTTTCTTCCACATGGATTCCTTCTCTTCAAACATCTTTTCCTCCATTCTGACTTGTAACTACAGCACCTCTCTGTAGTCTTTGCCGCTTTATTTTCCAAACTTCCACAACCGAAATCTGCGCAAAAACTTGCACCTGCAGCAATTGTCTTAGTCCTTTTGCAGCAGAACAAGTTAGTGTATTGGCTGCAAAACATTTGCTTATCATGACACATAATAAAGTATTATGGGAATAGTCACTATCGCAGGTTGTGCAAGTTTGACTTTCTATTGCTAGTGTTGCCAATATGCAGGAAAATATACGAAAGAAGCTATCGCAAATAAGCGATAGCTTCTTTCTGTTATTAATTCAATTTTTAACTTCAAAAATCAGATTTTTGCTCATTGACCATCTGACCCTGCATCGGACCATTGGAGTAGATCGGTGCGCTTTCGCGATAAACAACCGTTGGTGGGATCTCGACCTCACGCACATGGTAATATACGACTCTCGTATCCGCCAGCCGATCATGCAGTGCACGTTTTTCGCGATCCGGTCCGATCATAAAATACCCGATAAAGATAATGATCTTAGACAGAAATCTTCCAACCGTCTCCCGATAAGCCACCTCGAATAATGTCATCTTGCGCTGCTCACTGCTGACAACCCGCAAACGCATTGCACGTTTTCCCAATGTTGCTCCTGTGAAATAGGTGAGCAGGATAAAATACAACACACCGAGCAGATATAGTACAATATCCTTGACCGAATATGAAAAAATAAAATCTTTCACGATAAAATTGTCCGGACTTGCTACTGTCGCGATCCATAGCGGGAACTTAACGACGAGCAATACGCATCCTACGATGATCCAATCAATGATATAAGCTGCCAGACGTACGAAAAATCCGGCATATACCTGATTCTCCGTATTATTCTGCATAATATTTCAGCACTCCTTTTCCTTTTGTGTCGATCATGTCTTTCACGATCTGTGCATCAGACTTCGGTGTTACGTCTTCGGCTGCCTGGAACAGACTGCTTACCAACGAATTCATATCGTTATCCGGCTCATAAAACGTAATGTTCTTGTCGAAATCATTCGTCTGGATAAAATCCTGCTTCTCCTCTTCATAAGAACCAACCTCGTCGACCAGACCATTTTCCTTTGCCTGTTTCGCAGTGTAAATGCGTCCATCCGCAATCTTGCGCACATCGGCATCGTTTATGCCACGACCTTCACTGACAATGCTTACGAACTGATCATACGCTTCATCCACTAATCCCTGCATGATCTGTTTCTGCTCGTTCGTCATATCCAATCCGCCGGATCCCATTGCTTTATTAGGTCCACTGGTAATGTCAATTTCCTTGATCCCCAACTTATCATAAAGTCCTTTGTAATTCGTCAGTGATACAATGACACCGATCGATCCGGTCCAGCAATTACGGTTTGCATAAATCGTATCTGCTGCCATGGAAATATAATATCCACCGGAGCACGCCTCCTGCGCAAAATACGCCCAGATCGGCCGCTTTGTTTTCTCCTTATATTCTTCCAGCTTCAAATACAACTCATCACTCTCGTATACCGTTCCTCCCGGACTATCTACATAAAGCATGATCCCTTTGTTGCTGCTGCTCTTAATCATTTTGTCAATGTATTTCATGTACAGATCATGATTGTAACCTGTGCTTGCCTTCCAAGCATTTGTCTCTGTCGGCCCAATCTCGCCCTCAATATTGATCACACCGATGAAATCTTCCGTTGGCAAAGACACCGAGGCTTCTCCCATCAGATTGTTCACCACGCTTGACACATCACTCTTCTTACTTTGTGTAAACTTGCTCTTCACAATATTTGAAACTACACCGGTCACACCTACAGCAATGATCACTGCACCTGTCACCAAAATACCAACCATTTGTTTTGTCTTCATGGTATGTTTCCTTTCTGAATCCTATGTTTCAAAGATGCCACAGATCACTAAGCTGTGATCTGTTCTAAGTCCTTGCACCCTCACATTAATAGCCTACCTTTTTGCCGCTCTTTGTCATATAACCGCTGATCCTATTTGCCTTGTAATCCGCTTTTTTGCGGGAATTTGGCACTTCCGGGTCGGTTGGATCATAGTGAATACTTCCTGTCACTTTGATCGTTGCCGGCTTACCAAGCGGTCCAGGCTTCTTGCTGTTCCCCTGCTTGATCTTGATCGGTGTTCCGGTCGGCACATAGTCATACAGCCATTTTGCATCGGCAACTGTCATACGGATACATCCTGCAGACGCCGGTGATCCAAGGCGGTTGTATGTGTTTGGATTTAAGGAATAATGGGACTGTCCTCCCACTGCGATTGCATGAAAATAAACATTTCCGACAATGTGTACTGCCCATCTTGCATATACGGTACTTCCGTCCGGCTCATGCATCGGCTTTAAGGTGTAACGCACCGCCTGCCCATTACTGCATACGCTAAAGTTTCCTAACGGTGTATACGAAGAATGTAACGCCAGTGCTCCCGGTCCTGCATTCGTTGATACATCTCTACCAACGGATACCGAAAATGCCTGCACAGGAATATCATAAGATTTCGTTTTGGTATCGTACATATATACCGTCACAACTCCAGCCGCACGATTTAATTCGATCGTATAACGACCGCTTCCTTTTTTCAGTTTCAAGATCTTGGTCAGATTTGTCTGGCGTTCATTGTTAATATAGTAAAATTTATACGTCTTTCCGTTATATTTTTCATAACGCCATCCCTGTTTTCCCATATGTTTCTTGCCAATGCTATAGGACTTCTTGTTTAACAGTATTTTTTTGCCCCAAGCAGTATAGCCATAGGCATAGGCAACATATTTTCCGGTACTCTTGCTCTTGACTACTGCACTGTATTTCTTAGAAGTAAGAACTGCCTTGTAGGTGCCTTGTTTCTTCTTGCCATTTTTGTATACTACAAATGTCACTTTCTTAATATTACCCGGCAAATATGCTCCGGATAATGTAAATTTTGAAGATGCATCCTTGCGAACTTTGATCTTGAATTTACCACCCTTGGCACGTTCGTCTGCCAATGCAGTACAAGTCAGCATCCTGGACACATTGCCTGTATTTTTGTAAACTGCTTTTACTGTATAGAGACCCAGTTTATTTTTTAACTTCTTTAATTTAACCGTGGCAACATATTTCTTGCCGGATTTGCTTGCCTTAGCGGTATATACTTTCTTTCCAGCGCTATTATAAATTGGGAAAGAAATCTGTTTCACATCCGATACACTTTGAAAACCACTCAAAACGATCTTAAAAGATTTTTTCTTCTCCAAAGAAGCACTCTTTTGCACTGTCAATGTACCTGACAACGGTTCTACCTTGTATTCAGACTGTGCTACCGTAATGCCCTGTGACCAATTTTCATTTTCCAGCACGATCTTGGCACACCACGTTCCATAAGCACTGCCTGCCTTAGAAATCTTCTCCGTCCACTTCAGGGAGGAGCCGGCTAAATTCTTAGCTCCACCGATTTCCTTCGCCGTGCTTTCGGATTTATTTTTCTGCCAAGCATACACTTTCACTTTGTTGCCACTGCCGGGTGCGAGTACACCGCCTTCCGGCTCTGTTGACACAAGCTGAAAAGTTCTTGCACTGTCTGTTGACTTGCCGGTGATCAGCATACGCATTCTGCTGCGATGAATGGAAAAATCACATACACCTGCTTTAATATCTTCTGTTCCTACCAAAATATGAACAGAATAGCTGGTGCAAATGTATTTTGCATCTGCGAGTGTGATGTTTCCTTCATAGGTTCCATTCACGCAATTATCCTCGCTGATCCTAATCTGCTTCTTGATCATCGTCTGTTTATTGTCTGATCTTCTTAATTCCATCGTAAATTCAGATTCTCTGGATGGATCAAGACCCTTTACCGTATACGTACATACCCCGTCTTTTCTGTCTGTTGTAGCACTTGCTGTGTGTGTGGTTGCTGCCTGTGTTACTGCTGTCATAGCACTACACGATAACACCATAGCAAGCATCATCATTACCACGTACTTCCAATTGCTGCTTTTCTTTACCCTCATTGTCAATCCTCCATTCTTGCTTTGCACGATCCAAACGTCAACTATGCCGCTGACATTTTACTCGCAACATGTTGAAACATGTTAAATATATATTTTGTCATGTTTCCCACATTCTGTCAAGATGAAGAATCCGCCCAATCTTTCGACCGGCTAATCGTCAAGGGCGATCAAAAAGACGACACTTGCTTGCTTTTTCGTCAACCGGTCACTTGGTATCACCTGTTCGAGATCTTTCGTCAAATAATCCGATAATGACCACGGATTCGACTGCCCATATTTCAATGGCTTTAATGGCTGGCTTGCCTGCTCAGCCAATTTGCCGGTTCTGTCTATTTTCATAAAAGTTGCTACAATTTCGCACATTTTCACACTGCCTCCCTCTTTCGTCACGGCAGGATCCGATGTATCCTTGTAGTCAAATAATCTGACTACCTTGCAGTCATCAATGGCATAGTCATTGCTCATGCGTTTGCAGTAATCTTCTGCGACTTTATACGCTGTGTTCTCTAATTTGTCCTCATCCGCCAGGTCTTTCGTTTGTTTTCCGGTCACTCCCGCATCGCCAAAAAATCCTGCTTGGATCAACTTATCGACATCAACCTGTGCACCCTGCTCCTCGCTCTCACAATTTTGCACGACCATCGATTCTAACCGATAATTGTAGTGATCCAGCAAAACATTGTCGAATACGCCACCCAAATACAACGCAATAAATGCGCACACGATAACGCCGACGATCAGTGTTGCCCGCAAGAACTGTTTGCGGCAGTATGCCTTTTCATATTGTTTGCGGCGTTCTCTCTCTTGCTCATCAAAAACATCTGCTTTATCGATAACCGTTCTGGCTAACTTTTCCTGATTTGGAAGCGGTAACGGAATATCCGTCGGGATCGCACTCATTTCCAACAATTTATCCTCACTCACTTCATCCAGTAATTCTCCGATCCATGGCTCATTGTTGTTAGCTTTTCTACGCTTTGTATGAATCTTCATAATGATCTCCTCCATTCTTATGTCCATCTGCAGTTGTTGCTATGTCAACTGATCATGTTCACTCTGCAACACCGTCTTTAACTTTTCTAATCCACGTTTCAATCGTTTCTCTACTGCATTTTTGGATAATCCTGCCCGCTGCCCGATTTCTTTTGCTGTCATTCCATAATAATACTTCTGGATCACAATGCTCGCCGTCGGCTCCCCCAAGCCCTTTATCGCCTCGATCAAAAGGCGGCTCTCCTCTTTCTGTATCGTTTGCTGTTCCACATTGTGATCCGACAAGGGTTCTTCCCCTTTTTCCAACTGTTCTTGCAGCGAAATTTTATCAAATTTGTCTGTCTTGCGCTCGTAATACTTAATTGCCTGCCTCTCGGCGATCGTCAGCAAAAAAGTCTTTAGCGAACCTTTCGACAGATCAATCTTGTCTCTGCAGCGATATAGTTCAAAAAAAATATCACTGACACATTCTTCAATATCCTCTTTACGAAGACATCCCTGCAAACGGCGCCACGTGATCGAATACACCAAACCACCGTATTGTGCGGTCAGTATACGAATTCCCTCTGCCGGTTTGTCTATTAACAGCGCAAGGATCGTTTCCTCCTGTATCTGTTCCATGATTCCCCCTAAATCTGCCATTCATCTTGTAATACGCAAATAGCTATGTTCTATCCGGTTACACAATCATATTACCATGTTCTTTCCAAAAACCGCCACCCATTTCAAAATTTGCAATGCAAAAAGACTGCCTTAATTGAGGCAGTCTTTTAATACTTGCAGATTCTCCTGCATTAATGACAAATACGTTACTCCCGCATCAAATTGTTTCTTGGATACGGTATGACAAGACTGATAGGTTTCCACTTTTGCCCCGGTCGCCTCCGCGATCGTATCAGCAACTTTGGAACTGCTCATCTCTACCTGCAGCACAACTGAAATATGCTGCTGTTTGATACGATCGATCAAATAAGCGATCGTATCCGCACTTGGCTCCATATCGCTGCTGCATCCCGGGAATGCGGCACGGTATGTCAGTCCATAGGCGTCTGTAAAATATCGCAGCGGAAAGCGGTCTCCAAAGACCATCTCTTTGTGTTTTGCTCCTGCGACGATCTGACGGATCTGCATGTCCAAATCCTTTAACTGTGCAGTATATTGCTCTGCGCGGTTCAGGTATTCCTGTGAATGATCCGGATCTGCCTTTGCAAAAGCAGCTGCAATCTCATCGACAAGCTTGACACAGTTAAGCGGTGCAGTCCATATATGCTCATCCTGCTCCGTCTCCTCCGCATCGTCGTGATCACCATCTGCATGCTCATGCTCATGTTCTTCTTCCTGCATGCCTTCCACTATTTCCTCGTCAACAACCTTGACATGATCCATCATTCGCAGCGTTGTTATATTTTTGCCTTCTGCCGCTTCTAATACCTTTGGCACCCAGCTTTCCATTGTTCCACCATTGTAGATAAATACATCCGCTTCACCGATCGTCACCATATCTTTGGCAGTCGGTTCAAATGAGTGTGTATCCATTCCGGCAGGAACGATCAGATCTACCGACACACGATCGCCACCAATCTGTTTTGCAAAATCATAATACGGAAATACCGTAGTGACAATGTGCAGTTTCCCATCTTCCTTTTTCGTTGCGATCTCACCACAACCCGCCACAAGTGGCATGATCATGCAGACCGCCAGGCAAAAGGCAAGCCATTTTTTAGTTATAGACATGTCCAAACGGTTCCTTCCCTTGTGTCCTTTACTTCGATTCCCTTGTCCAAAAGCTCCTGACGGATCGCATCTGCTTTCGCAAAATCTTTTTCCTTCTTAGCTGCTTTACGCTCTGCGATCTTTTCCTCGATCCAAGCAACAAGCTCCGGATCTGCGCCAGTCTCTCCCTCTTCTTCCGCAAGCAGTCCCAAAGACAATACCTGATCAAAATCCTCGATCAGCGCACGTTTGGTTGCATCATTGGTATCTGCCTTGAGTACATCATACAATACGGTAAGCGCCTGAGAAGTATTAATATCGCTTCCCATGGCTTCTGCAAATTTATCCTGATATGCAGCAAAAACGTCCTGATCCACTTCACCTTCTTTGGACAAAGCCGCGATCCGTTTTTGTAACTTTTCGTATGCGATTTTCACATTATCCAATACTTCGTAACTAAATACCAGCGGTTTGCGATAATGTGACTGTAGACAGAACATACGGTAAACCAGCGGGTTGTAACCTTGCTCTTCCAGAGATGACACGGTCAAAAAGCCACCTGCCGATTTACTCATCTTACCACGCTTGTCGTTCAGGTGTTGTACATGAAACCAGTAGTTACACCATTTATGTCCGGTATAAGCTTCACTCTGCGCAATTTCATTTGTATGATGCGGAAAAATATTATCAACGCCGCCACAATGGATATCCAAATATTCACCCAAATGCTTCATGCTGATGCAGGAACACTCAATATGCCAGCCCGGATAACCGACTCCCCAAGGGCTGTCCCATTTCAACTCCTGATCGTCAAATTTTGACTTGGTGAACCACAATACGAAATCTGTTTTGCTTCGTTTGTTTTCATCCTCTTCCACATCATCTCTGGCACCAACCATCAGCTCTTCCTCTTTCTGATTGGATAAGACATAATATTCTTTCAGCTTCGATGTGTCAAAATATACATTGCCGCCTGCTACATAAGCATAACCATCGTCAAGCAGCTTCTCGATCATATGAATAAACTCCGGAATACAGTTTGTTGCCGGCTCAACGACGTCCGGAGTCTTGATATTTAACTTGGCGCAGTCCTCAAAGAATGCCTTGCGGTAAAACTCAGCAATCTCCATCACTGTTTTGTGCTCGCGCTTAGCACCTTTTAACATCTTATCTTCCCCGCTGTCTGCATCACTTGTCAAATGACCGACATCGGTAATATTCATAACACGCTTTACATCATATCCGGCATAACGCAGATACTTTTCCAAAACATCTTCCATAATATAACTGCGAAGATTTCCAATGTGCGCAAAATGATACACGGTTGGTCCGCATGTATACATGTTTATTTTACCCGGAACGTTCGGATGAAATTCATCAATTTTTTTAGTTAATGTATTGTATAAATTTACTGGTCGCATGTTCTGTCCCTCCTGCTCTTCTTAATTCCATGCCATCTATACTTTACAAGATAATACTCAATATTGCAATACAAATAAAAAGGACAGTCAACGCACGACTATCCTTTTTGGAGAAGGTATTTTTGTTACTTATGGGGTGTAGCAAAAACTATATAATGTATTGGGGTTTACGATGGTTAGTATAGCAGTGGATCGCAGTTAAGTGTGCACAAACTTGACAGAAATTTGAAAAAGTTTTTGTGCATTTTGAGAACAAGCAATAAAAAACAGGTCAATTTTCCCAAAATCTCTGGGGAAACCAACCTGTTTTTGTAACTTTTCATCAATTCTCCGGTACTGTCTGCTCTTCGCCCGCAAATAATTTTTCAAATTCTTCACGATCAATGCGTTCTTTTTCAAGCAACAGAGCGGCACATTTATGCAAAACTTCCATATTTTCTTTGAGGATTTCCTCTGCACGCTCATAGCAGCTATCAATGATCGACTTCACTTCCTCGTCAATCTTCTTCGCAACATCCTCGCTATATCCGCGGCTCGACTGACCAATCTCTCGGCCAACAAATACTTCGTCCTCGCCCGCATAATTGATCATGCCGACATTTTTCGTAAATCCGTATTTGGTAACCATTGCCTTAGCCTGCTCGGTTGCCTGCTTAATATCCTGTGAAGCTCCCGTCGTAATATCATCCAACACAAGTGACTCTGCGATCCGGCCACCGAGACTGACCGTAATATCCTGCAGCATCTTGCCCTTGGTCAAATACATATCGTCCTTCTCGGAAATCGGCATTGTATAACCGCCGGCACCACTTCCTGTTGGGATGATCGATACAATGTGAACCGGTCCCACATCCGGCAATACATGGAACAGGATTGCATGACCCGCCTCATGGTATGCTGTGATCTTACGATCGTGTTCGGATACGATACGGCTCTTCTTCTCTTTACCAATACCAAGCTTGATAAAGGATTTATCTACATCTTCCTGCGAAATGAAACTGCGTCCATCCTTGGCACAGGCGATCGCAGCCTCGTTTAACAAGTTCTCCAGATCTGCTCCGGTAAAGCCGATCGTCGTGTGTGCGATCTTGCTCAGATCAACATCGTCGCCAAGTGTCTTGCCACGCGCATGTACACGTAATATTTCCTCGCGACCACGCACATCCGGTCTGCCAACCGTTACCTGACGGTCAAAACGTCCCGGTCGCAAAATCGCAGGATCCAAAATATCCACGCGGTTCGTTGCCGCCATTACAATGATCCCCTCATTGACGCCAAAACCATCCATCTCAACCAACATCTGGTTCAAGGTCTGCTCACGCTCATCGTGTCCACCGCCTAAGCCGGAACCACGCTTGCGGGCTACAGCATCAATCTCATCAATAAAGATGATACACGGTGCATTCTTCTTCGCTTCTGCAAATAAGTCACGCACACGGGACGCGCCGACACCAACAAACATTTCCACAAAATCAGAACCCGACAAACTAAAGAATGGTACTCCTGCCTCTCCTGCCACTGCTTTGGCAAGCAGCGTTTTACCGGTTCCCGGAGGGCCTACCATCAGGATTCCTTTTGGGATTCTTGCTCCTACATCGGTATATTTTGCCGGTTTATCCAAGAAATCTACAATCTCTTCTAATTCCTCTTTCTCTTCTTTAAGGCCGGCAACATCAATAAACTTCTTTGCATTTGGAGAATCCGGGTCGATCCTGGTTGCCCGGCTCTTACCGAAATCCATCATCTTCGAGCCACTTGCTCCGGCTCCTCCACCTGTCTGTGCGGACAAAAAGGTAAACAGCAAAAACAACGCTACTAATCCAAATCCACACGGCAGCAATACGGTAATGATCCAAGACGGTTTATCCACGTCGTTGATAACATAATTTTGTGCAAGTTTGCTGTCTGTTTTTATAATCTCTTCTACATCTTTTATGTCAGTACAATTAAAATGTTTACTTCGCTTGTTCTCATAATTTGCACGCACAACACCTGTCGGTGTTTCCTCATTCGGCGTGATCTCCACGGAAGTGACCTTACCTGCTTTCACATCCTGCTTGAAGTCTTCCACATTATACTGACTGCTGGTGCTGCTAGTCATAATACTCGAAATATACATCGCAATTCCAATGATCGCGAGTACGAGCACGTAAAAACCAGCTCCACCTGATCTCATCTGTCTGTTCATGAACATCTCCTTTTATTCGTCTACAAATTCCACCTCACCCAGATAAGGAAGATTACGATATTTCTGTGCATAATCGAGTCCATAGCCTACGATGAATTTGTCTGGAACGACAAAACCAGTGTAATCTACCTCTACATCTACTTCTCTACGATCCGGTTTATCCAACAATGTGGCAATCTTCAGGCTGGCAGGATTGCGTGCTGCAAGCAGTCCACAAATTTTAGATAGTGTGTTTCCTGAATCGATAATATCTTCCACGATCAGGCAGTGACGACCATCAATATCATCGTCAAGGTCTTTCGTGATCATCAATTGTCCGGAACTTTTGACCTCATTTCCATAGCTGGATGCTGCCATAAAATCCATAGAAACCGGCACGGTAATTTTCTTAGCAAGATCTGCGCAAAAAAAGACACTGCCACGCAAAATACAAATCATATGGATCTGCTTTCCCTCATAATCCTTATTGATGCGTGTTGCGATCTCCGTTACCATCTGATCAATTTGTTCCTTACTATACATTTCATGAATAACTTCTTTCATGATACTCCACCTTTCTCCTTCGTCTGGATATTGTGCGCTAACTGCGCTGTAATAATGTGTTTTGTTGCCTCTGTCACGTAAAAAGCAGCACTTACACGTCCAAGCTCCGGAATCCAGATAATATGTTTTCCCATTGCAAGTACCGGTATACTGCCTCTTTTGTCAACCGAGATTTTAGCATCGATAAAGATACGCGCCAGTGTCTTCGTCCCGCCTGCGCCCGTCAACTGTAAGTAATCTCCTTCTTGCGGGAACCGCCAAACCGGTCCGTTGTCTCTATCAAAATGTCCGCGATCCGCCTCTTTCTCTGTCGGATCAGCCAAAACATCAGCATACATTCTATCACAATCAAACCATTTCGTACAGTCATTTTTCGGAACATTTTGTGGCAAATCATCTCGCTGTGTCAGCCGTAACGTAATTACCATCTCCTGTCCGTTCGAATCCTGTAACACGGTCCGCTCATCGAACCGTAGCGGAATCAGCGTATTGCGATGCACATTGGACTGCATGTCAACCCGGATCCATATCTTGTCGTAATCTTTGCCTGCTCGCATGTGATATGGAAGATCCAGCCGTTTGCCGGTCGCGCCTTCTGCCAGCCGAAGCAGTGCATCAACATGCACTCTGCCGATATCCTTTCGGCTTCCACAGACCTGTTCCATTATATGCATCAACAGTTGTCCCTGCAAATATGGATCGACCTGTTTCCACTCATCCACGGAAAAACAAAAGGTATCTCCATCACGATATACCAAGCGTTCATATTGTTCCAACATTTGACGCTCTATATAATCCCACGCTCTTTGACAATCTTCTGCCAGTTCCACCAAATGTCTGCGCGCCATCGGCTGTATTTCCTGCTCTATATAAGGAAATACCCGGTTACGGATCTTATTACGCGTGTATTTTTCTTCTCGATTGGTGGCATCCTCTCTCCAACCGTCCCCGTTTCCCCGGACTATCTGCTCAATCTGCTGTCGATCCAGACACAATAACGGTCGAATAATATTAGCGCGCCCGGCGCGCATTCCGCACACGCCCCGCAAACCACTCCCCCGCAAGATCTGCCATAGAACAGTCTCAGCCTGATCATCTCGATGATGCGCTACTGCAATTTTGTCAAAATTCAGTTCTTTTCGCACTTCTTCAAAACACCGGTAACGGTAATTACGGCCTGCCTCTTCCTCCGATAATCCCTGTTCTTTGGCAAGCTGTGGAATATCCATTTCATATAGTCGAAAAGAAATGTTATATTTAGCTGCCAGTCTCTGTGCAAAAGCCGCATCTTCATCTGCTGCCGTTCCTCGGATCCCGTGGTGTACGTGTACGCAGACAAGCCGAAGCTGCCACTCATTTCTTAGTGCAGCTAATACCTGCAGCAGGCATACCGAATCCATCCCACCGGATAAACCGATCACAATGCCGTCTCCGTTCGTTAACAGCTCATGTTCTACGCAATATTGATTTATCGTATCGTATACTTTCTTCACGTTTTGCTCTATCCTCTCTATTTCTGTGTCCGCAAATTATCACTGATTTCCGTAACGATCACACTCATATCGTCCGGCACACTGCCGCCACACTCACAGATTGCTTCTTCTAATAATGCATCTGCGATTTCTTCCGGGGGGCGTCCCTGCCACTGTTCCATAAATCCGGCCAGCCCGTGTTCCATACCGGGCAGCATATCTGCTACGCCATCTGTCATCATTATAACATAATCCCCTGCAGATATGTCCATTTTTCTTGTATACGGGATTACATCCTTTCCGGCTCCGATCGGCAGCGCCTGGCCTTCGACACATGTAATCTCCCCCTCATGATACAGATAAGTAGCTGTTGCACCGTTTTTTAACAACTGACAATGCTTTTTATATAGGTTCAGCACCAAAATATCTGCCGTCACATAGCGCTCTGTTTCCTCACAGGATAAATACACGGAATTGATCAGTTTAAGTGCAGAAGTCTGCGAAAATCCGGCCTCCGCCATCTGCTCCAATAACTCGATCACCAGACTGCTCTCCGAAAAAGCATCCTGCCCACTCCCCATGCCATCAGATAATGCAATAAGCATCTCCCCGCTTGGTAAAGGCAAACAGGTAAATACATCTCCGGATACTTCTTCACCATCCTTGACTCTTCTGGAAACACCCGCTTCCGCCACCAACGGCGTATCCTCTTCAAACACAAAATATGTCATATCACGGCTGACGATCTGCCTGGACTGCTCTCCTACACGAATCGGTTTTTGGAGCACTTCCTGCAATACGGCAGCAACCTCTTTGGCAGTAACCAGCCGGCCACGCACAGTGCGCGCACGCATATGTATTTCCAGCCTTCCATCCCTTTTCTCGTAAAACATGATCCCCAGCGCTTTTACCCGTTTTGCCTGCAGTTTCTTGCCTACCTTTCCTGCAGCATCTGCCGGAAGATCTCTTGTGCGTTCCATCTCTTCTGCCAATCCGCCTACCAATTTGCCAACTTCCTCCATCTGTCCTGCAATGACCTGTCTATTCTCCGACATTTTATTTTGTACGCCCATCATCATACGTGCCATCTGCAGATTTTGATTTGTCTCCGAAACAAAACGCTCTAAATGTATGCACTCCCGCAGAAAACGTGCCGGCATTTGTTCGGGCACTAATATCCCCTGTTCCTGTGCTAACAGCAAGGTTCCAAACATCTCTGAGCTTGCAAGCTCCAACTGTCCCATACAATTTTCGCGATTTTCACACCGATCACAGACCTGTTCAGAAATGCCATCCATAAACTCGCGCATCTCATGCCTCGTCATACGAAACTGCTTATCTGACTGATTAGCTAATGCTTTGGATAATTTTTGAAACGAATCTGAAAATTCATGGAGTCTGTGCTTCATAAGCTCTTTCCATTCATTGCCACTTTCCATCGGATGCAGATACAATCCCACTAAATACCCTGTAAATGCAAGCAGTATCCAGATCATAATTTCCGTCAAAGATAGCTTTGTAAACGACTCCCGCGGAAATCCCCATAATGCGGCCCCTGCAAGGACCCCCAAACTGATGACCTCCTCTTTGCCCGGTCGCGATTCTCTGGTCCCATGCAGCAAATACACAATACCTCCATGAAAAATTCTTGTGACAGCAAGCATCAATACTGCTTCAAGCGTTGCCAAAAAAATACTTGTTCCACTATACGGCACAAGTAAATACCTTGTTCCCGACATGACCCATGTTGCCGCTGCCAACAAAAAGGCGGCATGTCCCATCTTTACCGTTATCCTCCGCCTTTTCAAAAAGTCTGCAGCCAGCCACAGCGCTAACATTCCGGCCCCATACGCCAACACTGTGTCCAATGCAAATACGGTACTCATCCCCAGTAATATGGTAATGGCAACCGGTAATACAGCTCCACCCTCTGCAAATCCTGCCGCAAAAAAGGCAGGCGCCACCGGATTCATTCCGTAAATAGACACTCTTCCCAGCAAAAAGCCGAGCAACACCTGCACTAACATTTTTTTCTGAATTGTTTTCATTGCACACTACTCCTTATCTTGCCTGATTTTTCGGGATCAGACTGCCTGTCCCGAACAGCGTGAGACAAAGTATAGGAAACAATAGTTGCAAATTTTGTCAAATCTCAGTACCACGAAAAAAAAGAAATCGACACCGCACCCTTCGAAACGACGCTGCTTCATTTTCTAAAATAAGGGCAACAGAAAAAGCCGGCTCACGCAGAACCGGCTTTCCCTGTTTTGGATCCTATTCCGTTCCGCATTTACAAAACACCCCTTTTGCAAATGCTTCACGAAAATCGGTTAATATAAATGAAGGCGTAGAATTCGAAATCATTCAAGATCATTGCTTTCTAATCAGTAAACCCTATACATGATCTTGTTTTTACTTCTCAGGCTTAAATACAATCTCCCCTTTATGTACAAGCCCTAATTTCTCTCTTGCAATCTCCTCCACGTAATCATCTGTCTTAGCATGCTTCTTAAACTCTTTAATCTCAGCTTGCTCATCTTTAAGTTCGGACTTTTGCTCTTTAAGCTGTTCAATCTGCTTCTGATAAGACTTACTTTGTGATTTCAGTGTAGCGGTCTTATATGTAACTGTACCGCACAGTACAAGGCAAAGTACAATGACGCCCGCTAACGTGAACGGACTCAATTTCTTTTTCCCTCGTCGCTTGCCACGACTCGCTGACATCTTACAACCACCTCCACATACTTATCACCGCAGGGAATCATTATAAATAACTACCCCATCAAACAGCATATACATTACCGAACTATATTCTGTGTACAGCTCTTCGCTGACATACCATATATTGTATATCCCTTTTGACAAAAAACGCAGACTCTCAATCGTCTGCAAAACCGTACATTTTAAGAAGCTGCTCACTTCTTACTTTGTAGTAATATTATAACTCTTTTATGCGGTTTTCGCAACCCTTTTTCGTGAATAGATCACCATTTTTAGCAATTAAGACAGACCCTTCATTTCTGAAGGGCCTGCCTACTGTGCACGTCACCGCATAACGCTGTGAAATACTGCTTTTTATTGTTCTGCTTTCACATAATCCTTACCATCTGATGTATAAGCAAGATCTACGATCTCAACTTTAACAAAATCTACACCTAAATACGTGTTAGATGTAAGCAGGATGATCGGATCGTTTGCAAGATACTTCGGATTCAAATGAAGTGCCTTACCCTGCCATGCCGTCTCTGCAAGGATTGGCTGGTTGTTCTCATCCAGTTTTGGTAAAGAATCGCTAAATGCCTCACCTTCCTTGCTAAAGTAATTCACTGTGGATGGCAAAGCTGCGATCTGCTCTTTCGTATACTCGCTGCCGGATACTGACTCTACCTGCTCATACGTAGACTCATACTTCCACTCAAACGTATCGTCTCCCTGCCACATTCCGTTCGTGTATACAAGCTGCAGCTGTGCAGATTTACTGATCATATCATCATGCATGGTAATACGAATACCAGGCTCTTTGATCTGTGACCAGTCACTCTCACCTTTGCCATTGACTAAATTGTAATGGGCGTGCCAACGATATGTATCACTGGAAGCTTCCAACTTAAGGCCCGGATAATTGCTGTTGGTCGTTGTACTTAATGTTTCAAACATAGCACCGGTCGTATTTCCGGCCATTGTCATAACACTGTTTTTACCAAATACTTTCTGCAGCTCATCGTAGTTGACAGAACCGGAACCATTGGTGTTACGCATAAAGTTACCATCCCAGGTTGCCACAACAAGCGGATCCTGATTTTCTGCTACCGGATCTTCCGGCTTACCGGTCATTGTAGTAAGCTTCGATGCAGCTTCTTTCAGGGTAACTGTTTTTCCCATAACATCACAGAATACCTGTCCAATATCCTCATATACAAAGTATGCATATGCTGCATTGCCTGTTCCCTTACGATCTACAATACCACCTTCATCCCACATTACCGGAACTGCGCCGTACTTCTGGCAGCTCTGGAAGAACTCCTTGAAGTACTCTGGGATGCCGTCCTTATTCACAGATACACAGCCAAATTCGCCAAAGATCACGCCGTAGCCTTTGCTTGTATAGGCTTCTTTGATCGACTCAAAGTCTTCCGCCATCGCTGCATAATCTTCTTCGCTGCCCCAGGTATCCTTAAAAGTAGAAGTTCCCTTTGGGGTTTCATAGGTTGCAGATGTCTTTGCAATACCCCATCCAAGCGGATCGTAATAATGAATGGATACAAACAACTTGGAGATACCATTTTCGCTTACATCAGTAGGCATGGTATACGTGTAATCGTCGTTTGGTTCCGTCGGGTTGTTGGTATATTTGTCACCGGCCTTGTTGGAATACTTATCACCACAGGTCTGATGAAGGTTCGTATCATAACCCGGGATCAAAAGCATACGATAATAGTTGTTGTTCTTGGTTCCATCCGCATTAATACCGGATTTACGAATAATATCAACAAACTTCTGATTGATCTCATTTGTTAATGCATACGTTTCCTTGCGCGTTAAAACGCCCTTGGTACCGCCGGTACCTTTCCAGTTGTCATTTAAGCGCTCGCCCAATTCCTCGTTGGCTCCCTCGAAGATCAAACGGTCAGAATAATCAATATAACGATTAGCGATCTGTGTCCACATATCTTCATATTTTTTCCAAGCCTGTGCTCTTACAGACAAGTCCGCATCACCGAACATGCCCCACCACTGACCATCCCAATGGTCGTTGATGATAACATACATTTCCTCGTTCAAGCAGTAATTGATAACTTCTTCAACGCGGTCAAAATATGCTTCATTAATACGATAATATGTACTTCCATCGCTCTGTTTCTCCTGAACCATCATATTGGACCAGGCGATCGGGATACGAATCGTATTGATGCCATAGCGTTTCAAGCCGGAAAATAACTTCTGCGTAGATACCGGGTTGCCGGCATTTGTCTCATAGCCCTTTACCCAATCTGCATCTGTCAAAGCTGCTTTCTCTGCATCTGTCATAGTCTCGATGCTTCCTGCTCCAGTCTGCTCCAAAGAGTTACCGATGTTCCAACCCATTCCCATTGCCGGGGTAATATCCTGCGCAGACAGGTTGGTACGCATCATTCCGTTATCTTTTGTAACTGCTCCATAACGTGATTTGTGCTCTGTTGTCAAGTTGCTGTCAGATACTTTACCGTCAGCCACAACATTTGCCGGCTTCGGATCAGCCTCCGGTGTACGTGCCGGAACCGGTGTCTTCGTTACCGTTGGTGCCTTGGTTGCAACCGGCTTCTTCGTGGTTGCCGGTGCCTTCGTCGTAGTCGGTTTCTTGGTTGCTTTTGCAGCCGCTTTCTTCTTCTTAACGGTAACTTTAGCCTTCAATACTTTTTTGACTGTCTTTTTGCCTTTTTTGTACTTAACAGTTGCCGTTACTGTTGTCTTGCCGGCTTTCATGCCCTTAATCTTACCGGACTTACTTACCTTTGCAATCTTTTTGTTCTTAGATTTCCATGTTACTTTTGCCTTCTTTGGTTTGTTTTTGATGGTTACTTTCTTAGAAGAACCTACCTTAACAACAATAGACTTGCTGCTAATCTTTGGTGCTTTCGCCTTTGCCGCAGATGCGATCGTAGACACGCCGTCAAAGGATAACATCATTGCCAGTGCAAGGATACACACAACTGCTCTTCTCATAAACCTGTTCCGCATAATCATTCCTCCTCTTTTTCTGCAATTCAAAAACCCTGCTTCGTCCGCACTTTGCCGAACTCCGCAGGATTCATTATAACATAATTTGTACAAAAAATATAGTAATTTTATGGAATTTTTGTGGGAATTTACTAGTGTTTTCTTCCGTTTTTCGAGGTTTTCTGCTGAGAGCATGATACAGCGCTACGCAATTTTAAGTATAATACACGCCAGACTCTCTTCAGTTTATGAAATACTGCAGCACAGTGACGCCGCAATTTCGTTCGTATCGGTGCAAAGATCCGACAAAGCATACGGCGGACCGGCCTGCTAATGCCGACCTCATACAACACGATCCCACTAAGCAGTGCAGCCACACCATACCATCTGATCTGTCCATCGTGCATTTTTAAGAATAAAATAAATGCCGGAACACTGGCAGCGCCCCAAAAAAACAGATCTTCCACAGCGATCCACACGGCGCCATGTGGCACCAGCCAGCGAAACAAACGCAAAACATCATATCCGGCCAAGATTGCCATTCCCCCGCACATCATCCACAAAATGAATCGCAGTTGTCCCAGTATCACTTCCGTCATTGAAACATTCTGCTCAGAAAAGAAGCTGCTTTTTTCTGAGTTTCCTCCCTGTCAGAATAAGCAAAACTGTCGATCCGCCCATCAATATCGATTTCTCCCTTCTCCAAAGAAAGGCGATTAACATGCAGCTCATCTCCTTGGATCAGCAGAACGCCCTGTTCCGTCTCCAAATACACTTCCTTGGCGTCAAAAGACAACACATCCCGAACTCCGGATAATACCGCAGACTTGCGTGCATTCAAATATACTTTATGTATCATTCTGGTCTTATCTTCCATTCGTCTTTCTTCCATAATAGGTTACATTCCTTTCTCAGTCCGCAAACTTTGCTGTGATTTCGCACTTTGCCGCCGGCATGATATTTACATCACGAATCTTATTCGCAGCCGGCTTACCAACCACTCTCTTTATCAGCTGGCTATCCAACCACTCCTCAGCAGCCGGTTTACCAACCACTCTTTATAATGTATGAGGACATGGCTTTATTTATGCTAAGACCGATATGCAGCAAATGTAACCTATGAAATTAATACAATACGATATGATGTTTTGGAGCATGTTATGCAGGGAATTGATTTAAGATCACAATACCTTATATAACTCTCTTGCCTCATCCTTTTTGTAGGTTTCTTCGATACTCAATACTTCAACCTTAACGACTTTATCACCAAATGTGATCTCAATAATATCGCCTACTTTTACATTCAGCGATGCTTTGGCAACTTTGCCATTAACCTGAATACGTCCGGCATCACAAGCCTCATTGGCTACCGGGCGGCGTTTGATCAAACGGGAAACTTTTAAATATTTGTCCAGTCTCATATGTTCACTCTCTCCTCTTATATTAAAATTGCAAAACCAGCGCTTTGCGATGATGTCACGCTGCTTGGCAGCAATTTCCATTAATCTTTTTTCCTTTATAGGAAACGACAAGTTCCCTATAAAGGAAAAAAGAGCTGCATTTCTGCAGCTCTCCAGTGATTACAAATCCAAAAATCTTAGTTTACAGCATCCTTTAATGCCTTACCAGCTTTGAATTTAGGAGCCTTAGATGCCTTGATCTGCATCTTCTCGCCAGTAAGTGGGTTTCTACCCTCACGAGCTGCTCTCTGAGCTACTTCGAAAGTTCCAAAGCCAACTAACTGTACTTTCTCATCTTTCTTTAACTCATCTGTTACAACCTCAATAAAAGCCTTCAAAGCCTTCTCTGCATCTTTCTTAGAAAGGTCAGCACTCTCAGCCATAGCTGCTACCAATTCTGTCTTGTTCATGGATTTAATCCTCCTCAAAAATTAATATTTCCGTAAAAACTTACAAGTCTAGTTATACCCTTTATACAAGCATTTGTCAAGGTTTTTCACGAATTCTGTCCGAAAAACAGGCATTTTTCACATATTTTCATCTCATTCTACACATGTAGAAAGATATTTAATTATTTTTGCACAATGTCGCATACTTTTTCCATATTGCACACAGTTGATCATATTGCTCCATTACACCATCTGTTTTGCCGGTGCGAAGCGGCTCTACGATCTTGCTCAATATATTCGCAATAGGAACCAGTCCCAAATTGGACGCTGTTCCTTTCATTCCATGTGCATTCACAAATGCATCTGTGATCCGCCCTTCGTCAAGTTCGCATTTCAAGTGCTCCAATCCTTCTCCGCCAATGAAAAGATCGTAACATTCCTGGTAAAACTCTTTGTCATCTAAGAACCGTTCCATTGTTTTTTCAGTCTCGCAGCCCCACTGCTCCAAAGTTTCTAACATACTTTTGTCCTCCCGCATTATGTCTTGCGTTTTGTGCCCCCGTTTCTATATTTGAACCTTTTCATAGGTTTCCGCAAATATATCACGCTGTATCACATAAATATCGGTAATGTCATCTAGTCTCACCGCCAGATAATCGCCCGGTCTCCCCAAAAAATACTCTTGTTCACTATTTTTCGAAAATACTCTGGTGCGTTTCTTAAGCTCCTGGCAACATATCACTGCCTGTGTTTTTGGATAACATAACCTTGCCATTTCATCAATACTGATATATCCTCCATCCGAAACGGTCTCTACCACCGGAATAAAATCCAGCATTTGCGTAAAAATGTCCAGCGGTTCTTCCGTCGGTTCATATGTCGCCAAAAATTTATCTTTTCGGATGTGGTATACTTCCCCGCGTCTTCCGATCATAATGTATATATCCGGATCTGCAACGATCGTAATACCTGTTTCATTTTCCAAGGATTTAACCGCCAGTTTCGTTCCTGCAGCCGCAATCCGATCGGTCGGCACAAACGCCCAGCTGATCCTCTTCTTGCGGTAACGATCCATCTCCAATATCTCTTTCTCATGCATTTTCGCATACTGCAGCGCATCGATGCACGTGTCTTCCTCGAAATATTCTGCTACTTTTCCCTGCACAAATTCCATATAATCTGCAGCATCCATCCCTGTCATATGTGCCTTGAAAAGAGCTGCCGGAACGCGTCCACTCGCGGAAACAGCATTCCCTTTAACAAGTCCCATTTCCTCAACAATACTGTCAAGCAGATCGACTGCGCGAACGGCATTCGTCCTGCTGTAAAAATACATCCACACTTCTCCGTTTTTTTCCGTAAATGCCAGAAAATATTCTGCCTGCTGCAGCTTTTCGCCATTTGTCGGTGACTCTGCAGCCGCCATCTGTGCAAGTACTGCCTGCGGCTTATCTGTACTGTCCGAAAATCCCAAAGTTTCTTCCAGCGTCCCTGCATATTCTAACAACAGCAAAGACTGGCTGCGCATATAATATGCCTGCAGGATATCGTCATTCTGAAGTTCTAACCGTTCAAACATTGCATTCTCCATTTGCGTCTCCTTTTTGTCAGATCAATATATAATCCATGGATACGTATGCATATACGGATACATGGGATAGGTATATTTCTTGATCACTTCAAACCCATAGGTGATATGTACCTCGATCACACCTTGTGACCTTTTCAAGATCTTAGCATATATCCTGTCACAGCCTGTAGCCTGAACATCATTCCCTGGCTTCTTCCCGTCACCCGTATCTGTATCGGTATTCCTGTTTGTCTCCAAATAGATTTCCATATCCGAATACAACGGAATATCCGGTTCTATCTTATCTTCCAATTCGATTCGAAGATTGCGATCGAGCGTCAGCAAAACAATCTTTCCGCGCAAGGTCTGATCGGTCACCAGCTCATCTTCAATGCACTGAATCGTGCATTGAAGCCGACCACGCCAAAAAAAGCCGGCCAGTTTATGGTGAGCCAGATTGCAGCTATAGGGTGTTCCGATTCCTGTTACACTATATACTTTTAACGGTGTGGAAATCCCTTTGACCTGTATCGTAAATTTCCCGTCCGTCTTGATCGCCGCATTTGCGTTTTGTACGGTATCATAGGATACGAGTACCTGACCACCGACACTCGCACCCTCTATTCTCGAACATTCATTAACGGCCTGACCGATGACGTTATATCGCATCATCGTTTCTGATCCGAAATTTCCGATAAATACTTCTCCGCGATGTATGCCAATTCCCATCTCTAGCGGCACCAGCCCTTTGGAAATAATATAGTCATTGACCTTTGCCATCGCTTTCTGCATCTTTATACCGGCTGTAATTCCTTCTTCAATCTGTGCCTTAGAATCTGGAGATGCTCCAAACACAGCAAGAATGGCATCTCCCAAAAACTCGATCACCACGCCGTAATATTTGGTAATACACTGCAGCATTTCATCAAAGAAACAATTAAGAATATCCGTTACCGCCTCTGGCGTCATGCTTTCTGACATTGCGGTGAATCCCCGCAGATCAGCCATCATCACCGTAAGCTTTCGCTTCTCACCTCCAATAACCGCACCTTTGGGATCTTCCAAAATGCTGTCAACGACATTATCTGAGAAATAACGTCCAAAAATCTGATGCAGCAATTGATTTCTTGACTGGAGCTGTTTATTAAGCCGAATGATCTCTTTTGCCTCCTGCAGATCTCCTGCCTGTTTTTGCAACATGATCTCGTAGTTTTTCGTTGCCTCGTGCTGCCACGCCGTTCGCTCGATACGCATGATACCCGCTCGCGAAAACGGCTTATGTACAACGACTGTGGCACCCTTTTCGTAACATTCCTCATCCAGTTCTTCGCTGCGTTTTTCGGTCATAAAAAACAAAGGAACACCGCCTAGCGACTGCTGCTTGCGCAGAAAAAGAACACTGGCAAAATCTTCTTTCTTTGCCATTTGATAGTCAAAGATAATAAGAGAAGGCGTGCTGATTCTCGACCGCTCCCCCTCCTCCTGTGCCAGTGCGGCTTTCTGAACCGCCTCAAAGGAAAGCAAGCAAAGCGCACGCATTGATCCTGCCGCATTGATCCGTCTCTGCGCCTCGATCATTTCAAGACGATCATCCCCAATCACCCAAATAATTTTCTCCATAAGCAGAACTCCTTCCCCGACACACTGTTTTCCTCGCCCTACACTTGCACTTACTCAGTGCTCAGCATTATACATCCTCTTGCCAAATACCCGATATCTACCGCGAAGAACGCCAGTTGCCGCTTTGACCGTAGTTGACCGAAAATCCTTTCAGCTTTTTACACTGATCGCACAAATAACCGGTTCGAATTGGCGCACCACAGTTTTCGCAGGACATACGGATCGGTGACTGCCTTGGTATCTCTAAATATTCCTGCCGCAAGAACTGTTCGATCGCTTTGCGAGGCACCCCTGTTTCGCGTTCTATGATCAACGCCGGAGTTGCTCCGAAGCGCTCCAAATACAAGCGTACCGTCTGAAAATAATCGTAATTTTCCCTGCCGCATACCTTACAACGATAAACGCCTCGTGCAATCTTTTCTACACCTTCACCGCAATATTTACAATCCATTGGTATTCTATTTAGCGATAACCCCTCGGCACACATCCGTGTACCAACGGTATAGATTTCTCCAGGAACATCTTCCTCCGAATAGCGCGCCAAAGATCCAAACTGTCCGGTGTTATTTTTAAGCGGGCGAAATTTTGGCTTAGACGATACCATCCTGTCATTTGTCCGGCCACTGTCCGCAGTCTGTGACTTTTTTCCTGCGGCTGCCTCGACACTTTTTGTCTGATCCATAAATGCTTGGATGCCTTCGCCGGATGTCCCTCCTGTCGTATATGGCTGCAGCTGTTCACACAAACTCTTTACCGCAGCTACCTCTCCCAAATAATATGGGATCATCTGTACGTTATTCAAATAGAAACTAAATGTATCGTTCATTGGCGTATCGTCAATCTTAAACGGAACAATATTTTTTTTATAACAGATCGCACTGTCAACCTCTTTTTCTACCCATACCGATTCCTGCGATTCCTTAGATAAGATTAGCAAAAACAGATCACATTCTCTGATCGCACGCGGAATCTCTCTAGCATAATTTGACCCCACCGGGATCATATCCGGTGCTTTCCAATAGGATACTCCAATATGTTCTAGCACGCGGACGATCTTATGAACCAACTCTTTATTTTTGGAACTATAACTAATAAAAACAGATTTCATTTCTGCCATTTTTGTATCCACACCTTTCCTATCAAACAACAACCCGGTTTCGTCCGGTAGTTTTTGCCTGATACAAACGTTCATCTGCCTGCTTTACGTTTTGATCCATCGTCTGATCACCGTCTAGCTGATATACTCCAAAAGACATCGTTACCGCAATATGATGCTCCTCAAATTCGATCGACATATGCTCGACGATCTCTCGAATATGTTCTGCAATCTCCTGTGCTTTGACAAGCGGACAATCCATACACATCAGGATAAATTCTTCACCACCCCATCGCACCGCCTCATCTTCAGATGCAACATGCTCTTGCAGCACCGCTGCTATTCTTTGTAATACGGCATCACCTGCGTTGTGTCCATAGGTATCGTTTACTTTCTTGAAAAAATCAATATCACACATAATAATGGACGCCGTTCCATTTTGTGGATCTGACACCGTTTCCTCATAAAACTCATAAAAGCCGCGGCGATTGGTCAGCCCTGTCAACGGATCTATACGAATCTCCGTGTCCAACAAATAGGACTCCAATGTTTTGCCACAATAAACAGCCGCTAATGTGAGATGTTTCTTATCTTTCTCATCAAACGTCCCCGCCGTTCCGTCTGCATTCAGCTTATTGATCGCCTGATACGCCCCGATCACTTTACCCTTGGCATTCGTTACCGGCATGCACAAAATAGACTTTGTCACAAATCCTGTCTGCTTATCCACCGCCGGATTGAACCGTTCATCCTGATACGGATCATTGATCACGATCGTTTCTTTATTTTGGATGGATGCATCTATGATCCCGCTCCCCTCAGGTACTGTAATCTTGTCACTTCCCACCGCAGCTAACGTCCAGTACTGCTTATGTTTCGCATCCCAGTACCAAAATGATGCGCGCTCAGAATGCGCCAGCACACGGCCAAGATCCGTCAGTAGTGAAACGACCTTGGAAAAATCTTTTTCATCGACCAACTGACTCATATATAAAAATATGTCTTCGAGCATCTGCTCTGCACTATATGTTATTTGCTGTTCCATTGTGATTCCCCATTTCTATGTCATTTAGCAAAAACAGTGTTCTATAGTTTCTTTCGTAAATACTCCAACGACCGCCGCTGGTTATCCGGTTTTGTCGTCTCGATCAGTACACTGCATTCTTCAAAATATGTTTGATAATATCTGCAAAACAATTCCCAGTCGATCCTGCCATCCCCAACAGCAAGATGCAGATCCCTTCGCAGATCGTTATCGTTTATATGGATATGTCGAATATATTGCCGCAGTGCTTTGATCCACTCCTCGATCGGCGTATCCGATAAATGCGCATGTGCATAGTCCAAACATACTCCGAAATTAGAATATACGCATAACTGCTCGGATATTTTCTGCAAAATAACCGGATCGCTGTCAAACATATTTTCCATGTAAATTTGTATCTCAGGATATGCTTCTAACAGTTCCCGGACGAATGTACAGGTGCCGTCAACCACCTGATCATCATATACAATATTAGAAAGCATCGGATTCCAATTTGTGTGGAATACAACTCCTTTCACCGAAAGTTCTTGGGCAATCTCCATGCTCTGTCGCATACGAAGTTTTGAAATCTCGCGGATCTGTGGGTCGTAACTAAACACCGACACATCATAGAACGCCCCGTGCATCGTGCTTCCTGCCGGAATCCCGGACTTCTGATATTTCTGTATAATATCTTCTCTTCGTTTCTTATCTTCAAACACAAGCGGATCATAAAAATCATTGATTTCAAAACCAACCTGATACTCCTGCGCCAAATCCTCATACGCCTGCAATTCTTCGGCAAGCGATACGATCAAAAAATCTCCCATATTTTGCTCCCGTTTTTTAATTTTCACCGGTTCCTTTTGCAAATTATTATAGCATAAATTGAATTGCTTATGCAATTATTGATAACAGGTTCGCACGGAAAAAAGACCCATCACCTTTCGGCCAATGGCATTAAGTTAAGGCTAATTATGAGAGAAGTTGGTATCTTT
>NZ_QULH01000025.1:26836-27527 GCF_003481635.1 Clostridium sp. OM05-6BH | reverse complement strand
TAATTGATATTATATATAATCTACGTTCTATCGTAAACAATAATTTAGCGGCTTAAAGGTCGATGTTGGAGACATCAAGCTCACCTGACATAAGACGAGGGAGTAAAGAGTCTCGTACCGCCTGCAAACGGCAAATTTCATCATAATTATTGCGAATTGCAGCGTCCATAGGGGCAACTATCAGTTCAAATTTCTCAATTTGCTCATCGTCGGGAATAAGAATTGGCATATCATTCAACGAACTGCGATTGATAGAACCGAAAACTGTACCTTCGCCATTGAATACATCCAACTGCTTTTTGAGCGAGAACATCGTGTAAAGTACAAAAGACTGATGGTTGGTTTTAGAGTGAATAGCGGCAAGCCCGCGACCAATACAACAGTCGTTATGAGCAACATTAAGATCGCCAACCGGTGCTCGAATACTCATTAAGATGTCATTTGCATAAGCCATTCGCTTTGGCTCGGTGGTATAAAGGCGGATAGTTGGAAATCTGAAACCAAATTCAGCACGACCTTGAAAGAAGATTGCGCCTATTCCGTCCTCATTATAGCTACTGCCACTTGGAGATTGTCCCATAGTAATATTAGCGATGTCGCTTAGAGAGCCTTCAATCCAATCAGGGGCAGGATTGTCGATAAACATTTGCTGATAAATTGCCTGAGCTTGCTGTTCTAAATTATTGTTTAT
>NZ_QULH01000025.1:0-26826 GCF_003481635.1 Clostridium sp. OM05-6BH | reverse complement strand
GCTGTTCTAAATTATTGTTTATCTTCTTGTTCAGTTCAGTTTTATAGCTCAATTCATAATATAGATTTCCAATAATCTCTTGAATCCTTCTGTCTGGAACTGGAATCAATAACTGATCCATAAACTGTTTCTTAAAGTGCGGTATGACATCTCCAACATTTGTATTATATATTTGTTGCTGAATTTCCCGGCTTCTTAAAACAGCAAACAGATATTTATTATATATCTTTTCATCGTCAGCTCGTAACGCAATCATATCCTGGGCAATGCAAAAATCCACTGGATCAGGAACCAAACAAACTCTTCCCGGCGTCCCTTTGTTAACAAATAAAATATCTCCCGGCATAGGATGTGCTCTAAACCATGTTTCATAGGTTTCTTGCGTAAGATATCTAACTTTCTCATACACAGGAAACAGCGTATTGTTTGTAACACAATTTGTTGCTATGAGCTTCCATCCATCATCCGCAGTGGGAACAGTTTTCCCTCTATTATCAACAATAAAAGAAAGCAATTCTGTAATTGGAACTTTCGGACAATCTTTCCATATATTAAATCTCATACCCAATCGCCCCCAATTTCTTCCTAATCTCTCCCTCCAACTCATGTGACTTTACAAACATCTCCGACAATTCCGATGTCAAACGATCCATCTTTTCATCAAATGGCTCATCGTCCTCTTCCTGCTCTTCAATACCCACATAACGGCCAGGTGTAAGGATATAATCTTGTTTCTCGATTTCAGAAGTGTCGGCAACAGCACAAAAGCCCTTAACATCTTCAAGTGTTCCATCAGCAAAAGCTTCATAGGTATCTGAAATCTTCTTGATATCATCATCTGTCAGCTCCCGAAGCTTACGGCTCACCATCGTTCCCATTTTTCGAGCATCAATAAATAAAGTCTTTTCCGGTTGTTTCTTCTGCTTATTGATAAACCAAAGCGAAACAGGAATCTGCGTTGTATAGAATAGCTGAGTAGGCATTGCAACAATGCACTCAACTAAATCGGCATTGATAATATTCTTACGAATTTCGCCCTCTCCACCTGATTGAGATGAAAGCGAACCATTCGCCAATACCATGCCAATACGACCAGCTGGTGCAAGATGAAAAATCATATGCTGAAGCCATGCAAAGTTGGCGTTTCCTGCTGGAGGTGTTCCATATTTCCAGCGCTGATCTTCTTTTAGTTTATCCAATCCCCAATCAGAAAGATTAAACGGAGGATTCGCCATGATATAATCCGCTCGCAATGTTGGATGGCGATCATCTAGAAATGTATCTGCGGCATAAGCTCCGAGATCTGGTTCAATTCCACGAATAGCAAGGTTCATCTGTGCCATCTTCCATGTAGTAGGGTTCGAGTCCTGACCGTAGATAGAAATGTTACTGATGTTACCACTATGGTTCTCAACAAATTTTGCAGACTGAACAAACATACCGCCTGAGCCACAGCAAGGATCATATACTCTTCCCTTGAAAGGTTTCAACACTTCCACCAAGGTACGTACTACGCAAGATGGCGTAAAGAATTCGCCGCCACGTTTGCCTTCTTGTTCAGCAAACATTGAAAGACAATACTCATAGGTACGACCCAAGATATCCTTTTCACTGCCGTGTTCGATCATTTGAATATTGGTAAATAAATCTACCACATCTCCCAATCTTCGTTTGTCCAATTCCGGGCGTGCAAAATTCTTAGGGAGAATATCTTTCAATCGTTTATTTTCTTTTTCAATTGCACGCATAGCATCGTCGATAACAGCACCAATTTCCGGTGTATGTGCTTTCGTCGCAATCTCGCTCCAGCGTGCGTTTGCCGGCACAAAGAAAATACCTTCAGAAGTATATTCATCAATATCTTCCTCAAATCCGTCGCCTTCTTCAACAAGTTCCTGATATTTATCGTCAAATCTATCTGAGATATATTTCAAGAAAATCAACCCCAGGACAACATTCTTATATTCTGATGCATCCATATTGCCACGAAGCACACAAGCCGCATCCCATATTTGTTTTTCGAATCCAATCGTAGCCGTATTTCTATCCGCCATCTTTGCTTTCCTCCCTGTCATGTCATTTTCGCCGAAACCAAGGATTCCATCTCATCCTTAAATTTTCTACATAACTTCATAATCTACAAACACCATACTTGCATATAATACCATATAACCACTCTTTTAGGGGGAGATATTTTTACAATCTTTCATTTCACGTTAACTAAAAAAGCAAATTCCACATTGGGTTTACATGTGGAATTTACTTTTTCATTCAATCTTTTTGTATTTTTGTGCTAAGCATCTAACAGATTACGATATTTGATATCTTGTTTATGCTATTTACCGCATCGGATATTCTGTCTGATCTGCCCATTTACAGTCCAAGTATCGTTTCTACGGTCTTTTGCATATCTGCAGTCTCGCATACAGTATCATGCAGAACCGGTGCAGAACGAATCTCTTCTACAGCCTGCGGTATCGACACTCCTGACACTTTGCTGAGCTCGTCGATCAGCGCAAAATCATCCATGCCCTCATACTTCGCATCAATTGCTGTCATAACACTTGTTGCAAACTTATATGGACTTGCTGTCGATGCGATCACTGTCTTGGTCTCATCTCCGGTGCGGTCCTTGTATTCTTTATATACAGCGGATGCAACCGCGGTATGTGTATCCATAACATATCCTGTCGCATCATACACACGTTTGATCTCTGCTGCTGTCTTCTCCTCAGAAGCCCATCCGCCAACAAAATCAGCAAGCTGTGTCTTCATTTCTTCCGTCAACGTATACTTACCATCAGCAGAAAGCGCATCCATCATTTCTTTCGTCTTTGCAGCGTCTTCTCCGGCAATGCGATAGATCAAACGCTCTAAGTTGCTGGAGATCAAAATGTCCATAGATGGCGAACTTGTCAATACAAACTCACGATTTCTATCATAAACACCGGTATCAAAGAAATCGTACAATACTTTGTTCTCGTTGGAAGCACAGATTAACTTTCCTACCGGGATTCCCATGTTCTTTGCATAAAATGCAGCTAAAATATTTCCGAAGTTACCGGTTGGAACCACAAAATTCACCGGCTCACCCTCAGCTACTGTTCCCGCACCAAGCAATCTTGTATATGCATATACGTAATATACTACCTGTGGCACCAAACGACCAATATTGATGGAATTAGCAGAGGAAAACTGATATCCCTTAGCATCCATTGCTGCCGCAAGTTCTTTGTTATTAAACATTGCCTTAACACCGCTTTGCGCATCATCAAAGTTACCGGTAATGCCAACTACTTTCGTATTAGCACCCTTCTGTGTCACCATCTGGCGTTCCTGGATCTTGCTGACACCGTTCTTTGGATAAAATACAATGATGCTTGTTCCCTCTACGTCTGCAAAACCTGCCAGTGCTGCTTTACCGGTATCTCCGGAAGTTGCCGTTAAAATAACGATCTCATTGGTAATATGATTCTTCTTAGCAGAAGTCGTCAACAAATGTGGCAGAATTGACAACGCCATATCCTTAAAAGCAATTGTTGCTCCATGGAACAACTCTAAATAGTATGCACCTGCTTTTTCTACCAATGGTGCGATCTCCTTGGTATCAAATTTATCATCATAGGCACGGTTAATACAGGACTTAAGCTCGTCCTCTGTAAAATCCGTCAAAAACAACTTCATAACCTCATAGGCAGTCTCCTGATAACTCATCTTTGCAATCTGGTCCAAAGATACATCAAGCTGTGGGATCTGATCCGGCACAAATAATCCGCCGTCATCTGCAAGTCCCTTCAAGATTGCCTGAGATGCTGTTACCTTAGTCGCCGCACTTCTCGTGCTCTGATATGTTACGTTCATGTCGTCCTCCATTCCTTTTCATCCTGTTCGTTTCTGTTGATCAATGTCTTGACCATTATATTCCACATATTGCAAAATATTACACCAAAACAAAACTATCATACTTGTTTTTGATGTATTTTTCAACCCCTGTTTGACAGGGCGGCAACATCTGTCCTGTTGCAATAGATCACTGCATCCAATGCATGATCGTTTTACCCATGCTCTTATGAATATCCATCTCAAAAGCACGAACCATATCTGCCATGCTGCGCACTTCTATTCTTGCACCCACGATAGCATCCAGATAATTTACGATCTCCGGATGACTTTGATACAATTCCACCGTCTTTACAAAATCACTGCGGCCACTTCTGCTGCTTCCATACAATCGAAGTCCTTTTTCTAAAACCATCCGGGTATTGATAGGTACAGGATACTCCGATACGCCAAGCAGACCAATCGTGCCCTCCGGTTGAATATGATCTATGATCTGATCGATCGCACTCTGCGATGCCGCACCACCAACACACTCAAACGCATGATCTACAAGCAGCCCCTCCGGAATATCTGTTACGCGATACGTTGCATCTGCAAAGGCAAAGTTAGCCAATTTTTCATTATCCACTCCAAAAACAGCAAGCTTCGTATCCGGAAACATAGCTTTACAAAAAATCGCTGTGATATAGCCTAAATTGCCATCCCCCCAGATACCGATCATATTACGACGTGCATGTGCGATCCGATCAAATCGCTGCAGTGCATGAACGCTGACGGATACTAACTCCGTAAACGCTGCCACGACCGGGTCGATCCCCTCCGGAAGCACAACTAGTCTGTCCGGCTGTAAGCTGACATACTCCTGCATAAATCCGTCAAACCCACTTGCGCGGAATTTACTGGACCGCAAATAATTTTCGGCAATGATATCATCATGTTCCGTCGGTGTATTCGGGATCATGATCACCGTCTGTCCGTAGGAAAACTGCCCGGTCGGATCGTGAACTACTTTGCCGATCCCCTCATGGATCAATGCCATCGGAAGCTTTTGTTTGAGAACTTCTGCCGGTCTGCTTCCCTGATAATATCTCTGATCGGCATGACAAATGGATAAATGTGTCGGACGCACGATCACTTCCTGTCCAAATAATGGCACTTCACCAAACTCTACTTCAAATCGTCTCGGTGCTACGAGACGGTATACCGCATTTAACATTACTTATCCATCTCCCCATTTCTGATCAATGATTCTGCCACACGCAGATCATATGGGTAGGTAATCTTAATATTGAACACCTCACCCTGTACCAAATGCACCTTTTCTCCCTTCATGACAAATATCTTAGAAGCATCCGTAAGGATTCCCTTCTCCTCATCACTTAGCGAATAATACAGGTCTTTTAATTTCTTGGCACTAAACGTCTGCGGCGTCTGTCCCTGATACATCTTAGATCTGTCCGGTACATCACTGATAATCTCTCCATTTTCGCTGGCCACGATCGTATCCGTTGCCGGTATCACGGTATCCACTGCATCATACTTCTGTCCATATTCAATATTTTCTTCGATGATGCGATGTGTTAAAAACGGGCGCACAGAATCATGTGTGACAAGCAGTGTGTCGTCATCCAAACCATAGCCTTCCTCGATATAACGAATAGAATTCATGATCGTTTCGTTGCGTGTCTCTCCGCCTTCCAATACAACGACCCGGTCAGTATCCCCCATATACTGGCGAACAAGATTTCTCGTATGTTCTACCCACTGCTTCGGACACAAAACGATCAATTTTTCAAAGGCATCATGCACATAAAACTTCTCGATCGTATGAATAATGATCGGTTTATCTCCAATTTTGATATACTGTTTTGGCTTCTCTGCATTTCCCATGCGGCTGCCTATTCCTCCGGCTAATATCACTCCAAATACCATCTTAACTCTTCATTCCTTTCTACTAAATATGTCTGAGCAGTGCCCCTGCTTTCCCCCATTTACAACCTTCCACACACTGAAAATCACGGTATCCACAACGGGCACAAGGCTTATCATCTTCTAACAGATCCTCCAAACGTCTCCGATTGGCAGAAGACAGGTTCTGCTTATTTTTCGCGAAACGTGCCACCAGCTCTTCCGTCAACCGCATGATCTCCAGCTGTGCTCTCCCACACATGCGTTCTTTACATTTCAAGGCAAAATCCTCAAACAGTCCCTGCTCTGTTACGGAAACTAACATTCCCTGCGGGAACTGCTCTGCGACTCCGGCAATATCCTGCAGCCATTCCTCTTGAAGTGACTGTTCCTGCAGTAATTCCGGTACATAATAACCATATTCCCCAGGCTTATCTCCCGCAAAGTTGATCTTTACACGGAGCGTACGATGTCTCTGCTCCTGTGCAACCTGTGCAAAAGAAGCCAAAAATTTTGCCGTATACACATCTCCAAAGTACTCGACATTATCATCATCCAGCTGTCCGGTCGCCTGCACGGGCATGAAACGAAAGTATTCATTTTTATTATCATGAAAAATCCGCTTACCACCGATCACTACATCAAGGGACTTTACCAACCCGGAGAGTTCTTCTGCCAGTCTCTTCGAGAATGCATCTGCCTGTCCATTTAACTGATCACGCATCTGCTCCGCCCAGTCCATCACATAAAAGATATTGCGAAACGGCAGCGAATACACCATCGAAGTCGGGCAAAAGACCGACAACATGTATCTGGCATTCTCATAAGCAAGTTTGTCCGCCTCGCGCTCGCTAAACTTCTCCGGATACAAAGCTTCGATCTGTTGTTTCAAAATTTCATGCCACTTTTCATAAAGTATGGCCTCTTTTTCACTTTGCGGCTTCATCTTTGTATATCTGGCACTCTTTTCGGATGTATTTGATACTCCGATAGAGTTAAGCAGCATTGCAATAATCTTCGGGCACTGTATTTCCATTGTTACCATACTATGCTGAAACACAGAATGATGACCGTTTTGTGCCGTATTTTCTGCACGTCTGAGCGCCTTTTGCGGTTCTTGCGTACGTATTGTCTCGTAGCCGTCTGCAGCATAGCAGGTACCTGCATACTTTCCACTCAGAAATGTCAGCTCATCCGTCAACTGCACACCGGACTCACCGTCAATCTCCTTCGAAACACCAATTGTATTTATTGTAACCATATTTTTTATCCTTTCCGATCTTCTTTTATATGCACAAAATTGTGTATATATCGTCGAGTACATATATAGTCAGGTATATATAATGATAACACAAAGCAAATTGCGGTGCAATAATGCCTCGCTTTCTTACCGCAACAGACATCACTGTACCGCAATCATATAGGATCACTATCATTGACCCTTTCGTTATTTTATTCTTCATCCTCCGACGTTTCCGGCTTTTTGGTTGTCTCCGGTTGTTTCGTTGTCGTCGGTTTCTTCGCCAGCTTTGGCTTCTTTTTTGCCTTTGGTTTCTTCGTTGCTTTTGGTTTCTTTTTTGCCTTTGGTTTCTTCGCCAGCTTTGGCTTCTTCGTTGCTGTCGGCTTTTTCGTTACTGTCGGCTTTTTCGTTACTGACGGTTTAGAAGATGAATCTGTCGTTGTCTTCGAGGAACTTCCGGAGCGATGATAACAGATAACCGGAGTTCCCTGCTCGACCAAGCTGTAAATCTTCTTGGCTGATGATGGCGGAAGGTTTACGCATCCATGAGAACCGCCGGTACGGTATAAAGTGCCACCAAAACGACTTCTCCAATACGCATCATGAAAACCAATGCCTCCATTAAACGGCATCCAGTAACTTACCGGTGTCTCATAATTTTCTCCACGCAATGTAGCATTGCGCTGCTTGTAAGTAATTCCATATGTACCTGCCGGCGTTGCATGTCCCTGCGATTCATTTCCCGTTACACACGCAGTATCAAATACAACTTTTCCATCTTTGACCACAAACACGTGCTGACCACTCAGATCCACTTCTGCATAGGTATCACCGTAGTCTTTGTCACCGTAGCTGACCGCTGTTTGACGATATTCCGGTGTACGCTCTTTGACAGCACCTTTTTGGATCAATTTAACCAGTTTATCTGTTTCCTTGACTGTATTCATCCACCAGCCATAATCTCCACCGTATACAGTAACTGTATCACCGTACGCAGTCTTAAACTTACGATTGGTAAATACGGTATCATATTTACGATGAAGTTCCTGTACAAACTTCTCCACCTTATTGCGACGAAGCTTTACTGTGTTGTCCTTTTTGATCTTGATCCACTTATTGATACGCGTACCATCTAATACAACAGTATCATCACCAAATTTGTATGTAATCTCTGTACTAACATAACGATTTAATGTTTCTACAGCATCTTTTAAGACATCACTTTCGCTGGTGAACTCCGGCTTTTTATATGCTTTTTCCCTGCTTAGATCAACAGATTCCTTCAATGATGCAACTGCCTTTTCAATCGCCTCGCAGGTTGCCTGCTCATCCAAAATATCTCCTTGCTGCTCCGAAACGATCTCATAACCTTTTCCCTCTGTATACTCGGCAATCGAAGCGCTCACCGCTTCCGTACCGTCTGTGGCAGATGCCCCCTTTAAGGCCGACACTTCCTTCGCAAGAAGATCCTTATCATATGACAGTGTATGACTGATCTCATAATCTTTCTTGTCTCCGGCAAAAAACTTTATGAATCCCTGGTCTTTCAATATATCATATAATGGCTGCGCATCGCCGACTGCCAATCCGATGTCTCTTCCTTTGATCGTTTCCTCAAAAAAACTTTCATCTCTGGATTTCTCATCAATCTTGCGTTCTTTGACATTAATGGAATATTCTCCGATCCGCTTCTGAAGCTGTTTCACACTCATACCGGAAACGTCAATCCCATTGACCTTTGTTCCTCTGGCAAAGTGTCCGCTCGAATATACTGCGATCACGATCGCTGTTATAATAAGTACGCCGGCTGCTATTGCCACCGGAATGATCCACTTATGCTCTTTGAAATAATCTTTTACTTTCATACTTTCTTCTACTCTCTTCTTTCTTCTGTCATAATATATTTGCTGTATAAGTATATACCGCAAAACCTTTTCTGTAAAGGATAGAATTATCGATTGTCAATTTTTTCCGGGTACATATCGTGCCACAACATTCTTTTTTCTGCCATTTGTTCCCATTTGGTATCAGGGCGTCCATAATTGCAATATGGATCGATAGAAATTCCTCCACGTGGTGTAAACTTGCCCCATACTTCAATATACTTCGGATCCATTAATTTAATGAGATCTTTCATGATAACATTGACGCAGTCTTCATGGAAGTCACCATGATTGCGAAAACTAAACAAATATAATTTTAAGGATTTACTCTCTACCATTCGTTCTCCCGGCACGTACGATATCGTGATCGTTGCAAAATCCGGCTGCCCTGTGATCGGACATAAACTGGTAAATTCCGGACAATTAAATTTGACAAAATAATCATTATCCGGATGCTTATTCACAAATGTTTCTAAAACTTCCGGTGCATAATCCTGTGGATATTTCGTCCCCTGGTTTCCTAATAATGTAATACTCTTTTCCTGTTCTCTCATTGCATTTCCTCCCTCTGTTGCAGCATCCTTATGCCACCTTACCGATCAATACCGTGATCTAAGCTCTCCTGCCTCTCCTTTAGTGCAGTGCCGGATCCAAAATGCCATTGGCGCGAAAGGCTTCTGCGCGGTCACGACACGTGCCACACACACCACAAGGCTTGTCACCACCCTCATAACAACTCCACGTAAGTTCATAAGGCACCTTCAAACGAAGTCCCTCTCCGACCACTTTAGCCTTAGTCCAATTGACAAACGGAGCCTCGATACGTACCTGATTGCCACTTCCCAAATAAATTGCCTGTCCCATTGCATCGTTAAAGGCACTGCTGCAATCCGGATAAGCGTTACCTGCCGCATCATCTGCATGCGCTCCATAATAGATCACATCACAGTTTTTCGACAGAGCAATGCTCGCTGCACTCGCCAAAAACAAACCATTACGGAAAGGGACATAAGTAGATACCGGCTTGCCGGAAGTTTCCTTTAATTGCTCCGCATAGCTTTCTTTGGGAACTTCTGCATCAGACTGTTCTAATAAAGAACAATCACTGTACGTAAAGATCTTTTGCAGATCTAAAGACAGAAGTTCTATTCCATAATATGCAGCAATGCTGCGTGCTGCTTCCACTTCTTTTTTATGTTTCTGTCCATAAGAGATCGACAATGCGATCACGTTTTCTTTACCATATTTTTCGATTGCAAGCCCCAGACAGGTTGTACTGTCTACGCCGCCACTAAATAAAACCATTGCTTTGCTCATAACACTCTTTCCTTCCTATCATGTCAATCCTAAAGTTTTTATTATAGGCCTTTTATTGATTTTCTACTGCTTTCTCTATGACAAAAGTCTCATCTGTAAGCTCTGATCTTCCTGAAACTGTCCACGCAGTGTAAAGGTCTTCGTCGTCGCTGCATTCTTTTTGATTCCCCTGGCTGTCATGCAGCTATGTGTACCCTCGATCACAACCGCCACATCTTCACTTTCCAAGATCTCCTGCATAATATCTGCAATATCCGTACCAATACGTTCCTGCAGCTGAAGGCGTTTTGCCACCATATCCGCAATACGTGCGATCTTGCTAAGTCCGATCACCTTTTCCTTTGGAATATACGCAACGGTCACTTTCATATCGTACATTAGAGCAAGATGGTGTTCACAATAACTAAAAATATCAATATCCCGAACGATCACCATATCTCTGGAAGCCGATCCAAATTCCATACGATCGGTAAATGTTTTATTAAACATTTGCGCAATCTCATGATTTGTATAGTTCATTCCCTCAAACACTTCTTCATACATGCGGGCCACACGATCCGGTGTTTCTTTTAATCCTTCACGATCCGGATCATCTCCCAATGCTTCCAATATACCTCGAACATGCACCTTAATCGCTTCTGTATCTATTGCCATAATGCCATCTTCCTTTCTTAAACTCCACGTTTATCCGGATCCCAGATAAACTTGTGCAACTGCAATTGAATCCGTACTCCATTCCATCGTTTTTCACGAAGAAAATCAACCATTTCAGCCGGTTCGATCCTGCCAAATACCGGACTTAATATTACCATGCAGCGCTGCTCCAGATGATACTCTCTCGTCACCTCATAGGCCCTTTCCAGATCACTCCGTCCGGACACAACAAACTTCACCGTATCCTGCTTTACAACCTCTGCAAAATTATCCATACACATCTTTGTTTCCATGCCGCTTCCCGCCAATTTGTAGTCTATCGTAAATGACGGTGGCCGCTTCATTTGACGAAACGCTGTTAATGAAACACTGCCATTTGTCTCGATCTCCACCTCTAAACTCTCTTCTCGAGACAGCCTTTCTAACAATACATCAATATTTTTTGCAATCATCGGTTCACCACCGGTAAGTGTCACCCGACTGATCCCTGATTGCAGCAGGCGCTCACAGATTTCCTCTTCCGTCATCACCGTACACGGTGCATCCGCTTCATAGGCCCAAGCTGTATCACAATACGTACAGCGCAAGTTACATCCCTTTAGCCGCACAAAATTAGATAACTCTCCGGCAAATCGTCCTTCCCCATTAATGCTTTCAAAGATTTCTACCACTTCAAAATCTGCCATACTAACTCTTACATTCCTTTCCCGGCCTGCAGCCTGTCATGCATAACTTCTCCACGATGCCATCTCTCACATAGTTTTAGACAAAGCAGGCGGCACTGCCACCTCTCGCATCGCTTTAGACAAAGCAAGCAGCACTGTCACCTCTCGCATCGTTTTAAACAAAGTAAACTGCACTGTCACCTCTCGCATCGTTTTAAACAAAGTAAACTGCACTGTTATTCGGTGTCTCATATACTTCTACTTTCGCCACCGGATAACCTTTCAATGTAAACAATTCATAAAAATATCTGGCAAAATTTTCGGCGGTTGGGCGAAACGGCATCTCAACCACCTGAAATTTTTCTTCCTGCAATGCTTTCATCGTACTCTCACGCAAAGATCCCTGTTCAATGATCAGCACATGATCCAACGCATCCAATTCCGTCCGCAAATCTTTTTTTAACTCTGCAAAATCAACACACATACCTTTTTGCTGCCGGTCTTCTCTTAGCGTCTCTGACTGCACCGTCAGCAGTACTCTCCAACGATGTCCATGCAAATTACCGCATTTTCCATCGTATCCGGCAAGAAAATGTGCCGAGTCAAAACTATGTTCTGTCGTCAATTGATACATGCATTCCCTCCAGTTTCCTATAAAGCAAAACAAAAAGGCAGACCTACGGTCTGCCCAAAAACAATCTCTGTTCCATGCAGTCCGAGTTTTATTTATAGACAGGATGGTACAAATGAACTGTCTGTATGAACCCATGCATAAATCACATTTATCCACGGCAATAAATTATATTATCCTATTTTTCATTTATCGTCAAGTACGTTTGTGCTTCGAATTATTCTTCGGATCGGTAACACAAAAGAAGGCGAAACAGATAATTCGTCAACACCCATTTTAAGAAATGTTTCCGTCAATGATGTATCCGCTCCCAGCTCTCCACAAATTCCAACCCAACAACCACCTTTATGTCCATTCGTAATTGTTGTCTGAATCATTTTAAGTATTGCCGGATGATGGGAATCATAAAACGAATCCAATTTCATATTCTGACGATCAATCGCCAGAGTATACTGTGTCAAATCATTCGTGCCGATACTGAAAAAATCAACATGTTGAGCTAATTCTTCGCTCATCATCACTGCTGCCGGTGTCTCAATCATGATACCCTGTTCAAAATTGCCATAAGAAATACCCTGTTCATCCAATTCCCTCTTGACAGAATCTACAATTTCTCGGATACGACACACTTCCTCCACAGAAATGATCATCGGGTACATTATCGCAATCTCTCCATATGCACTTGCCCGTATCAAAGCACGAAGCTGTGTTCGAAAGATTTCCGGACGTTCCAGACAAATGCGGATAGCACGAAATCCCATTGCCGGATTATCTTCCTTATCCAGCTTAAAATAATCAACCTGCTTATCTGCACCAATATCTAACGTACGAACAACGACTTTCTTACCGGCCATCATTTCAGCAACTCGTTTATATGCCAAAAACTGAGTTTCTTCATCCGGATAATCCTCTGCCTCCAAATATAAGAATTCACTGCGGAACAACCCAATACCTGCTGCATCATTTGCAAGCACATTTGCAACATCTCCAACCCCGGCAATATTAGCATAGAGCTTAATCCTTTTGCCATCTAAGGTAATATCTTCTTGTCCTTTGAGTTCAGACAAAAGAGCTCTGGCCTCTTGCTCTTCCTGCTGCTGTCTGCGATAGAATGCCAATGTTTCCTCATCAGGTTCGATGATCAACTGACCTTCTTTGCCATCTACAATCGCTAACTTGCCATTCCACTCCGGTTGTATATCAACATCAATCAATGCCGGAATATTCATTGTTCGAGCCAAAATCGCCGTATGTGAGTTGGCAGATCCATATTTTGTAACAAAAGCTAACAGTTTTTCCTTGTCCATTTGAACCGTTTCGCTCGGTGCCAGATCATCAGCAACAACTATAACCGGATCATCACCCAGCGTACCCTTATCATCCTGCTCATTCAATACGCTGATCAAACGCTCGGTAATATCCTTAACGTCAGCCGCTCTTGCCTTAAAATATTCATCATCCATTTGCGAAAACATTTCTGCAAAATTATCACCGGTTACAGCCACCGCATACTCCGCATTAACCTCTTGTGTTTCGATCATGTTAACAATAGAGGACACATAATCATCATCTTCCAGCATCATCATATGCACCTCAAACACAGCAGCATTTGCCTCGCCGACTTCCTGCAACGCTTTATCATACAACTGCTTCAATTGTTCGGATGCTTTTTGACTTGCCATCTGATACCGCTCTTTTTCCTTGACAACATCCTCCACTCTTTGGCGTTTCACCTGCTGCTTTTCCTTTTGATAGAATAAAATATCACCAATCGCAATCCCCTTAAAGATCGATTTTCCATTATATTTTTTCATAACAGCCTCCATTCTATCGTAACATACCTACAGTGTCTCTTCAAAAAACTTCTGCATCCCCTGAAATGCTGCCTCCTCATCGCCGCCTTCAATCTCTACAACAACTTCATCGCCACACTTTACACCAAGCGCCATGATTGCCATCAATTTACCGGCTTCTACTTTTTTCCCTGCCTTATTAATGGTAATCTTCGCATCGTATTTTTTAACTTCTTTTACAAGCATTCCTGCCGGTCTTGCATGAATTCCTACTGCATCTGTAATAACATAACTAAATGACTTCATCTTTCCTCTCCATTTCTACACACAATCACATTTTTAACAAAATATGTATCATGTGTCCAAGCATAAACCTATAATAACAACTTCCATTTTTGTTAAAGAAAATAATACTCCTGTTTTCTGCGATCAAATTTTTACTTCATACTACACATCCAACTCACCACTAGTCACACGACATATATGCATCGCTAAATATCCGATTTCTGCATCTTCAAATGTACAGTTGACCATTTTAGCAATCTCATCACAAATAGTCTTTGCCATATTAAACTCACTCGGATATTTCACACTCATATAGTCGTTCAGACTCATCTTGAGCTTCTCTCCCTTGATCGCACGAACAATCATATACCGCACATGATTCATCAATCGATTATAGGACAATGACAGAACGTCAATTTTTTTATCCATGGCTTCTTCCACAATTTGGACGCAGGCACGCACTGCACGTGCAATCTGTATCGCATCTGACACGTTTTCATTGTCGATAGCTGAATGCACATGCAATGCAATATATCCCACTTCATCCTCACCAATTGAAATACGGTATTTCTTTTGTAATATCGGAATAATACAAGCAGCAACTTTATACTCCATATGAAACAGTAAACGAATATCCTCTGTGAGCGGATTACTGATCTGCTCCTTCTTTTTGATTCGTTCTACAGCATAATAAATATGATCTGCTAACGGAAAAAGAATACTTCGGTCAATCGTTCCAAACACACTTTCAGCCTGATCAAGTACCTGATTGGCAATTTCCAAAATCTCTGGATCTATCGATTTAATGATAGTATCAGCACCACCACGATCTTTATATTCCTGTAAATAATACACGCTGGCTCCCATTGCGGAATCGATCGTTTCGCTAATCTTTTTGCCAAATCCAATTCCTTTGCCAAGCAGTAAACATTGTGCATTGTTGCCCTGTTCCACCGCAAGTACAGCGTTATGATTTAACACCTTTGTCACTCTATACATAATTATTCCTCATAAAAATCAACAGCGAATAACTCCTCTCCTGATTTTATTTCTCCCTCCCTTAATAAACGTACCTTTTGGTTATCCTCTAGTTCCGTACACAGTACCGGAGATACGATTGACGGTGCGTGCTCTTGCAGATAATCAATATCCAGTTTCATCAATGGATCACCCTTCTTTACCTGCTGACCATTCTCGACAAACACTTCAAATCCTTTACCATCCAATTTTACTGTGTCTATACCAACGTGTATCAATAAGCTCAAACCGGAATCTGTCGTAAATCCAATCGCATGCTTGGTATCAAACACAAACGCAACCTCTCCATCTTCCGGTGCCTTAACGATCGCATCCGTTGGGGTTACAACCGCACCATCACCCATCATCCGATCCGCAAAGGCTTCATCCGGTGCCGTAGACAGATCTGCTGCAACACCTGTGATCGGACTGGATACAATAACGGTTTTTACTACACTTCCTTTAATTTCCTGACTCTGCGTGGCATCATCTGGCTCTGAACAACTCTCATTATCATTAGTATATATAATATCCGGTGCTGTTTCAAGATACTCTTCCAAATTTGACTTGATCACGGTAACATTTGGTCCATATATGATCTGGACTCCATTTCCTTTATGGATCACTCCGCTGGCTCCTGTCGATTTAAGCAGAACATCATCAACCAAATCTGCACTTGCAACAGTACAGCGAAGGCGGGTCGCACAGCAGTCAACACTTTCAATGTTATTCTTACCGCCAAGACCTCTCGTGATCATTTCACTAAGTGTATCCTCCGATGATATATTTCCATCATCCCCCTTTGCGGAACGTTTAGCATTAACATCTGCCTTCGTATATAATTTCACTTCCTGTGTATCATCCTCTCGACCAGGCGTTTTTAAATTCAATTTTTTGATCAAGAAAGTAAAAATCACATAATAAAGAATAAAATAAATGATTCCTACCGGAATGATACGAAGCCAGCTTGTCTTATCATTTCCCTGTAAAATACCAAACAGGAACAGATCCAAAAATCCACCCGAGAAAGTAAGTCCCACAGCGATATTTAATATATGAGCGATCATATATGCAGCACCGGCCAATACAACTTGCGCTGCAAACAAAATCGGTGCAACAAACAAAAATGAAAATTCGATCGGTTCAGTAATACCGGTCAACATAGATGTGAGGGCCGCTGAAAATAGTAAGCCTCCCACCTGCTTCTTTTTCTCCGGTTTCGCCGTGCGATACATTGCAAGAGCTGCGCCTGGCAGACCAAAGATCATGAAAATAAATTCACCCGAAAAATATCTTGTTGCATCTGCACTAAAGTGTGAAATATGTGCAGAATCTGCAAGCTGAGCGAAGAAAATATTTTGTCCACCCTGAATCATGTGTCCGGCCACATCAGCGGTTCCGCCAACAGCAGTCTGCCAAAATGGCATATAAAACACATGATGCAATCCAAATGGTATCAATGCCCTTTTGACAACGCCAAAGATCAGCGTTCCCATATACCCGCTTCCTGTCACCAATCCACCAAGTGCATAAATTCCATTTTGCACAACCGGCCATATATAATACAAAATAATACCAACAAACATATACGTTATAGTGGAAATGATCGGAACAAATCTTGATCCCGCAAAGAATGATAACGCATTCGGCAATATGATCTTATGAAAGCGATTGTGTAATGCAGCTACACCAAGACCAACGATAATACCACCAAATACACCCATCTGCAATGTATTAATTCCACAGACAGAGGCTATGGTTCCCTCTAACACATTTTTCGCAATGGACCCATCTTCCAGGATCTTGCCATTAATATTCAGCATAGCATTGATCGAAATATTCATAACGAAAAATGCGATCACCGCAGATAACGCTGCCACTTCTTTTTCTTTTTTTGCCATTCCGATTGCGACACCCACAGCAAATAACAATGGCAGGTTATCAAACACGGCACTTCCGACCTTGTTCATAATTACAAGCAGCGCATGCAATATTGTTCCATTCCCCAAAATTCCACCTAAATGATACGTTGCAATCGTTGTCTCGTTCGTAAACGAACTACCCAATCCAAGAAGCAGACCGGCAACCGGTAAGATCGCGATTGGGAGCATAAAACTTCTTCCAATTCGCTGCAGCACTTCAAAAATTTTGTCTTTCATCTTTCATCCATCCTTTCTTCCTGTATTTATGCAGTTTGGCATATCTCTCTCGCATAACAGCAAGTACACACTCACCGATAGTATCCGCGGCTAACTATATAATATGCAAAAGAAAAAGGCATCAACTAACATAAATTACCTGTGATTTATGTATAGTTAATGCCTCAATTTCATTCAAATCAAGTAACACACTATTTATATAATATATATACCATGATTTTTTCAATTCGTCAATACTATAATCCACATTTTGGCTATGTATTGTTCAACCTTCACTTTAAGAATTGTATTTACAAACTTTCTACCCTTTCACACTACCAAGTGCCACACCCTGTACGATATGTTTAGAAAGGAGCAGATATACAACGATTACCGGGAAAATCGAGAATGCAATCATCATATACACCTGACCCATATCCTTCTTCAGGAAATCCGCACTACGTAACTGCGCGATCAAGATAGGCAATGTCTTCTTCTTATTTTCTGTCAAGAGCAATGATGGAATGAAGTAATTGTTCCAGCTCTGAACAAATGCGAAGATTGCCTGAACCGCAATCGCAGGTTTCATAATCGGAAGAATCATCATATTGAATGTCTTAAACTCGCCCGCACCATCGATTCGAGATGCTTCTACGATCTCCAATGGAAGTGAAGAATCCATGTACTGTTTCATATAGAAGAATACTACCGGTGCTGCTATGGCTGGAACAATCAATGGAATAAAGGAATCCATCAAATTCCAATCCATCATTAAGCGGTAAAAACCAAGTGCAGTTACCTGTGTAGGAATCATCATGATCATCAAGATGAATGTAAACATAACATTCTTCAACTTGAAATTGTATACATGAATTGCATATGCCGTCATACAAGAAAAGTATGTTGTCAGAACGGCACTGAAAGCAGCGACAATAACACTGTTAAACAAGCCATTCCAAACCGGCTGTGAACTGTGCATCAAATGTACCCAGTTGTTCATAAACTCTCCACTCGGTAAAGCAGAGAATCCTAACTGAATCTGCGCATGTGATCTTGTTGCGTTAACAAACAATACATAAAACCAAAACAGGCACAATATCGAAATGAATATCAAAACAATATATGCAAGAACCCTTCTGGCATGTATTCCTATTCCTGAACTTTTTCTTTCATCCATGAATTATGCCTCCTTTTTCTGTGCAAATGCTTTGAACACGATCAAACTCAATATACCCGTTACGATGAAGAGCAGAACGGATAACGCACCACCCATACCGTAGTTCTTACTGTATAGCTGTTTGTTCAAATACATGATCAATGTCATCGTTGTATCTGTCGGTCCACCGGTACCGTTTGTCAAGATCTGTGGTACATCGAACATCTGTAAACCACCGATCAAAGATGTGATCAAAACGTATACTAAGATTGGACGCAACAACGGCATCGTGATTCGGAAAAATACCTGTGTCGATGTCGCACCATCAACTTCGGCAGCCTCAAACAATGCCGGGTCTATACCCATCATACCTGCCATTAACAGAATCGTGGTATTACCAAACCACATCAAAAAGTTCATAAATCCAACCAATCCTCTTGCACTTCCTGCATGAGAAAGGAAAGAATACTTCTCTTTGATCAGACCGGCGTGTAATAAAATTGCATTTACCGGGCCATTGTCAGAGAACAATGCGAAGAATAACATTGCAAACGCTGACGCCATGATCAAGTTTGGTAAATAAATAACGGTTTTGAAAAAACCGGATGCTTTCAATTTTAATCGTGTGTCTGAGAACCATGCACCAAGCAGAAGTGATAATAAGATCTGTGGTACAAATCCCAACACCCACATTATCATTGTGTTTTTCAAATAAATCAATAACTTGCCGCTTTCAAAAAGCGAAGCATAGTTTTCTAAGCCAATATAATTTGGTCCCACCTGTATTAAGCCCATGCTATAATTTTCGAAAAAACTATTATAAATCGTGCTGATAAGTGGGATTAACTGGAAAATAACATATGTAAGAATAAACGGGATCAAAAAAATGTAGCCCCACTTATTATGCTTTTCCACTCTTCCTTTTTTGGGTTTACTCATAAGTGTTACCCTCCCCTTATTTTCAAAAAAAGTGCCTGCCTACAAACGTAAGCAGGCACATTCCTAAACCAGTTTACTTAACAATGTTTGTAACAATTATCCCACAAGCTCAGGATGTTTTGTCTTAACTTTGTCGATGAATGTCTGCAATGCAGTATCATAATCTTTTGTATTGCCATCGAAGTAATCCTTCATTGCTGCCTGGAACTCCTCAGCACATGTCTGATCATATGAAGATATATTGCTCATGTCGATGTTGCCAACACCTGCGGAGAAGATCGGAACTGGATTCTGTCCACCGAGTGCCTTATCACCGAAGCTCTTGTCATCCTTTAAGGAATCCATCAACTTGCTGTTGTTAGCGTAGTCATTGTCTTTGCTAACAATGTCTTTCAATACGCTCTCGTCTGTTGTCATCTTCTCGATGATGTCTTTTACAAGGCTCTTGTTGTCTGTGCCATTAGCACCACAGATCCAAGTACCGCCCCAGTAGAAACTCTGAGGACCAGTTGTAAGTGCCCAGCCACCATCTTTAACTACAGAACCATCAAGTGCTACACCATCTTTGTAACCCATGGAGAAGTCGATGAACCAAGCTGGTCCAAAGTAAGCGAATACGTTACTGCTCTTCATGAAGCCTTCGCTCCAGTCAGATCCCCACAACTCATGTGTTGTAGTCTCGCCGTTGTCTACCATTTCCTTAGACATATCTACCCATGCCTTGATGTTCTCATCTACGTTAATCTTCTTATTCTCTACCCACTTAGATGTTACGTTGTTAGAGAATACACGATATGTATCGTTTACAGATGCTGTTGTAAGGTATCCAGCGTCTTTTAACTTCTTAGATGCTGCCTTGAAAGAATCCCAATCTTTGAACAGCTCCTGAATCTTCTCAGGATCATCTGTCTTGAATACTTTCTTAGCAATGTCGCGTCTGTAGATCATACCTGCCGGGCAAGCCTGCCAGGAAGCACCCTTTAACGCTCCTTTAGAATCTGTTACGATATCCTGTGTGTACTTGTACTGGTTAGCAAGTGCATCTTTGGATACGCCAAGATCATTTACAACATCCAGTGTGTAATCTGTATCTACATACTTCAATGCGTAATCTGCCTCAACAAGGAAAAGATCGATCTTGTCATCAGCTGCTGCGGAATCCTGCTTCTTAAGAGCTTCATCCAATGCGTTCTGATATGCATTATCATCAGATGGTGTGATTGTCCACTTAACTGTAACGTCGCCAATCTTACCTTCTGTATCACTAACCTTCTTATATCCTGGATAGTGATCTGTCATACGGCTCTTGAACTCCTCGTTCCATACACGGATGTTAAGAACTTTTCCACCGTCAGAAACTGTAACTTTTTTAGCTTCTTTTGATGAATCCTTCTTAGTGTCACTGCCGCCGCAACCAGTCAGCATGGTTGCTGCCATTGCTGTACATAACAGCACGCTTAAAAGTTTCTTTCTCATAAAAAAACCTCCTCTAATAAGAAATTGTTTGCTTCTATATTTTTACTGCAATGAACTGCAGTAGAAATATCAATATGCTGTTCATAATTTTATGAACATTTTCAAGTTGCGTTTACGAAATCGTTTTACTAAATCGTTTTCGTAAGATGATTATATAACAACATGAACAAATTTACAAGTATTTTTTTGAATTTTTTGTGAATTTTTGTGAAAAACATACAAAACACACAAAAATCTGCTAATATCTGACATTTAACGAATCTCCGCAAAATACCGATTTTGCTGGTATTATGCACCCATTTATTGTATAAATTCATCAAATTTCGAACAATCTTTTTTATTCAGATTTCATAATTCAAAAACTGTTCACATCTTACTCTCCGATCAAAACAAAAAGAGAGTACCGTCCAACAATTGTCTTTGGTACTCTCTTACATAATTCAAAATTTCTTTACTTAAAGATTCCTTATGCGCGAAGTATTGTTGATAATCCGCCAACTGACATGCTGAATACAACAGCAAGAATGGTCAGGATAAGATAAATAACACCGATCACAATTCCGATGATCGCACAGATCTTACCAGCCTTAGCGTAGCTGCTCTCAAATCCATCTAACTCTACTGCCTTACCATGAAGCACTAATGCAACAATACTGCAGATAACTCCAACAATGCCATAGCAAAAGCAAAATACGATACCACAAATACCTAATATCAGACACGCAATGGAATATCCTCTTCCCGGCGAATTATTTCCCTGATAATTATACTGTGGCTGGCCATTATATCCATTGTTCTGGTAGCTGTTATTTTGATAGCCGCCATTCTGATAGCCACCATTCTGATAACTGCCATTATTGGCGTTCGTCCACCCCTGTGAGTCATTTCCTGCATTGCCATTTTGGAAACCCTGATTTTCATTTTGATTGTTATCCATTGTAATCCTCCTCAACTTTGTATATGTACTACCTCTACATTGTATGACATAACGCCCTGCTAATAGAAGTCCATAAGCCTAAGCATCCTGTCTCTACATTGCATTTCAAAGCTATATTCGATAGCCCGGAACAAACAGCTTTAACAAATATTGCACGATCAGCACCACGATGGCGATATATAATGCTGCATCCCGGAATTTCATTCCATTGATCTGCCTGTCAAAACGAGCCGCCACACGCTGCACAGTCTGACTGATAAAAAACAATAGATACCATACTGCACCATATACCGCAAATGCATTGTAATATACTGCCTGCAGTACTCTTCCATGTAACAGAGACCATATTGCTCTTGTTCCACCACAGCCCGGGCAGGGGATTCCAAAATACAGCTTCATTTTGCATTGCAATAACCGGTCGTTACCGGTTACATGCGCAATATAAAATGCTGCAATATATACAAGCCCCACACCAAGAACACACCATATGCTGATCCAGTACAAAATATGCTCCGTCTGCTTACAGCCAAACGCCCGCAGCCGTTCCCATACTGATTCTAACATAGGATCTGCTCCTTTCCCTCTTTCGTGTATTTCGTCAAATCTGTCTATTTGAATGATTATACCAAAAAACAGGGCTGTTCGTCAAACATGGACGACACAGCTCCCGTTTTCTTTGGTCAATTTACTGCATAAATTATTTGGTCAGTTTCATCGATTTCTTATATCCGGTCTTGGCATTGAACAGCTTCTTGTATGCTTTCAGCTTTTTCTTGCCACAGGATATCTTCGCTTTTTTGTAAATGCCCTTGATCGCATTTTTGCCCACTTTTTTCAATGTGGTTGTCTTGATCGTTATCTTTTTGAGTGCCTTAGCCTTGGAAAATGCCTTCTTTCCGATGGAAACAACATTCTTGCCAATGATTACTTTCTTTAATTTGGTGCATCCGGCAAATGCCTTTGCAGAAATATCCGTAACGCGGAAGGAATATACGACGCCATTCGCTTTTACTTTTACCGTCGCCGGTATTGCTGCAGATTTGATCTTTTTATTGGCTGCCTTGCGGTAGCTGACCGTCTTCTTGGATGCATCTGTCACAACATAAGATGCTCCCTTTACCTTGAAAGAATATCCTTTGCGGACAGACGGTGTTTTGATTGGCTGCGGTGTCGTTGTCGGGGCGGTTGTCGGTGCTGCAGGACTTGGTGACGGAGTGCTGATATCCGGTACCACATCCTCTGTCAGATCTTTTGGAAGTTCTTCTTCCGGCAGGCCAGTTTCTGTACCTTTCTTTGGAGTCACATTAATCTCATCACTATTGTAAATGGAGCCGATCACTGCAATTGCATCCACGGCAAGACTGCCGCTTGCAACCTCGATCGTTACAGTATGTTCACCATCTTCCAGTCCACTCACCTGATATGCAGTACACATATTATCTGCATTCCACAATGCGTCACCTTTCTTGTAGGACTGTCCATCTACCATCACATTCACGATTCCTCCTGTGGATTTATTGTATCCTAACACTTCCAAACCGGTTCCGTTAAAGGTATACGTAATGGATGCGCCTGTGCCCGTACTATTGGAAACACTTCTCTGATATACAAACATTCCCTGATTTGCACAAGTACGAGACCACTTGTTGTTATATACCAATTTTGCATTTTTCTGTGGTGTCAGATCATAGGTTTCCATATTGTCAATATATTCTCTGTAATATGGCGCATATCCTTTGATCTTCGTTACTGCCAGATTGTCAAATCTTGTATAGGAATTACCGCAGCCGATCGCAACACGTCCTGAAGTGATCGGATTGCTGTCCTCATATGTTGCGACTAAAGTATCGTTGATATATGCTTTGATCACATTACCCTCGCCACGGAGTTTGAGCTGGAACCAAGTCCCCGGTGTTACCTGACTTGCATCTACCGAACCGGACGCAAGCTCTGTACCCTTAGAAGATGTAGAACCCATTTTCGCACGATACAGTATCCAGCTTCCATCATCATTGACTTTCAAAGAATATCCTGCATTGTTCGAAAGATTGTGTGTTCTTCCGGTCTGTCTGATACCAATCTGCGCATACTGCTTATCTGCTGCACGCTCAAATAAAACATCAATAGCTGCCGTATAGTTCGTCCAGCGGTAATCTCCCACTAACGTGACAGGATCTCCACTATTCCAAGCACTTCCGACACCCGTTGATTTCTTATCTAACTGCTGTCGAAGCACATGATTGCCGGTTCCACTCTTATATACCTCAAAAGCACCATTCAACGTATGGGTATAGCGTGCCATCGCGCCTTTTTCTCCACCACGTGATGCAATGTAATCCTCCTTCTCTCCAGTAAAGCCGCCTTTGCCATCAAGAACAGGAACGGTCTTGCCGGTATACTCAAAATCATCCGCATACAGATAGCCGTCCTCTGTGTTCTGAACGTCTCCGGTTGCATCTGTGTCAAGTACGGTACGCTCACCCTCTACCGGCATTGCCTCTGTATGTTCTTTGCTGTCTGAAACATCTAAAGAGGTAACCGTAACTGCAGAATTTGGTTTTACCGCAAAGGAATATACACCATTGCTGTCCGCAGATAATTCCTGAATACATTTCATATAATTTTCATTAAATGCACCCTCGTCTGCTGCTCTCGTCTCCCAAAGTTCTAACTTCCGGTCGGCTTTTAACTTCATATTCTTCGTCTGCAGCGTATAAGTCATTGGATACTCACTGTCATTAACAATCACCGTTGAAAAATTATCTTTCGTCGGTGCTGCCAGAGTCATATAGTTTTCTCCACCGCCACGGCCGTCAACTGCATTGCTGGTTGTTCCTTGTACAGCAGATGCCTTGCTGGCCGATGCAACACCACGCCAAATGCCGGCAGTATTTGTTTCATTTTCCCAGCCGGTCACTGCAAACTTGCTGATATGTGCCAAAATCAACAATCCGGCATCATAATGCATCCATCCTGACCAAGGATCTCTGGCACTTACTAACTCCTTAAAGGAGTACTGTGCGCCTTCATAATAAGAACCGATCACAGGCTGATAGATCACATGACCTCGACGTGACTCGACAAAGCTCTTGATCACAGTATTGCCCATTTCCAATGCACTGCCGGAGCCACCGATACCAGTACCCTCTACCGTCGGCGCTTTATCTGTCGTAGATGGACGGAACGCTGAATTTGAGAACGTTGCCTGCTCCTCGCTGTTCCATACTTCCTTGTCCACTTCCTCTGCCAGCCACTTCATCGCATTATTTTCATCATCCGCTGTCTTATAATGGTATCCGACAACATCCACTGCATTCATAAACTCTTTGTCATCCTTTAACTTGTTGGCAACATCGCTGCTGACAACATTTGCCTCGTCGGATACAACAAGCTTAATCTTTTTGAATAAAGCAAGTGCTTTCTCATCCGCGATCGTCTTAGTGCTTTCCGCCGCGATCCACTTGGCAAATTTCTTAGTGTAGGCAACATCGCCTGCGCCGCCCCATACTTCGTTCGTATTTGGATTAATGTAGTCTACCATATAGCCATATTTCTCATAAGCATCCAAAATACTCTGTTTGTACCAGATATACTTATCTTCATCTGTTTTCACCCAAGAGGGTGTACGCCAAGTCAGAATACTGACCTTCAAATTCGGATTGATCTTCTTAGCATCTGCTGCCAGCTGCCAGCCAGGATTACGAAGCACATTGGCTTTCTCGCCCTTTGTTCTCTTGGTTGCACTCTCTGATCCGGTCGAGTTGTTACGATCATTACCCATTTCCAATTTCACATGTGTAAAAATCGGGTACTCGCCTCCGAATAAATACTGCATTAATTTTGCATATGCCTCCGGATTCTGTGATTTGTAATCCATCAACAGATCACTTGTAGAATTGGCACTAAGCATACCAAATCCCTTATACGTAAGTCCATTCACATTGTCTGCCTTGATATCATTGCCATCAATCACAATGCTTCCCGTTTTTGTTTCCACTGCTACCCCTTTCCGGGAAGATGTACTTGCCCCGCTGATCCCGACATTCCCCGTCAAGACCATGGAAAGGCTGAGTAAACATACTCCCGCACGTTTCAGTAATTTTCTCACCATATTCTCCTCCTTTTTACCTACGCAAAAATTATGTTGCTGGTTGTATTATAAGTAAAGCTGCAAAGATCCGGCAATCTAAAATAATTGTTAAATCCCAGTGATATGAACATTTTGATGCATTTTCCTATCAATCGGGTAGGAGGTAGATAATTATCTTATCTACCGACCTCCCACACCACCGTACGTCAGACTGTCTAACGATTAAGAAAAATGTTATAATAGAACTACCAAATACAGTATCGTAGGGGGATTCGTTATGGCATATATTGTTGGCGCAGATAGATATCAAACAAGAATGGTAACCACTTCATTAGATGACTTAATAAGTAAGGATAATTCTGTCCGAGTAATAGATTCTTATGTAGAATCCTTAAATTTAGAAAATCTAGGTTTTATAGAGTATAGTGGTAGGAATCGAGGACAATCACCTTATCGCCGATCTGATTTATTAAAACTTCATATCTATGGCTATTTAAATAAGATTCGTTCTAGCAGAGCATTGGAGACAGAAGCAAAACGCAACCTGGAATTAATGTGGCTGGTAAACTGCATAACACCTGATCATGGTACTATTGCAGGTTTTGTTCAGAAGAATAAGACTGCGTTTCACAATACATTACGAAATCTTACTCTTATTCTCAAAGGTTGGGGGCTCATTGATGGAGAACTGATTGTTATTGATGGAACTAAGATCCGTGCTCAAAACAGCAAGCATAATTGTATTACGCAAAGCGGTTTAGATAAAAAAATCGAATATGCGGAAGCTCAGATAAATGCATATCTTATGGCAATTATAATGGCCTCATAAATTAAGACACTGAAAGCGACATTTCTTA